>CAZBJW010000208.1:0-7982 GCA_964492135.1 uncultured Anaerolineales bacterium
CTCCGGAGCTCAGATCATCCAATGCCCGGACACGGTGTCCGAGTCGGACCAGGTGATTGGCCAGGGCCGAGCCTATGAAACCCGCTCCGCCCGTGACCAAGATCTTCATCGCACACTCCTGAACCAGTTGATCGTCCGCTCCAGGCCCTGCACCAGCGACACTTGGGCCCTGAAGCCAAGAGACTGTTCCGCCCGATCCACGGCAGGTACACGACGCCTGGTGTCCTCGAAGTGATCTCCGTACTCCTGGTGGTACGGCACGAGGACAACTTCCGACGAAGAGGTCGTCATGTCCTTGATCATGTTCGCCAGATCTAGAATCGCTGTCTCTTCAGCCCGGGCGATGTTGAGTACCGCCCCGTTGGCAGCCTCGACTGTGGCGGCCAACACGGTTCCCTCCACGGTGTCATCGACATAAGTGAAGCAGCGGGTCTGTCGTCCGTCACCGTGCACGGTAATGGGACGACCATCCAGTGCCTGGTTGACGAATTTCGCCACCACGCTGCCGTAACCGACGGGGTCCAGCCGCGGCCCGTAGGAGTTGAAGTAGCGGAGGATCACCATCGGGAGTCGCTTCTGGCGGTGATAAGCCAGAGCCAGGTGCTCGTCAAGGGCTTTCGCCGTGGAATAGCACCAGCGAGATACTCTCGTCGAGCCCAAGAGACAATCATCGTCTTCGGCCAACGGAGACTTCGTACTCTTGCCGTACACCTCCGACGAGGAGGCCAATACCACTTTTCCTCCAAGGCGCGAGGCAGAGTGGAGCACGTTTTCCGTTCCCCACACGTTGGTCATCATGGCTTGCAAGGGGTTAGCGAGAACGTGTTTGACGCCTACCACTGCCGCCAGATGATATGCCACATCGCACTCGCCTATCAGGTTCTCCATCAACCGGTGATCGAGGATATCCCCTTCAACGAAGCGGAAACTTGGCTTGTCAAGGTGGTGCTCGATATTGGCTAGTTTGCCCAGTGAGAGGTTGTCCACGGCGACAACTTGATGCCCGTCGGCCAGCAATCTGTCAACCAGATGCGAACCGATGTAGCCTGCTCCACCTGTAACAAGAACCCGCATCCTGTCTCAGCATCCAGCCTTCATTATCGAGGCAATGGCGAATCTCGTTGATCTGCGCGACCGCGTCTCGTTAAGTCCACGCTCCTTGACGGTCGTGCCGACTTGTTAATGATAGGTCAGGCGAAGTCGAAGTTCAACCGTCTGTGACAGGGTGGGTGGATGCACGGCTGCAGCTGGGCATCGCCTCGGATGCCTCCAGTTGCGCCCGGACGGTAGCACGCTGGAAGTATTCCTCGGAAACCGGAGGCGGTCGGCTTCCTGGCTCACCTAGAACAGAGCTGCAGCCCGGGGTTCGGCCGAACGCCACCTCGGGAGCCCCACAAGGGCTCCGCGCACGCAGAGTCGGGCTTCACGTTGGGTGCTACTCTCAGGGGTCAAGACTCGGCAGCGAATCGAATCGCCTGGCTCAACCACGCAGTGCTGCGGAAGCAGGGAAGGAGAGCACTGTCCTACCTCGACACGCTCAGAGGAGACTCCGGTACAGACACAGGACTCTCTCTATCATGGTTTCGTGGGAGAACTCCTGCAGCGCTCGTTTCCTGCCGTTCTCACCCATCTGTTTCCGCAAGGCTTCATCTATCAGCAAGCGGTTGATGGCTTGGGCGAGGGCATCGGCGTCGCGAGCGGGCACTACCAGGCCCGTTTCGCCGTCAACATTCACGTAGGAGGTTCCCGTGCCCAGTTCGGTGCATACCACCGCCTTGCCACAGGCCATGGCCTCTACTTGCACCAGGCCGAAGGCTTCGCTGCGGTGGGAGGAAGGGAGCACAAAAGCGTCGCAGGCTTGATAGTAGGCGGGTAGGTCCTCTACGTGCTGACCCACGAATAGGACCTTGTCCGCTAGACCCAGTCCGACTGCCTGGTTCTGCCACTCTTCAGCCATGGGCCCTGAACCTACCACCAGGAGCCGGGCACTCACATGTCTCATCGCCGCGATCAGGTATTCTAGCCCTTTGTAGTAGCGGAGTATGCCAACGAAGAGTAGCAGAGGGGGGTCGTACCTGTTTCTCAGTTCTTTCACTTCCTCTGTTCTGGCTTCCTGGAAGCGTTCCAGGTCGATTCCCATCGGAATAACCACACACTTGTCCGCTACTTCGCTCAAGTGCGGTGAACTCTGGACATACTGGGGGCTGGTGGCGATGATGCGGTCCGCTCTCGCCAGGATGCGCCTGAGGAATGGACGGTACAGGCTAAGGAGGCTCTTCTGCCGAACGATGTCGCTTTGATAGGTGATCACCGTTCTTTGACCGCGCCCGAACATCAGATGGGCCATCTCTCCCCAAGGGTATGGGAAGTGCAAGTGTGTGATATCGGGTTTCAAACGTCTCGCCCACAGTAAGAGAGCGGAACTCAGGGGAGTGGAAGCTACGGTAGCCAGCCTTCCAGCCTTGATGATCGTGACGCCATCCATGCTCTGTATTTCGGTTGAATGGGTGGGACTCGTGACCAGGACGGTGACCTCCACCCCCCGTTTCGCCGCACCTTCAGCCAGCATCCTGATATGGTTTTCCATACCTCCCACAACAGGATAATAGTCTTTGTAGATGTGCAGTATCTTCACAGGTGCTGCCTTTCTTCCACCGGGTCGCGCTAGTAAGCTCTCACTTCGATGCCCGTTCTCTCCTGTGAGCTCCGAGCCAGCCGTTCCAAGGCTTCTCTGGATACTGTCTCTATTCCCTCCACGGCCACCGGCCGGTCGGTACTGTATATCTGTACCTTCTCCGGAGATAGCCGAGAGAGCATGGTCAGCCACGCTTCGTGGGCCTCTCCCCTCACGTTCTGAATCTCGCCGTCAATGATCAAGGTCTGAACGATAAATCGGGGCATGGCTGAGAGACCGAGCAGGATCTTCTCCAGCGTGACTCCCGGCGCGGGCCGGCTCACCTGAGCAAAAGTCTCGGGATCGCCGGCGTCCAGTTTCATGATCGGGTCATCCAACTGCTCTACGGCCTCTCTGATGTCGGCACGGTGGATTCGCGAGGAGTTGGAGAGGATAGCCAGCCTCACGCCGGGACACATCTGATCCCTGAGGCGGCGCACTTCCGCCACGATGTCCGGAAACTGAGGATGCAGCGTGGGCTCGCCGTTGCCCGAGAAGGTGATGTAGTCTAGAAGGGGTCGCTGCTGTAAGGCCTCCTCTATCCTTCGTAGGACAGTCTCCGGCGAGGGGAAGCCTTTGTATCCTTCGGCCACAGCCGCTGGGTCGAAGCTCCCGTATTGGCAGTAGATGCAGTCAAAGGTACACAGCTTGCGCTTTGTAGGCAGCAGGTTGATGCCCAGGGACCGGCCCAGGCGCCGCGAGTGGATGGGACCGTAGATGACATCGTTCTGTAGTTCCAGAACAGACATTCTATCCTCCGCAGAATACTCGTTGCTCGCTCTGTCCGGGGATCCTGCCTCGGCTTGGTGCATTCGTAGCGGATGCGATATAATTCGCGAATGCGGAGGGTGGGCCGCAGCTTTGGGGGCAACTCTGCGGAGCCTATCCCTTCCGTTTGGCGTGATTATAACATAACTTGGTGGGGACGAAAATGGTTCGCAGAATAGAGATAGCGGCCGGCGAGGTCAGTGTCCGGGCGGAGCTCCAGGACACGGAGACGGCCCAAGCTGTGTGGGATGGACTGCCTATTGAAGGTGTGGCGAATACTTGGGGGGACGAGATATACTTCTCGACCCCCTTGGCCTTGCCCTTGGAGGCGGGCCAGGACATAGTGGAATTGGGCGACTTGGGCTACTGGCCTCCCGGGAGGGCCTTCTGCATCTTCTTCGGTCCTACCCCTGCAAGCACAGGCGACGAGATACGGCCCGCCAGCCCGGTGAGTGTCTTCGGTCGCGTGACGGGAGATCCCCGGCTATTGAAGACCGTGAGGGACGGAACGCGGGTTAGGGTGCGTCGAAGTGAGAGCTAGGGGGAGTGTCAGCTGCGAAGTATGTCAGATTGAAGACGGAGTATCCGGTGCTTGACAAAGTTTCGGAGCTATGCTACAATGTTGTGGTTGCTTGGCAAGATTGGGCAAGTGACATATCATTAGCTGAGTTGTCGCCTTGGTGATTCATTGCGGAACAACCCGGGTGCGGATTCCTTTCTTGCTCCCTGGTATTGTCGAGGGAGACTTCTCCTCGAGAAGTGATTCGCCCCGACAGATCCGATCCCTGTCTCCCGGTTGCGGGCTCAAGCGCACAGCGAAGCATGGTGGCGAGCAAAGCAGCCGGTCCTTCGCATTTCCCAGTTTGCCGTCCGTTGGAAGGATGGCCTGGAATGAAGATAGATCGCGGTACCCTTCGTGCTTTGGCGCTTGCTTCCCAACTGGGGTTTTCTATCGCTGCGGTGGTTGGAGTGGGTGTGCTGGGCGGCCTGTGGGTGGACGATCACCTGGGCACCAGGCCCATCTTTCTAGTGTTGGGCATGCTGTTTGGGTTGCTGTCGGCCGCGTACGTCATCCGGGAATTGATGACCTTCAAGAGGAACTCGGATGAGGAAGAAATCCGTAACCGTAGCAACCATTAGCCTGCTCACTCTGCTGTCCCTGTTGGTCGGCCAAAGGTACTGGGCTGGCTTGGGGTTTGGACTGCTCCTAGTCTTGATCAATGACTTGTTGCTGAGTTTTGGTCTGAGATGGGTGCCTTCCCAAGGCATCTGGGGCTCGTTGAGGCGTGTTTGGGGCTGGATCACTCCGATCTTGTTCCTGGTGAAACAGGGCCTGTTCTTCCTCGCTCTGTACTTGATCTTCCGAGCGTTGGAGTTGGACCTTATGGCCTTCGTGTTAGGAATTCTGGGGTACCAAGGCTACCGCCTGATATTGATGATATTCATGCCGGAACGGTACCTGGAATCGGTGTTCGGGGTCTCCGCTGGGCGGTGACTTGAACCGCGGATAGAAGGCCGCACTGGCAGTTGGAGGCAGATGAATGGAGATAGAGATCAGTTTGGTGGCTGAGCCACTGTTTCAGATCGGCCCCTTGACTTTCACCAATTCCATGCTGACCAGCATACTGGTCGGCCTTGCTCTCGTCATTGGATCACTGGTTCTGTACCGGCGATGGAGCCTGGTGCCGGGAAGGCTCCAGGCGGTAGTGGAGATGGGGATGGGGTTCATCTACACTCTTTGTGTGGGCACCGCTGGGGAGAAGGTGGGGCGACGGATCTTCCCGTTGGTGGGGACCTTCTTCATTTTCATCTTGATGGCCAACTGGGGTGGTCTTCTACCCTTCTATGGTGTAATAACGTTCCACAATTTCGAGGGACACGATGTTCCACTGTTGCGCCCTGCCAACAGTGACCTGAATACGACGGTTGCCATGGCCTTGATCTCCGTCGCAACAGTCCAGATACTAAGCATCAGCGCGAGAGGTATCCTGGGGTATATAAAGGAGTTCTTTGAGCCCATCTCCTTCATGTCCATCATTCTGTTCCCGGTCCACATCCTTAGCGAGGTCTCTCATATCATCTCTCTGAGCGTCCGACTTTTCGGCAATATCTTCGCTGGTGAGACACTGACCATTGTAATGTATGTCTTGCTTCCTCTTGTGGTGCCTGCCATGTTCCTGGGACTGGAGATGCTCTTTGGCTTCATTCAAGCCATGATCTTCACCGTGTTGTCGATTGGCTACATCGCTCTGGGCACGGCCAAGCACGATTAAGTCGTAGAATGTGGGGAGTGTCTGATGGGGTCACCCTGTCAGAGAGCAGTATCTCAATGATCAAGGAGGGTGCATGTCATGGAAATCACTGACGTTGGATTGATCAAACTGGCGGCGGGTCTCGCCATGGGCCTTGGCTCATTTGGCCCGGCCATTGGTATTGGCATGGCTGTCAGCAAGGCGATGGAGGCGATTGGCCGCAATCCAGAGGCGGAAGGCGCTATCCGGACAACCATGATTCTGGGTGCAGGTTTGGCGGAGGCGGTCGCCATCTATGCCCTGCTCATCGCCATCATCTTGGCCTTGGTGGTGGGAGGCTAGGATCCTCAAGGCCAGGACCTGTCTGTGGAGCCTTGATTCGCGTGACTGGTTGGCCAGGTCCCAGCCTCATCCGGCTCAGGAGGGCCAATGTTCTGAGGGACATGCCCTTTCTGTAGCGTCGACAGCCAGGTTCCCGTCCTGCGTCCTGCACAGAGAAGGAGAGACCATGGACCAATTGGGCTTGAATGTGTGGCAACTGCTGTTTCAGATGGTTGCCTTTGGCTTGCTGCTCTTTGTACTACTGCGGTTCCTCTGGAAGCCCGGCATGAAGACGCTGGACGAGCGCTCTGCTATGATCAAGAAGAGCATGGAAGATGCGGAGCAGATCAAGCAGCAGCTGGCTCGGACCGAAGAGGAGTTCGAAAAGCGCATGGCAGAGGCCCGCGCAGAGAGCCAGGAGCTTATCGCTCAAGCAACCAGGGTGGGAGAGGACATTCGAGATGATATTGTTGCCCATGCGAAAAAAGAGGCTGATCGTGTGCTGGAGAGAGCTCGGGAGGAGATAGCTTCCGAGCGGAAACAACTTCTGGCAGAAGTGCGGCAGCAGGCGGTCGATCTCTCCGTGCTGATCGCTCGGCAACTGATCGGGGAGTCCCTTGATGAGAAGGCGCAGAGTCGTCTGATTGAACAGTTCCTAAGCGAGAGCGGAGAGTCAGAGTGAGAAGAAAAGATAGAGAGTTGTCAGCCACGTATGCTAACGCCATCTACGAAACGGCCTTGGAGGATTGGTTGGTCAGTCTCAAGGCCTTTGAGGAGGCCCTGGCTGACGACGAGACCATCGCGGCTTCGCTCAGTGATGCAACGCTCGAGTTGGCTCAAAGACAGGACGTAGCCAGGAAGGTGCTGCCCCACGGGGCTAGCGAAGAGGTGTTCAATTTTGTCTCTCTGTTGATCAGCAAGAACCACCTTCACCTCTTGGGCGATGTTATCGTGCAATTAGAACACCTTGCCAGGCGAGGTCCTCGACGCAGAGTAGCACGGGTAACCACTGCCGTCCCTCTAACGGAGGAGGAGCGGGAGCGGGTGGAAAACGACCTGGTGGCCCGCTTTGGCGACGGCCTGGAGTTTGAGTTTGTCGTTGACGAATCCATTCTGGGGGGACTAGTTGCCCGCGTCGGCGATGAGATCATAGACGATAGCGTCGCTGCAAAACTAGCCGCGCTCAGGGAAAGCGTTCTCGCTGCTGAGTGAGTTCCCCAGGCGAAAGGATGCGCGAGATAGTCAGGAGGGATAATGGCGATACGAGGAGAGGATATCACTGATACGATCAAAAAGCAGATCATGTCCTTTGAGGCACCTGTAAGCACAGTGAACGTCGGTACTGTTGTTGAAGTAGGTGACGGTATCGCTCGCGTCGAGGGTCTCAGCAAGGTCATGGCCAGCGAATTGGTCGAGTTTGCCAAGACCGGCGTGTTGGGTATCGCCTTCAACCTGGAGGAGAGTGAGGTCGGCATCATCATCCTTGGTGACTATACGGACATCGAGGAGGGCGATGAGGTTCGGGTGACCGGCCGCATCGTTTCGGTGCCTGTGGGCGACGCTCTCGTCGGAAGGGTCGTGAATGCCCTGGGTGTGCCCGTCGACGGGAAGGGACCCATTGAATCGGACACCTTTCGCCCTATCGAGAGGATCGCGCCCGACGTTACCGTTCGGGAGTTTGTCAACAGGCCGGTCCAGACGGGTATTAAGGCCATTGATTCCATGTTCCCCATTGGGCGTGGACAACGAGAGTTGATCATTGGTGATCGCCAGACTGGCAAGTCGGCGCTGGCCATAGATACCATTGTCAATCAAAAGGGCAAGGACCTTGTCTGCATCTATGTGGCCATTGGCCAGAAGCGAGCCAACGTAGCGCAAGTGGTGGCGACACTAGAGCGGTTTGAAGCCATGGATCATACCGTAGTAGTGGTAGCCTCGGCGTCGGAACCGGCTGCACTGCAGTACAT
>CAZBJW010000209.1:0-7978 GCA_964492135.1 uncultured Anaerolineales bacterium
GGCCAGCAGTGCTGAGGGCCTCCTGGCTACAGTCAGAGGAACACTGACCACAGGGAGAGACTACCCAGCCGAGCGCGACGTCTCAGAGGAGGAACCGCGCATCGGAGTGTTCGTCTGTCACTGCGGATCGAACATCGGTGGCTTCCTTGACGTGCCTGGAGTGGCACAGTACGCCAGGACGCTACCATATGTGGTCCACGCCGAAGATAACCTGTACACTTGCTCGCAGGATTCGGTGGAAGTCATCAGGCAGCGGATTGGCGAGCACGGCTTGAACCGTGTGGTCGTGGCCTCATGCACGCCTCATACTCATGAGCCCATGTTCCAAGACACGATTCGGCAAGCTGGCCTCAACGAGCACCTCTTCGAGATGGCCAATATTCGCAATCAGTGCTCGTGGGTACATTCGCATGACTGGGACAAGGCCACAGGAAAGGCCAAGGAGCTAGTGCGCATGTCGGTTGCCAGGGCTGCACTTCTCGACCCTTTGCACGAGGTTGACTTGCCCTTGCACCATTCAGCCTTGGTCATAGGCGGCGGAGTCGCTGGCATGAATGCGGCCCTCGCCCTAGCCGAGCAAGGCTTTCCCGTACATCTGGTTGAGCGCACGACAGAGCTGGGTGGGAACCTGCGCAGACTCCACTACACCCTTGATGATCTCGATCCACAAGCATACCTCCAGGAACTCGTCGCCCGGGTCGAGGATCACGAACTCATCACAGTTCGCACACAGAGCGAGTTGGTGGACATATCAGGCTTCGTAGGTAACTTTGCCTCCCGGCTGAAGACCAAGGAAGGGGAGCAAAGGGTAGAGCATGGCGTGGTCATCGTGGCTACCGGAGGCCGAGAATACCGAGGAGACGAGTATATCTATGGACAGGACGACCGTGTGCTCACCCAACAGGAGTTTGAGCAACGAGTGGTCGGGAACCCCGGAGAGATAGCCAAGCTGCAGAATGTGGTCATGATCCTGTGCGTAGGGCCTGGTACCCAGTATTGCAGCCGCATCTGCTGCGCAGGGGCGATCAAGAATGCACTGAAGATCAAGCAACTGAACCCCGAGGCCACCGTCCACATCTTGTACAGGGATATCAGAACCTATGGCTTCCAGGAGAGACACTACCGAGAGGCTTTGGAACAAGGCGTCATCTTCACACGCTACGATGATTCCCGGCTGCCCCAAGTCACAGCGGACGGTGATCTGCAGGTGAGGTTCTGGGAGTGGGCCCTGGGGGAGGAGATGAGCGTCAACGCAGACCTCGTGATCCTCAACACCGGTGTCGTTGCAGCCGAAGGTGCTAGAGAACTGGCCTCTATCCTCAAGGTGCCGTGCAGCCTGGACGACTTCTTCCTAGAAGCACATATCAAACTGCGGCCCGTCGATTTCGTCACCGAAGGTATGTTCATGGCTGGGTCCGCTCACTACCCCAAGTTCCTCGAGGAATCTGTTGTGCAGGCCCAGGCAGCGGCAGCGCGGGCAGCGACGATACTAAGCAACGAAACGCTGAGCGCTGGCGGAGTGGTGGCCGTGGTCGATAGTGGCAAGTGCACTGGTTGCCTCACCTGTGTCCGCGTCTGCCCATATCATGTCCCAGCAATCAACGCTTCTCTGGTGGGTGCAGGTGGCATCTTGGGAGCGGCTCAGATTGAAATGGCGGCCTGCCAGGGTTGCGGCACCTGTGCTGCCGAGTGTCCGGCCAAGGCGATTCAGTTGATGCACTATACCGATGCCCAGGTGACGGCGGAGGAGAGAGCGCTATTCCAACAGGTACCCGTCGCCTGATCGGAGGTTGGGGATGAGCGAGTTCGAACCAGAAATCGTCGGTTTCTGCTGTCACTACTGTGCCTACGCGGCTGCCGATTTGGCTGGTTCTCTGCGCCTTCAGTACCCAACCAACATCAAAATCATCAGGCTGCCCTGCACGGGAAAACTAGATGCCTTGCACGTGCTCAAAGCGTTCGAACAGGGAGCCGACGGTGTGATGGTTGCTGGTTGACTGGTCGGAGATTGCCATTACCTGGAAGGTAATTTGAGAGCTGAGCGCAGGGTACGCTATGTGAAAGGGCTTCTGGATCAAATCGGACTGGGTGCTGACCGCCTGGAGATGCACTTCATCTCTTCGGCCATGGGTAGAGAGTTTGCTGACATAACCACGGAGATGACCAGGCGAATCAGAGAGCTGGGCCCAAGTCCACTGCGAGAAAAGGGAAGCACAACATGATAGTAGGTGAACAGAAATCACTCGAAGAACTCAAGGATATCGTTGCCGACTATCAGAGCATACTGATTCTCGGATGCGGCACCTGTGTTACCGTTTGCTTCGCAGGGGGCGAAAAGGAAGTGGGTGTCCTGGCTTCCTCCCTACGCATGGCCACTAAGATCGACGGACAGGAGAAAGCCTTCGCTGAGGTCACTGTGCAGCGGCAGTGCGAGTGGGAGTTCCTGGACGCCATACGAGACGAGATAACGAAGCATGACTTAGTGCTATCTATGGCCTGCGGCATTGGCGTCCAGGCGATCGTGGAGCGCTTCCCGGAGGTCGACGTAGCCCCAGCGGTTAATACCACCTTCCTCGGGTTGCCAGAGGAGCACGGTCTGTGGACCGAGCGTTGCGCTGCGTGCGGCGAATGCATCCTCCACCGCACAGCAGGCATCTGCCCCATCGCCCGGTGTGCCAAGAGCCTGCTCAACGGGCCCTGTGGAGGCTCACAGGGCGGCAAGTGCGAGATAGACCCCGAGGTTCCCTGCGCCTGGCAACTGATCTACGAGCGCTTGGAGGCCCAGGGACGACTGGATGAGATGCTGGAGATCATACCCGTCAAGGACTGGTCCACAAGCCGAGACGGCGGGCCGCGCAGACTGCTTCGAGAAGATCTGCGTATCGAAGAGAAGTAGGTTTGGCAATAGGAGAGATCGCATGGCCAAGTCCAAGACCCAGGAGTATCCCCTGCTTTGGCTGCAAGGGAGCGGATGTTCCGGTTGTTCCGTATCGCTTCTGAACTCGGTGAGTCCGACCCCCAGAAATATCCTGATCGACGAGATCATACCCGGCAAGCATATCAATGTACGATTCCATCCCACTGTGATGGCCGGCGCGGGTGACTCGGCAGTTGACGAACTTGAGCGCACTCGGAAGGAGTTGAAGGGACAGTACGTGCTCGTGGTCGAAGGCTCCATACCAGTGGCAGCCGACGGAGTCTACGCTATGATCGGAGAGCGTGACGGCAAGGAAATCTCCATGCATTCGTGGGTCAGAGCCCTGGGCCAAGACGCTCTCGCCGTGATCGCTGTGGGCACGTGTGCAGCCTTCGGTGGGATACCAGCCGGAGCACCCAACCCCACAGGCTCAGTCAGTGTGCAAGAGATCTTTTTGTCAGAAGGCATCCAAACTCCCCTGATCAATGTATCAGGTTGTCCTCCTCACCCAGACTGGTTCGTAGGGACAGTAGCGAGTCTACTGCTTCGAGGTTTGCCCAAGGAGAGCGATCTGGACGAGTATCTGCGGCCCAAAGCCTTCTACGGGCAGCTAATCCATGAAAACTGCCCCCGCAGGGCGTATTTTGACGAGGGGAAGTTCGCCAAGAAGCTCAGTGATCCGTACTGCCTCTACGAATTGGGGTGCAAGGGCCCTGTGACGCATGCTGACTGTCCGATCAGGCTGTGGAATAACGGTGTCAGCTGGTGTGTTGGCAGTGGAGCGCCTTGTTTAGGCTGTGTAGAGCCCACTTTCCCCGATGTCGTAGCACCTGTGTATGAGAAAATCACCGATGACGCCCTGCCTAACATCGGGGCCGAGGAAGAGGTAAGGTAGTATGGCCAAGATAACTATCGACCCTATCACCCGCATCGAAGGACACCTGAAAGTCGAAGCGGTGGTAGAAGACGGAGAGGTCAAAGATGCAAGAAGCACCGGCACCATGTTCCGAGGATTTGAGCTCATCCTGCAAGGACGTGACCCTCGCGACGCTTCCCAGTTGACTCAGCGCATCTGCGGTGTGTGCCCCCAGACTCACGCGACAGCATCGGTTCTATGTCTAGACAGCGCCTTCGACATCGCTGACAAGATTACCGATAATGGTAGGATCATGCGAAACCTGCTGCTGGGTGCCAACTACATTCAGTCTCACGTGCTTCACTTTTATCATCTAGCAGCCCTAGACTACGTTGACGTGACTAAGGTCGCCGATTACCAGGGACACGACCCGGCTATGAAGTCGATTAAGAACTTCATCGCGCGCGGTGAACTGGGGCCCTTCGTGCCTCGCTACGAAGGAGACTATCGGCTGACGGACGACATCGACAGGGCAGCCACGGCCCACTACGTGCAAGCCTTGGATGTTCGTCGAAAGGCCCATGAGTTGCTGGCCCTCTTCGGCGGTAAGATGCCGCACAACTGCGCCACTGTCGCAGGGGGCGTCACTGAGCACCCCACCATCGACAAGATGACTTCGTTCCTCTGGCGCCTCAATGAGATAAGGGATTTCATCGACAACGTCTGGCTGGCCGACATCGTAGCTGTTGCTGAGGCCTATCCCGACTACTTCCAGGTAGGTTCGGGCTGCGGCAACCTTCTGGCCTATGGCGTATTCGATCTTGATGGCTCAGAGCCAGACTATCTGAAGAGAAAGCGGCTCCTTTCCTCCGGCACAGTGTCCACTGACTTGAAGCTGGGAGATGTGGACGCGCAAGAGATCGCGGAGTACGTCAAGCACTCCTGGTACGACGATTCCGTCACAGGAAGATATCCGGGACAAGGCCAGACAACCCCTCGGCCAGGCAAGGACGGCGCCTACTCTTGGATCAAAGCCCCGCGCTACGATGGCAAGGTGTACGAGGTGGGCCCCCTGGCGCGCATGGTTGTGAACTACGTGGCAGGGAATAGCGCGGTGAGAGGGCTGCTGGACCCTGTCTTGTCCAGGTTCAACGCCGGGCCAGAAGCTCTCTTCTCAGTACTGGGACGGCACGCTGCGAGGGCCCTGGAGTGCAAGTATGTGGCTGATTCCATGGCCGACTGGGTCTTGGAGCTCAAACCGGGACAACCAGTGTACACCGAATATGTCATTCCAGAAGAAGCGACAGGCATGGGGCTGGTGTGTGGGCCGAGGGGTGCCCTGGGGCACTGGATACAGATCGAGGATCACAAGATTGCCAACTACCAGTGCGTGGTGCCCACTACCTGGAACGCCTCGCCCAGAGACGACCAAGACCAGCCCGGCCCCATTGAACAAGCGCTCATAGGGACGAAGGTCAGGGACCAGGAGAACCCCTTCGAGATTGTCCGCATAGTGCGCAGCTTCGATCCTTGCTTAGCCTGCGCCGTGCACGTCATAACACCGAAAGGCAAAGACCTGGGGCGTTTTCGGATCTCTTAGGGATGTCACCCTAGGATCGAGCAGCGCGTGCGACTGGGCCGCGCCCTGGAGAGGGGTTGTGAGAACATGATCCCTATTCAGTTGCTCCGCAAGGTTTCTATCTTCGAAGGCCTGGATGACACCCAGTTGGAGAAGATAGGGAACCTGTGCAGAGAAGAAATTCATGTGGCGGGTTCCTTGATCTGCAAGGAAGGAAATACCCCGGCGGAGTTCTACATCCTGAGAGAGGGTAGGGTGGCCCTGGAGATGAGCGTGCGATTGTGGCCCGAACAAAAGATGAGGAACATGACAATCGAAATTCTGACTCCGGGTGAGCCACTCGCCTTGTCGGCGCTGACGGATTCCGATGTCCTGACTATGTCCGCTAGGGCCCTGGAGAGGTGCAAACTCATCGTGCTGCAAGCTGCCGATCTGCGCGCACTCATGGAGAGCGATCACGACATAGGCCACAGGATCGCCAGCGGGCTATCGAATATGGTGGCCGAGAGGCTCAGAGACACGAGGCTCAAGCTGACCGAGCTTCTGGGGCAGAGTCAGGTCGCTCTTGAGCGGACTCCCGAGGAATCGACGGCGATCAGAAGAATCCAGTACGGAATCAGTTTCAGGTGGATCGCCGTGGTTGGCGTGGTCCTCATCACAGTAGCTGCCAATCTGGTCTTCGGGATAACGTTCCCTGCACTTCCTGTGTTCATCATCGCGGCGGTGATCGCCCTGTACAACCTGATATTCTGGCAATACACTCGCCGCCTGGAGCCAGAGGAATCCAGTGACGTAATCACCAAAGTGAGAAGATACGTCTGGGTGCAGTCTGCCGCGGACCTACTCGCGACGACGGCCATTATTCATTTCGCAGGAGGTGTCGAGAACCCCCTCTCCCTGTACTACGTATTCCATGTGATACTGGCTAGCATTATCTTGCCCTACACATTCGCCTACCTATTGGCGACCCTCGCGGTGGGCTTGTTCTCGACGTTGGTGACGTTGGAGTATTTCCAGATCATTCCCCACGTCCATCTTGAGGGGCTGATGCCACTCGACCTGTACCTCCATGCGCCCTACGTACTCTCCGTCCTCTTCGCCTTCGGCACCACTCTTTACATCAGCACGTACCTCACAACGGCCATCGCCGGCGAACTGCGCAAGAGGCAGCGCGAGACAGTTGCGCTCAGGGACCGATTGCTTCTCGAGGCCGAGGAATTGCAGAAAGCCAACGAGGAACTGGTGAGGCTAGATAGACTGAAGACCTATTTCCTAGCGATGGCTTCCCACGACTTGAAGACACCACTAGCAGCCGTTCAGAGCTACCTGCAAGTGATGCTGGGCGGTTTCGTGGGCGACTTGAGCGGTGAACACAGGCACATGCTGGAGAGAAGTAGCGCTAGGATTCAGGAGTTGTTTGACCTCATCAACCGTTTCTTGGACCTGGCCCAGATCGAAAAAGGCAAAGTCGTCGAGGAAATGGCGATGATTGCCATGCAGGACGTGCTCAATTCCTGTGTGGAAGAGATCAAAGTCTTGGCCGGAGAGAAGTCCCAGAACCTGGAGACAGAGATCCCCCCCGATCTTCCGATGATCTATGGTTCTGTGCATCACTTAAAGCAGGTAGTGACCAATCTCCTGAGCAACGGTGTGAAATTCACCCCGGAAGGAGGAAGGATAACGCTACGCGCCCGGGAACTGAACGACCACATCGAAGTGACCGTGATGGACACTGGTATCGGCATCGCGCCCGAAGACCTGCCGCACCTCTTTGAGCAGTTCTACCGGGGAAAGGGAGCGGCGACAGCCAAGGGCACGGGATTGGGCCTTTCCATAGTCAGGAGAATTGTGGAAGCTCACCAGGGTGAGATTTGGGCTGAGTCGCCCTACGATGGTGTGGAGTCTGGAGCAAAGTTCGTCTTCACTCTGCCCAAGGGTCAACCAGCTGGCATCAAAGTCTTTGGCGACTGAGGTTCAGACAGGCTACTTAGGCCAGGCGGGGAACATGAAGAGTGGAAGCAATCTGGAGAAGGTTCTGACTGAGGGACATTTCGCGGTGACCACGGAGATGGGGCCTCCCAAGGGCGGCAGCGCGGACTTCGTACGCAAGACCGCCGCGCACATCAAGGACTGCTGTGACGCGATGAACGTCACCGACAATCAGACAGCCATCGTGCGTATGTCCAGCCTGGCGGCATGTGCTATCCTGCGACAGATGGAAATCGATCCTGTGATGCAGATGGTAACGCGCGACAGAAACAGATTGGCCATGCAGAGCGACATCTTGGGCGCCGTGGCCCTGGGCATACGCAATCTCTTGTGCCTGACCGGGGACCATCAGAAGTTCGGCAACCATCCCACAGCCAAGAATGTCCATGACATCGACTCCATCCAGTTGGCACAGATGGTCAAGACCATGCGTGACGAAGGCCTGTTCATGAGCGGGGACAAGATCTCTGGGGACGTGCCGCTCTTCATCGGAGCCGCCGCCAACCCGTTCGCCGACCCATTTGAGTTTCGCGTAATGCGGCTGGCGAAAAAGATCAAGGCTGGGGCCGATTTCATTCAGACACAGGCCGTCTTCGACGTTCCTCGGTTTGCCAAGTGGATGGAGATGGTGCGCGAT
>CAZBJW010000210.1:0-7926 GCA_964492135.1 uncultured Anaerolineales bacterium
AGCCATGGCTTCGATCAGCACGCGTCCAAACTGCTCCTTCCAGTGTTGCCTTGTCCTCGAAGGGAGGACCAAGACGTCCAGCCGGTGGTAGAAGGCTGGCATTTCGACTGAAGGCACCGACATCTCGAAGGTGACTCTGTCGCCCAGCTGCAGTTCTCCAGCCAAGTTTTGTAGGGGCTGCTCGAACGGCCCATCACCCAGAACGGACAGGGTCCACTGGCCCTCGAGGCCCGCCACCGCGCGCAGGAGGATGTCCACCCCTTTCTCCTCGACCAGTCGTCCTACGTAGCCGATTCTGAAGTGGGAGTGATCTCCGAGGTCACCAGGAGAAGGCCTGTAGATCTCCGGATCCACGCCGAATTGCGGGATGACAGTCATAGGACCTTGGTAGCCCTTCCTGCGCAGCACGTCGAGGCCTTCCTCGTTACCAGCGATGGCGTGGGATGCGTGGCGATAGTTGTATCTCTCCATCCAGCTAAAGGGAAAGGGATAGCGCCGGAGAAGGTTCTGCCAGGTGAAGAAGAGGGGTTTGGCCCCTGCGCCCACAGCCAGGCGCATGCCGTGGAAGGCGGCCAGGTTGTAAGGTTCCTCGTCGATGTGCACAATGTCGGGCTGTAGGCGTCTCACGTGGGCCCCCAGGTTCGGGTAGAAGTGGACGTGGAAGTGTCCGTTGAGAGCCATGCTCTCCACCACGAGGTCATAACCTGCGGTGTGGCTCCGTTCCAAGTGCAGCTTGCGCCCTTTCTCTTGCCAGTAGGGGGGCACGACGACGGTCAGCAGGACATCCTCGAACTTGGCCAGCTCTTCCAGTTTCTTCTGGTAGCTTCCCCTCACACAGGCCTTCGAGATCATCAGCACGTTCACTTGCCGGTCCACGCGCTTCACTTGCCGGTGGTCACTGCCCGATACACTTCGAGTGTCTCCGCCACCGTCTTCTGCCACGAGAACCGCCGCGCCTGGTGCAGGCCCTTGGCGGCCAATTCCCTTCTCCGCCCTTCATCCTGGGCCAGTGCAGTCATGGCAGCAGCCAGCCCATTCACGTCCAGGGGATCGATCAGCAGCCCTCCCTCTCCCACAATCTCCGGCAGCGAACCGCGGTTGGAGGCTATGACCGGGGCACCACACGACATGGCCTCCAGCGGGGGCAGTCCGAACCCCTCGTACAGTGACGGGAAGATGAACATGCCGGCCTCACTGAATACGGCCGGCTTGTCTTCCTCGGGCACCCAGCCAATGAAACTCACCCTGTCTTGCACTCCCGCTCTCTCTACCGTGGGTCGAGGATCGGGAAAGAAGGCAGAGTTCTGTGTCGGGAGACGCCCAGCTATAACCAGGTGTGCCTTCGCACTCGGGCTCTCGATCATCTTGGCGAAGGCGAGGATAAGCGTCGTAACGTTCTTGCGTTGATCGAATCCTCCAAGATACAGGATGTACTCGCTGGGCAGGTTGTACTTCTCCCGTATCACGTCTAGTTTCTTGGGGTCCTCCACGGGCTTAAATGCCTCGCTGACGGCCAGATAGACGACATGCACTCGCCCAGGCGCTACGGCCAGCAAGTCAAGGATATCTTGCCTCGAAGAGTCAGAATCGGTAATGATGGCCCTCGCCCGTCTCGCACCTGTGGCCACCAGCCGCGTGTACAGTCGGACGAGAATGGAGCCGCGATAGGCCGGCAGGATAAGGGGGATGAGATCGTGGATGGTGACTACCATTCTCCCGCCATCTCGGACCGGCGGCGCAAAATACGGGACGTGAGCCACGTCAACCTCTTGATCCAGGCACGCGCGGGGGAAAGAGACCTGCTCGAACCAGACTTTGGAGAGGTTCTCGGTGAGCGGGATGGGCGGGGCCACCAGGAACTCTTCCATCCTGCCCACCGTAGCCGGGGCATTTCGGCCCTGGTCGACTGTCCCGGGCCTGAAGAGCACATATTCCGGTGCACCGGGAAGGCCCGCCAATCCATCCACTAACTGGTGGGTGTATTGGCCGCTGCCTGTGGTCTCCCGATTCCAGAAGAACCCGTTGATCCCCAGACGCATCTATCAATTCTCGATGCCGAGGATTTCCTGTGCTCCCTTGGCGATTCGCGCGTCCTCTTCCCGGCTGTGGCTGACGAAGCGTTCCATGAAGTCGCTCCTGCGCTGCCGGAGGGCCAAGGGCGCAGTTACTGTTATGTCTTGATTCCCCACTTCGGTGCGGCCATCAGCGGCAGCGTGGGCTCGGGATGCCTCGAGGAGGACTATCTCCGCCCGATGCGACTGGATAATCAGACTGTTGATCAGCTTCATGGCGGACTGCGCTATCTCAGGTGAGATTGTCACGCGGGGCAGTAGTTCCTTGGCTTGAGCGATCTCTTCTGCCAAAGCCATGGTTTCCTCGGCGTAGCCCGCGGCGAAGGTCACGGAGTCGTCGGCGTAGAGTCGGTTCCGTTCATACACCTCTAAACGCTGGTCAGGGTCCTGCAGAGGCGCAACTACAACCCGCAGACCCAAACGATCCATGAGCTGGGGACGCAAGGCACCCTCTTCAGGGTTCATAGAGCCGATGAGGAGGAATTCCGAGGGGAAGGTCCCTATCAAGCGGCCTCGCCGGACCACGTAGTAGCCTCTGGATGCCGCGTCCAGAATACAGTTCACAATGTCCTCATCCAGGAGGTTTATCTCATCCACGTAGAGGACGTTTCTGTGGGCGTAGTACAATATCCCCTGCTGCAGTTGCCATCGACTCTGTTCCAGTGCGATCCTCGGATTGGGGCCGCCGATCACATCATCCATGGTAGCGTTGAGGGGAAGCTCCACCAACTGCATGGGCGCTGGGTAGGTGATATCCTCGCCCGCCTCCAACTTGGCTGCGCAATCGGGGCACACATACTCCGTGGAGATGGCCGCCAGCCCGGCCTCGCAGCCGTGAGGACATATGCTGCGAGGCACGGGCGGCAGCAGGTCAACTAGTCCTCGAGCCGCCGTCGTCTTTCCGGTGCCTCGGGGTCCGAGGAGGAGCACGCCCCTGACACGGGGGTTGATGGCGGCCAGGATGAGTGCCGTCTTCATCTCCTCTTGCCCTACTAGAGCCAAGAGCGGGTAGTTGATGACCTCGGCCATCGTTCCTCCCATGAGGTCTGGGGCCCCAGATGCAGACTATGGGGACGGCAGTCAGGCAATCCGTGGATCAGCTGGCGTATCCATCCGGATGTGCACTGTGCCAGCGCCAGGCGCTCTCGATGATGTCCTGGAGATCCGGGAAATGCGCCTCCCATCCCAATTCACCTCTTATCTTCTCGGAGCTCGCCACCAGTGTTGCTGGATCCCCAGGGCGCCGGGCAGTGATTCTCGCCGGAATGTCGCGCCCGGTCATCCGGCGTGCTTCGGCTACTACCTCCTGTACGGTGAAGCCCTGCCCATTGCCCAGGTTGTATATGCGGCTACCGTCATCCAGTGCTTCAAGCGCCAGGATGTGAGCTCGAGCGAGATCTACCACGTGTATGTAGTCGCGCACGCACGTTCCATCCCTTGTCGGGTAGTCATCACCGTAGATGTCCAGACGATCTTTGCGTCCCAGAGCGACCTTAAGAACAAGGGGAATCAGATGGCTCTCCGGTTTGTGGTCTTCCCCGTAGGCCCGGGACGCTCCTGCAGCGTTGAAGTATCGCAGACTGGCGTATCGCAGCCCGTACCTCACCTCACACCAGTGGAGCAGCTTCTCGATCATCAGTTTCGATTCCCCATAGGGGCTGCTGGGAGCGAGGCGATCGTCCTCCCCAATGGGGATGCGTTCTGGCTCCCCGTAGACGTTGGCTGTGGAGGAGAGGATGAACTGCTTCACCTCGTGGTCGGCCATCGTCTCCAGCAAGTTCATGGCGTTGTTGACATTGTCTCTCACGAAGCGTATGGGATCGCGCATGGAAAGGGGGACCACTGTGTGGGCGGCGAAATGCATGACCGCCTCCAGGGAGTGAGTGTCGAAAACGGCATCCAGGCTCTGCCGGTCCGCCAAATCTGCCTCCACGAAGATCGCTTGCTGATGTATGGCCTGTCGGTGTCCCTGCGTCAGATTGTCGTATACGACCACTTCATAGCCAGCTTTGATTAGCTCTTCCGTCGCCACGCTGCCGATGTACCCAGCGCCGCCTGTGACTAGTATGCTCATCATCTTGCTCCAGGGCTATTATAGCGTCTCCAGGGTCATTGCTCAAGCGGACGACGCGGCGCGACGCAACAGAGAGTCATTTCATAACCCATGCAGCGAGCTTGGAGTACAGGACATCCAGCAGCCTGGCGTGCTGTGGGGCATGGTAGCGTAGATCATACTCATTCCTCGAAATCACTTGTGCGCCCTGCCGGAGGCTAGCTAGCAGGTTGCCCTTCTGTTCGCCGATCCGATGTTCTACCTGGCCCACCATCCGAGAGGAATCAGGAGACAGCGACACTGTGGTCGAGAACAGGCTTTCCCCATCCAGGCTTATCTCCAGGTGACAATCGTTGCAGGGGCTGAGGAGATCGTTGATCGCCCACAGACGGGCACGAAAGAGATCCCCGGGGCAGTATTCTCGCAGGGCATACTCCAGGCTGACGAGGATGGGGCTGAAGAGCGTTTTCAACTTGAGGTAGGCGAGTTTCGGCCGGCGGTAGTAGTCGATGACACTCCAAGAAATCGCTGGCCAGGCATCGTTCAGCTGCCAGAAGATGGCGCCGCTGGTGCAATACTTGCGCCGCCGGAAATGCTCGATGGCGATTTGCAGACCATAGGCCTGGGCCTTCTGGGAGGCTTCCACCCACTCGTTCAAGCTCCCTGGGGAGAAGGCGCGCACGTATGGCTCCAGTTTCTCAAGTTGAGCGCAGTGATACTGCCAACCGTCGCCGGTGGGGAACAGATCTTCTGGAGGCAAGAAGCCGGATAGGGAATCTGCGTGGGGAATGGACTGCAAGCCGAACTCGCTCACCAGGGGCGATTGGTTCCTGCGGTAGTCGACGATGGGGGCTTTGCCATGCCACACCAGCCAGTCGTGGCTGTCACCCCGGCCGGGAGAAGTCTTGTGAAAGGGGCGAGTGCCGTCCTCTCTCTCCACAACTGCCTCCAGCGTGTCCACCAGCTTGCGATTGCGTCTGTAGCTGAATTCGTTGCCGCCACACCACATCACCAGGCAAGGATGGTTACGCAGTTGGCGGACGATACTCCTCGCCTCCCGATTCACCAGGTTGCGAAATCTGTGATCACGGGGCGAGTAGCCGAGCGGGAGGTATGACAGGGGGAACTCCTGCCAGACCATGATCCCTTCCCTGTCACAAACATCATAGAAGGCCCTCTTCTCCCGCAGGCCGCCTCCCCAGACTCGCAAGAGGTTGATCCCTGCCTCCCTGGCCATGCCGATCAGGGTCTCGTAATCCTCTCTCCTCAGGCGCCCGGGCATTGCATCCGCCGGCACCCAGTTTGCGCCACGGATGAACTCCCGTTGGCCGTTAACCAGGAGGGTCCAACCCTCACTGGCAGCCGGCGCGTCCGGATTGGAAGCCATCTCAACGGCCCGTAGACCGAAGCTCTGTTTCAAAGAGTCCAGGACCTGCCCCTTGCGTCTGATGCATAGCTCCAGTTCGTACATCTGGGGCTCGCCTCGGTCCCATGGTTGCCAGAGGTGTGGGTTCTCTATCGCGAATTCTACCTCTTTGATCTGCTGGCCTCTATTTAACGTCAGATGGAATCTCCGCGCTCCACCCAGGGTGACCTGTTGGCCGCGGTGCGTGCATGCTACCTCTGCCACGAGGTCTTGGCGTTCATCGGAGTCCAGCGTAGCTTGTACCTTCACGCGCGCTTGATCGTTCTGAAGGCCGGCTGTGATGAAGATGTCGGTCATCAAGACGGAGCGACTGATGACGCAGGATACTTCATCCCAGAGGCCCATGGTTCTAATTCGAGGTGCGAAATCCCAGCCGAAGCCCATCTGGCACTTCAGCGTGGCCGACCGGTCCGGGAAGGGCTCTTCGCCGCGTGGCAGAGCAGTGGCCAGGCGTGACCAAACCTTTTCCCACCCGGACAATTGTCGTCGGGCCAGGGAGCTCGAGCCCCAGATGCGGACAGCCACCTGGGAACCAGCCTCCTCCGTCAAAGGGGTGATCTCGTAGACCTGCCGGGAGAACATGCCCTCGTGTTGGCCTAAGACGGTCTGATCGAGGTACACCGCGGACATGTAGTCTATGCCCTCGAAGCACAGGAACGCTCGCTCTCCCTCTTTCAGTTCTATCTCGAGGGGACGGATGTACCACCAATCCAAGGTGTCTACCCATTGGCTGTCTTCGTTGTTGGTCCCGTAGAACGGATCTGCGATCCTCCCCAGCGCCAGAAGGTCGTTGCGCACGTTACCCGGAACTGTGGCTGGGAGCCACTCGTTCACCTCAGTTCGGTCGTCCACGGCGGAACGGAGAGGCTTTGAAGAGACCGAGCCAACAAACCACCCATCGCCCCCCAGGTCTATTGATCTACGCGTCACTGTCAACTCTCGGCTGTTATATCACAGGCTGTGGCGGGGCATGCACGTGAGCACGAGCCGCCAGGCAGCGCAACGAGTGCTCCTACGAGCGTTACACTGGTTTGTTTGTAGCAACTGCGACGCAAACGCCGCAGGTTCACCTTGCAAGGAACTCTAAGCCCAGTCACGCACACAGGATACACGAGTTCGTGGCCGATGTCAATGGCAGAGCTTGCTCAAGCGGCTGGGCTGCTGTACAATGCATCAAAGTGAGGTGAGAGCGCAGTAACACCAAGAGGAGGTTGCATGGTCGCGGACGAGTCGGCGACGGACTTGATCGTCAGAAGCTGTTGCCGCATGGATCATGGAGGATGCGGCATACTCATCTACTTAAGGGACGGGAAGCCCGTGAGGATAGAGGGCGACCCAGAGTGCCGCATCAATCGCGGCACTCTGTGCTCCAAGGGCCTGGCCGGCTTGCATAAGCTGTACAGTCCCCATCGTCTCAAGTACCCCATGCAAAGAGATGGTGAGCGTGGAGAGGGCAAGTGGAAGAGGATCTCCTGGGACCAAGCCTTGGACCTCATCGCCACCAAGATGACGGAGGCCAAGCAGGAGTCTGGCGCCGAGTCAGTGGTCTTCGGCCAGGGGACTCACCGCCACTACGAGTATTTCCTCTGGCGATTGGCCAACGCCTTTGGGACACCCAACGTCATGGCTGCGGGCTACTTGTGCTACTATCCGCGCATCATTGCCTCTCACCTGACCCATGGCTTCTATCCCATCCCCGACTATGATTATCCGCCGAGTTGCGTCATGATGTGGGGCAACAACGTGGTCACGACGAGTGCCGACGGGGTCTGCGGAGCTCAGCTGCTGCGGGCCCTGGATCGTGGTTCGCGATTCATCGTCATCGATCCAAGATACACACCTATGGCTGCCAGGGCTGATGTCTGGGTTCAACTCAGGCCTGGCACCGATCTGGCCCTGGCGCTGGGCATGATCAATGCCATCATCGAGGAAGGTCTGTGCGACGAGGAGTTCGTGAGTCAGTGGACGGTGGGGTTCGACGAACTGGCTGAGCGCGCCAGGGAGTATACCCCCGAAGAGGTGGAACGGATCACCTGGGTGCCCCCCGAGGTCTTGCGGGAGGCCGCTCTGCTGTACGCCACCTCGAAACCCGCTTCCATCCAGTGGGGAGTGGCCTGGGAGCAAAACATTAATGCGATACAGACCGCCCGAGCCATGTCGATTCTGAGGGCCATCACGGGCAATCTGGATGCGCCCGGTGGAGACCGCAATTGGACGCCGCCGCCGGTCGTGAAGTCCACTGAGTTCATGCTCTCCCACGTCATGCCGCCGGAACAGCAAGCGAAAATGCTCGGTGCCGACGAGTTCAAGCTGGCGGTATTGGGACAGACGTTGGCCCCGCAGCTAGTGATCAAGGCTATCCTCGAGGAGAACCC
>CAZBJW010000211.1:0-4130 GCA_964492135.1 uncultured Anaerolineales bacterium
ACCTATCAGAGGGTGGTCCACCGAAGGGTAGACCAGGGAGAGGATCTGGGGAGATGTAGTTCCACCGACCTGGCCAATCTCCCTTCTGGCGCCCACTTCGCTCATCAGCAGGAACTCATCCGCGAAGCTCCCGACCATGACGTTGCCGGCCACCTGGGCGTGGGTCAAGATGTCATCCACTCCTGCGGCATAGGCTACCTCATCTGGCGAGATGAAGCGCACGCAGGTGGGATCGTATTCATCGAGATACCCGTAAGCGGCATACGCATTTCGCAGCACATCTTGGGCCACAGGCAAAAGGGAGGGATCTGACACAGTGACAATAGGCTTCAGCCCTGAGATCGCTGCTTGAGCGGCGATGTGCTCCAGGACGGTCAGGCCACTCACCGATTCGGCCGTCACTGGGCTGCCGATGCCCCCCGTCCCCATGGATACATGCAACGAGCGCCCACACTCCGTCGCCTGTCCAACGTAGTCCCCCAAGGCTTCATAACCCCGGATAGAGCGCAGATCGGGCTTCCCGTTTTTACGGATGCGACGATTGAGGATGAGGAGCAGGGGGAAAAAGGGCAGCAGGAGGGCAAGCGTCAAAGCCTGCTGTTCACCGATGCCCAGGTTGTTCAGAATGCTGGCAATGGTCTCCAAGGGCTCTCCTTTTCGGAAGGAATAGGCTATTCCGAGGTGCTCAACTCGTGCTGCAACTGCTCCAAGCGACAGATGACCCGCTCGAGGTTCTTCCTGTCCGCGAGCAGCAGAACGTACTCCTCCACCGATATGTTACCCAGAAACATCGTCAAAAGGGGCTGGAAAACCAGGAGCGTCTGGCTGGCGATGAAGCTCAGGGGCTTATGAGTCTCAAGAAGGGCGATGGCCACGGTGGTCAGCCCCGAGCTGTGTGCCCGGCGTGCCAGGCTATCGATCAGGTGATCGCGCCGATCAGCGGTCAGTTGCACCTCTCCCGCCTCCTTAGGTTGTGCCTGGGTGTCAGGGCCGCGCGTCCCTCGACTGGGCCGCTGTCCAGATGGCGCAAAGGGTCTAACAGGCCCAAGTCCTGTCCCGCAACGTGAGACCTGCTGACAGACACTGCACAGCACGTTTCAATGGATAAGTATATCACCCCTCTGGAGACAAGACAAGAAGGCTTTTGGAGCGTCTGCGGGAGGTGGCGTGTCAGCGCATGGGGTGAAGACCCCATGCCATGGGTGAAGATAAACACGCCGGAACCATGCTTCGTATCCGACCTCGGCGACCTCCTCGCTCGCAGTGCAGATATGAATTCCTGCGCGATTCAGTTCAGGGGACCTCCCTCCACTTCCAGATGCGTGCAGTAACCCATGTTCGGATGCCAGTCTCGGGGTGCCTTCTCTGAGTCCTCCCCCCATTCACTTAGACAATCAGCAGCAGGTGTGATAGAATCTGGCGAGTCGAACTAGAGGGTTCTTGTGCCGCAGGGGGCTTGGCGGCAATTGTAGTGACCAGGGCGTCTAATGTCACTCATACAGGAGGCATGCCCGTGTCCGCATTGACAGAGCTCTATGAGGAGATCGCCAAGTGCGAGCGCTGTGTTCTCTCCCAATCGCGCACCACCACGGTGCCCGGCGAGGGCCCAGAGAGTGCGGATCTCGTCTTCATTGGAGAGGGCCCTGGCTTCCACGAGGACCAGCAAGGCCGTCCCTTCGTCGGGCAGGCCGGCCAACTACTTGACCAGCTGCTGGAGAGCATCGGACTGAGGAGAGAAGACGTCTACATCTGCAATATGATCAAGTGCCGACCGCCGCGCAACCGCGACCCTCTCCCTGAGGAGGTTGAGGCCTGCAGGTCCTACTTAGATCGGCAGCTGGAGCTCATCTCACCCAAGATGATCGTCACCTTGGGCCGAATCTCGATGGAGCGTTACTTCCCCGGCGCCAAGATCTCTCACATTCACGGCCAACCCCGCAAGATGGGAGGAATCATCTACTACCCCATGTACCACCCTGCTGCGGCCTTGCACCAGCGAAGATGGCTCCAGGTGATCGAGGAGGACATGTCGAAGATTCCCCACATCCTGGCCCAAGCGGATGGAATCGCTGAGATGGAACTTCCACAGGATGCGGAGCAGTTGAGCCTCTTCTAACGCAATGCCGGCTAGGAAGACAGCGCCGAACAGAAAGCGTTCCATAGCAGTAAGAGGGACAGCCTTCGCCCTCCTCGGGTGCGCAGCGGTCACCGCACTCACTCTCGCCTCCCCCGCCCGAGATCCCCTGACGGAAGGCTGGATCATCTTGCTGCGCCGGTTATTCGGCTGGGGCGTGTATGCCATCCCTTTGGCGGTGGGGGCAGCGGGCTTCTGGCTGCTCCTCCGAAGCCTGGGCCGTGAACGGCGTATGCCCTGGGGTAGGATGGTGGGCGCGGTACTCCTCCTGCTCACCTCGCTGACCGCCCTGCATCTCCTGTCCTTCCCCGAGGACGCGCGCCGACTAGCGGTGGAAGGTGGTGGCGGAGGCTACGCAGGATGGATCTTCAGCAAAGCCCTCACCGTAAGCATGGGCCGCATGGGAGCCTATGTCGCGCTAGTGGCGTCGGGCGCGGTAGCGATGATCTTGCTCTTCGGGATCTCCATTGTCCAGATAGGCATCGGTTTGAGGCGAGCTTGGACGAGCTTGAGGGACACCTATCGCGATCACCGGCTCTCGATCAAGATTGGCCGGCCCAGCAACAGCGAAGGTGTCCCTACACGCGTGGCCGAAAAGGTATCGGAGTTGCTGAAGCCGTCGCCGACCGAACAGCAGGGCCTGCAAGAGACACACACCCTCTCTCCGCCACGTATCACGGCCGGCGGCAAGGAATGGCACCTGCCCGAGGTAGAGCGCATACTGGAAGAGAACATCGAGCAGGAGTTCAGCGAGACCGAGATCAAGCGAAAGGTACGGATGATCGAAGACACCCTCCACAGCTTCGGCGTGCCCGCCAAGGTGGTGGAGGTCAATCAGGGACCCACCGTCACCCAGTTCGGCGTGGAGCCGGGATATGTGGAACGGAGGCGGCGAGATGGCAAGATCACCCGGGCCAAGGTCAAGGTGAGCAAGATCGACGCCCTGGCCCAAGACCTGGCCCTGGCACTGGCAGCTGCGCCCATACGCATTGAGGCCCCGGTGCCAGGCCGCTCCATCATCGGCGTCGAAGTGCCCAACGATGAGGTCACCCTGGTCTCGCTCCGAGGGGTGATAGAAGAGGACGAATTCCGGAGGCAGGTTTCCCCACTCAAGATCGCCTTGGGACGGGACGTGTCCGGAGCACCGGTGGTTGCCGACCTGGGCAGGATGCCCCACCTTCTCATCGCTGGCGCGACCGGCTCCGGGAAGAGTGTGTGCATCAATTCCATCGTGACCTGCCTGCTGTTCAACAACACCCCCGATGACCTGAGACTGCTGATGATCGATCCCAAGATGGTCGAGCTGGCCAAGTTCAATGGCATTCCGCACCTCCTGGCGCCAGTGGTGGTGGAGATCGAGGGCGTCGTCGGAACTCTGAAGTGGGTCCTGCGGGAAATGGATCGCCGCTACAAGCTGTTTTCCAGAGCAAGGGCGCGCAACATCGACCACTACAATCAACACTTGCTCCCACAGGGGGAGAGAACCTTGCCCTACATCGCGGTCGTGGTAGACGAACTGGCCGACCTGATGATGGCTGCTCCCGACGAGGTGGAAAGGTCGCTCTGTCGCCTGGCCCAGATGTCGCGGGCGACGGGCATACACCTGGTCATCGCCACCCAGCGCCCCTCGGTGGACGTGGTCACGGGATTGATCAAGGCCAACTTCCCGGCGCGCATCTCCTTCGCCGTCACCTCCCGCACGGATTCCCGTGTGGTGTTGGACGCCGGTGGGGCGGAAAAACTGCTGGGAAGGGGTGATATGCTGTACATGGCCTCGGACTCTGCGAGCCCCATCCGTCTTCAAGGCTGCTTTGTCTCGGACAGAGAGATCGAAAGACTGGTCCTCTTCTGGAAAGGGGTGGAGGTTCCTCGAGAGGCAAAGGGGGAGGAGTTGGTGCAGCAGCCACTGTGGCCCGAGATGGCTGAGCTCACCGAACCACAGGTGGAGGAAGAGGACGATCTCTTGGAGCAAGCGATCCAAGTGGTGAGGCGCGAG
>CAZBJW010000211.1:4140-7924 GCA_964492135.1 uncultured Anaerolineales bacterium
GGCTATGTGCGGGCTTCCCGTCTGATAGACCTATTGGAGAAAAAGGGCATCGTGGGGCCAGCCGAGGGTGCCGGTCACTCAAGGAAAGTACTGGAAGCGGAAGAGGGGATTCCATGGCCAATGGTGTAGCAGCTCTGAGAGGCAACAAGCCGAAGATCTGGCTGACCGAGGTGCGAGCGCCGTTCTTCACCGCCACGGTGGTGCCCATCCTGCTGGGCGCCGTCATCGGCTGGGCCAGGACGGGCGCCTTCCACTGGGGGTATTTCCTGCTGACCATGCTGGGAGGGCTGCTGCTCCACACAGGGACCAACGTGGCGAATGACTACTTCGATCACCAGAGCGGCACCGACGACGTAAACGTCGAGTTCGTGCGCCCGTTCACGGGTGGCAGCCGCATGATTCAGGAAGGCCTCCTCACCCCCAGAGAGGTAATTGGCGGTGCCCTCGCTGCGTACGTGCTGGCCGCGACAATCGGCCTCTACCTGGCTTACGTGCGAGGCCCGATGATCATCGTGCTGGGCCTTGTTGGCCTTCTCTCTGGATTCTTCTACACCGCCCCGCCCATCAACCTGGTCAGCAGGGGGATAGGGGAGTTCTTCATCGGGCTCAACTTCGGGGTGCTGATGACCCTGGGCGCCTTCTACGTACAGACCAGCTATCTGGACTGGGAACCGGTAGTGGCCTCCATCCCCGTAGCGCTCCTCATCGCCGGCGTGCTGTACATCAACGAGTTTCAAGACGCGCCCGCAGACGGTTCGCTGGGCAAGGATCACCTGGTGGTGAGGTTCGGCAGGAGAAGAGCCGCCCTGGGGTATGCCATTCTCATGGCCCTCACCTATCTATCCATTGTGCTGGGTGTCGTCCTGAGAATCACCTCGCCCTTCACGCTCATCGCGTTAGCCACGCTGCCCGTAGCCATGAGAGCCATCACAGTGGCGCGAGCTCACTACGACGAGTATCTTCAGTTGGTCCCCGCCAACGCTGCTACGGTCTTCATCCACCTTCTGACCGGTCTGCTCCTCTCAGCCGCCTACCTCCTAGACGGCGCGGTCCGAGCGCTCACGTAGGACACTTGCTCGCCCCTTGGAGGCATAGATATGCAGAGGGCTTTTCAAGACTACTATCCGGATGACTTGAGTCATTGTTATGGTTGCGGACGGCTCAACGAGGACGGGCTCCAAGTCAAGAGCTATTGGGATGGCGAAGAAACGGTCTGCACCTTCCATCCAAGGCCCTATCACGTCGCTATTCCCGGCTACGTCTATGGGGGCCTGATCGCTTCGCTCATTGACTGTCACTGTACAGGCACGGCGGCAGCGGCGGCATATCGAGCTGAAGGGCGGGCCATGGATACGGAGCCCCCGTTGCGCTTCGTGACTGCCTCACTGCATGTTGACTTTCTGCGTCCAACTCCGCTGGGTGTGCCCTTGGAGATACGGGGGAGGGTAAAGAAGATCGAAGGGCGCAAAGTCGTGGTGGCTGCTGCTCTGCGCGCCGAGGGGCAGATCTCGGCTCGCGGCGAGGTGGTCGCGGTGCAGATGCCGGAGCAGATGATTCCCGGCAAAGCAGAGGACTAACCCGCTCTTGCAGCCATCCGTTTCCCCCCCTTCAGGGGAGGCAGCAGCGGTGAACGCCAACTTTTCGCCGACACCCGCAGCAGCAAGCATCTCGAGTAGCTCCGAAACGAAGAGCAGCAGCGCAGAACGGCAATGGCGCCTTGACCCAACTGTGGACACAGGCCACGCTTGCTTGTCGTTAGCGGCCTGGTCACCCTGAACCAGCCCCAATGTTCCAAATAGGGTCTCCAGGGCGGAAGGACAGCGATTTACGCTCAAAGGCAGTCCGCGAGTCTTCAATCGAAGGATAAGCCCCGCTTCTGTCCTCCCTGCAGGAAGTGTACCATCAACTACTGTTCTGCCACTATGGGGCCGCGGCAAGCCCTGCTCTCAATATACAATCGAAGGATGCGTCTCCGCAGTGAATCCTCGGCGCGGCTCGCGCCCCATAAGAGGTCCTTCGGCCTACTCAGAGCGCTTGCAGACTGGTAACATCGAAGTTCAAAGCGAGCATCTACTAGAACAACGGTGGACATATTGTCGCTGATATGGTATACTGGTCATGACAACGCAAGATAGTGCGTTGCGGCTGCCCAGGACGCAGGGCAGCCAGCGAGGGCGTGCTTGACCGCCGTTTTGGTGAGAGGGCTGCCAGCAGCGCGCCCTGGCAACCCTGCTGGAGAGGACGATCCTCAGATCGGAAGACCTCACCCTATGAGAAGCTGCCGGAATCAGAGATTTGGGCTTCGGCGAAGAGCGCGGACCTTTGTCCAGAGGGGACTCAAGTTTGCTGGTGCCATCGCACTGCCGCTGGTCATGCTCAGTGCCTGTCCGCTAACAGCGACTCCAAGCCCCACATCCACAGCCCTCGGTGGTGGAGGCCAGATTGCTTTCGCGTCCGACCGGGATGGCAGTTTCCAGATCTACGTGATGCACGCCGACGGGAGCCAGGTAAGGCGTCTCACCGATCTCGCCGGCGACTATTGGGAGCCCAGCTGGTGGCCGGACGGTCAACGCATAATGTTCCTGTCTCAGTTTCCTGGCGGGTCTCATATCTACGTGATCAACGTGGACGGCACCGGCAAGGCCCGCCTAGTCGATCAGTGGATCAAGGGCACCGGTGCAGACCTGTCCCCGGATGGAGGGCAGATCGCGTTCGATTCTTCGCGCGACTCCGTTGGCGACATCGACGTCGTCAACGTATACAGTGGCGAGTTGAAGCGCCTCACGAATGCTCCGGGCATTGACTGCCGTCCAGCCTGGTCCCCTGATGGCCGGCGCATCGCCTTCGAGTCCGAGCGCGATGGCAACCGCGAGATCTACGTGATGAACAGCGACGGGACGGAACAGAATCGGCTAACGAATAGGCCAGGCTTTGACTGCTGCCCGGTCTGGTCGCCTGACGGCCGACGCATCGTCTTTACTTCCAGAACCGACGGCTACGACGAGATTCACATAATGAACGCCGACGGCAGCGAATCAAGACCTCTCACTGTCCCCTGGGCGAACAGCCGCATGCCTGCCTGGTCACCCGACGGCCGGCGGATCGCCTTCACATCCGACCTTGATGGCAACTTCGAGATCCACCTGGTGGACGCCGATGGGGCGAACGTCACCCGCCTCACCAACATCCCGGCCAGGGACCATTCGCCGGCCTGGTCGCCCGATGGACGCAGCATCGCCTTCGTCTCCGAGCGCGACGGCAACGCCGAGATCTATGTCATGAACGCTGACGGCACAGGGATCACCCGGCTTACCAACGACCCCGCCCACGATCTTTGGCCAGCCTGGTCGCCCACGTTCGACGCAAGAGACTAGGGCATTCAGAAAGGCCGATTCGCCGACAATCCCGTGCCTGCCCCCCCCGCCGCTCGTCGGAGGGCCGTAGGTGGGCGTGAAACAAACTGAAGTCGTCCTCTGCCGAGGAGCCAAGGCGGGAGTTCAATCCACCCCCGCGCCAACAACGTCGCTTAGGAGCACTCCGCGGGAACTCGTTCTCACGCTGACGTCATGAAGTCCCTTCGGAACGTCATGCTCCCAGCCAGAAGACTCCATTTCCCGCCGAGCCAATCGTAAGCGGTCGAGTCACTCCGTCGCGTAGGACAGGACAGGTTGCCAACCTGTCCCACGGCAGCTGGGATTGACACGAGCGCGTTGCCAAGGCTATAATCCCCATCGCACCCGACCGAGAGGATCACATGAAGCTCGATAAAGGCAAGTGCACTGGC
>CAZBJW010000212.1:0-7908 GCA_964492135.1 uncultured Anaerolineales bacterium
CGTTGGGAGAGGATCAGAAATTATATAAAAATGACGCCCTGACCTTCAAGATACGAGACCAACGTCGGCCCATAACTCTGTCGGCCTCCGTCGATAACTATGTCCCAGCCGTCGGGAGTGTTGAGCCACGTCGCATCGCCTTGACCCACATCGATGAAGGTCACCCGCAGAAGGCCCGTGGCGTCAGAGGGTGCCGTCCGTATCCAAGCGCCTGCCCCGGCAATACTGGCGAGAAGCAGTAAAATAAGACCTCTGCGGAGACCCCACAGAACCGGCGAAGTCACGCTCACCTCTTCGTCGTCGCCCTGTGGGCCAGAGTCCTGTTATTCGAAGACCTCCAACTCTGGATGCGTTGCTGCCTCGTCAACAATAGGACCCCTCCGTGCAAAACCCAGCGCCAGACGACTTCCCCTCACGGTAAGCAACCGATCTCCCGGCATGATTCCGTACTCTCTCAGCGTTTCCCCCGGGAGGGTGAGATGGCCGCTCTCATCTATCAGCGCCCAACAGAAGGCCCTGCCTCCAACTCTGACTACTCTGGCCTCTGGCATTTGAAAAGTACGCAGCCTGGGGAATCTCTGTAGCACAGCAGAGAGCGGGGTTCCTCGAAGGAGGCTTGGTGTGGTCATAGCGAAACCTCCAGACCGCCGGCTTCCACTCATCAGGATCACCTTGTCGTGCTCTTTGAAGCCATATTCATCCATAGCCTCTCGGGGGATGGCGACTCTTCCGGTCTGGCCCACTTTCGACCAACCGTATACGTACTCTCCACCTTTGACAATCTGGGTCATATCGACGGTCCTTGCTCCCTCTCCCATGTTGGCTGCGATACGTGCAGCCGTCCTCCGTAGACGCGAATGGACCTACCCCTCACGCCAAACAAAAAAAGGCCCGCCTGATAAGACAGGCGGGCTAGCTACGACACTCCTCCCTTTCGTTTGATCATCGTCAAGACGTTGCCCGAGTCCTGCGTAAACTCGAACCGAACTTCGTCCATCAACTCCCGTATGAAGTGGAGACCCAATCCACCTCCATTACGATCCGTGAGAGGAGCCTGCAAGTCTGGCTGGGGCACAAGATCAAGGTCGAAGGGCTCCCCGTGGTCGCGCAGTATCACCGTCAGACCATTGCCGTTGGTTCGATAGGTGACTTCGATGTCTCCCCGCCCTTCGCCACCATAAGCGTGATCGATGATGTTGGTGCAAGCCTCGTCGACGGCTAGTTCCACCGCTTGAACGGCGGGTGAATCCAGACCCGCGGCCTCAGCCGCTTTGGCTACGAAACCCCCGATGGCCGCCAGACTGTCGTAGCGACCGGCAAAAGTACGAGTTTCCTGGTCATCTGCAGAGAGACTCACGCGTAAACCACCTGACGCGCACCACATCAACGCTAGAAACTGCCGACAGCCCTTACGGAGTCCTCGTAGAACTTGAACAGCGGCACGAACCCGGCGAGCTCCAGAGCATCGTGGATCCTGGGCGGCACACTAGCCAAGACCACCTCTCCTCGATTCCAGCGCTTGCAGGTCTTCTGCGCACTGATCATCACCCGCAAGCAAGCGCTGGAGGCGAACTCGACGCCACCCATGTCAAACACAATCCTGTACCGCCCATCATCGATGATCTGTCGAAAGGCCCTTTCCAGGTCCGGTGCTGTCTGGCTGTCTATGCGCCCCTTCGCTCTGACCACATCACAGCGCTTGAGCCGTTCGGCGGTGACCTCCATCGCCATCCTCCTTTGCCTCCTCGATTTGGCAGCACTACTTCGACCGCTGGTGTCAGTGAACGCAGCGCCCGAGCTCAACCAAGTATATCACATCCCCGTTTGGTTCAACAAGGTATGAGGCAGACAATGAAGGAGGAGCGCTGGCGTGGGAGACTCGCCCTAGGACCTTATCGCCTCTCTTCCTGAGCGGCGGACGAGTACCATAAGAGAGAGGTCGCTGGACTGATGGCACCGATCCATGAATTACCCAACCTGCGCCATCAGGTGATCTCGAAGCTCGCGAGCGCGGGCAGTGACAGTGATCGGCGCCCGGCGAGTCTCGGCGGGCAGTGCAATAGTCAGCCGGCAGTGCAGCATCTCGAATTGCCGCAGCAGGAAGACCACTCTAGCGCACCCTGGTGATATCCCACGTAGTGTGGAAGACAGCGCGGCCGCCATCTCGTAACCCACAATCGATGTCATCGTACTCTTTGAATTCGCGACAGGTGAACTCATCGGGCCCACACCATCGGCCCTGGTCGAGTGTGGCAGGTCGCCGGCCTAGTTGTCCCACACACCGAGCACGACTGTCACGTCAAGAATTCGACGGGTGTCTTCAATCGTGTACGCGCCCACGTCGATCTCCCAGGGCCTCAGTCTCAGATCCCCATCAAAGATCGTGGTGACAGGGTATCCATAGCCCTCATAATCCCATTCCTCGATCACGGCGCGCAAAGATAGATCGTCATAGGGACCCAGGGGAATATCGACGAAGTTGACTTCGGGACACACGTAGTCGCCGCCCCTTGAATCTTCATTGCAGTACCGGAAGTTGCGCGCTATGTCTTCATCCTGGTTGGCCCCGAGCCACCAACCCCCGGTGGAAGACCACAATGGAGGAGGAGGCTCTGTGTGGTGTGCGTAGTCGAAATAAAGGCGGGCCCCGTTGGCAAGGAAATAGCCGGTGAGGGGACCCACTCTGTGGCGTCTGTCGTCATCTTCAGGCAGATCGTAGGTGTGGAGGTTCTGGAATGTGACGCGCACGGTGCGTGGGCACTCAATGCCAAGCAAGACGGCCGTGTTGCTACGAGGAGATTCATCCCCGCCCGGGTGGCGACGAAAGGCCGTCATATGCACGTCGTAGGTTCTTTCACAACCCGGCTCGAATGAGAGTTCGGTCCAACGAGCCTCGGCTGGTGCCTCGCCCATGCGGAGGCCGTCCACGTACACCCGGAACCCGTCGATCGTGCGCTCGTTCCCCTCCCACTGCCAGACCACCCTCGTATCCCCCCCTACGGCAAAGTGCGTGATGTTGGGAGGGCTCAAGGTCACGGATTCGCACAGTACGCCACAAATGCGATAGTAGACCTCGAACCACTGTCCCTCGTCTCCCCCCACGGACCGGGGCGTGTACACCACATCCCGATCCCAATCCGGCTCCGGGTGCTCCCGACTCACCACACCCAGAGCGACCGGAGGAAGTGCCCCTATGTAGCCCAGGCACTCTACGTGCACCGGCAACGGATCGTCGGTGTCCCACTCGAAGAAGAAGCTGTTTCTCCCGCTCAGGTATTCAGCGATGTCAAAGCGCCTGCCCTCCAAGTCGTAGGGGCCGTAAGGCTCAATCGGGAGCTCGCCCGTGGCAGGGTTGTGGTGATGGTAGTTGTAAAGATAGCAAATGACACGGTCGTAGTCCCCGCTCACCTGGAAGGTCAAGACTTCCAGCTGCAAGCGCGTCAATACCATCGGTACTGCCCCACGGCCTACTGCCTGAAGGAAAGGTATGGTTAGCGCCGTGCCAAAAGGCGCTTCCGGCAACCCTTCATCGTCGGCTATGCCGTCGCCATCGGCGTCTTCTGCTCCCCCAGGGGGCGGACAACCAACATGTCCAGGGAGGCCTTCCTCGTTGTCACAGAGGTCCACGAAATCGGCGATGCCGTCATCGTCGCTATCCGGTCCACCGGTGTCTGGGACACCGTGGTCCTCAGGGAGGCCCGGCTCCTCGGGGCGGAGGTCATCATCATCAGCCACGCCGTCGCCGTCCCGGTCTGGGCAGCCGCCCAGCCTGGGGATCCCTGGATCGTCCAGACATGCATCATCGCCATCGCGAACCCCGTCGCCGTCAACGTCGGGGCAGCCACCGTGTTCCAGCAAGCCCCGCTCCTCGAGGCAGTCGTCGTCGGCATCCAGAACACCATCGCCATCAAAGTCTCCTGGCACCGGACAACCATCATCCCCCCGGCCTGGTTCAGCGGGGCAGGCATCTTCGGCGTCGGCCACCCCATCCCAATCGGCGTCTGGGCAACCTTCGGACAGAGGCGCACCCGCTTCGTCGGGGCACGCGTCGGCTGCGTCGCGAACACCATCGCCATCACGATCCCCCTCGCCAGGTGCGGGACAGCCATCGCCTTCGAGCAAGCCCGCTTCGTCCGGGCAGGCATCCGCCGTGTCCCGAATCCCATCTCCATCCCGGTCAGGACAGCCGTCTGCGGCCTGCGACCCCCGGTGGTCGGGACACAAGTCGACGTCATCGCTGACACCGTCCCCGTCCCGGTCCGAGAGGTCAATGGCCTCCAGATCGAGCGAGGCATGGGCGCGGACATCATGGGTATTGAAAGCCCTGACGGTCAGAGTGTGTCTGCCGGGCGAGAGAGGCCGCCACTGGGCCAACAGTGGGAAAGGCGAGATGCCCTCAGCTAGGTTGGTGGAATTGGCCTCCTGCAACTCACCGTCCACCCACAGCTCCACACGGGTCACTTTGACCTCGTCACGGGCGATGGCGTGGATGCTCACCAACTCCCCGACACCTATCCGCTCTCCGTAGCGGGGTGCGTTGATCAGCACCAGGGGCTTGGCCTCCGTCGTTGGCACAAACAAGGAGTAAGCTAACCCGCCAACGGCCGCTATCGCACAGCACAGCGCCAACAGCACCACAACCGGAACGATTAGTCCTCTTCTCATGTCACAACTCCACTCCAAGATACTCGAGGACAGGCCGTCTCCACAGAGGGCCGTGTTTCTGACACCTGTGTCGGTCCCTGGCGCGCCCACAGGGTCCCAACGTCACCTCAGGCTTGCTGGGTCAGATGACTCATCCGATATCACCGTTCGATTGTACCGTCGCGGTCGAGGACGCTTGTCATGGAGGCCCGCAACCGGGTCGGAGTTCTGCCCAGTGAGGCTACCCCCCAATCCAGTCCCAGCTTCTCATGCTTGCCTCCACTCGACAAGGCACCACTATGTCATAACTGGGCCAGACATACGAGTCGGTGTTGCGTACATCATCATACTGAAAAGTGGACTCGCCACTGCAGAGCAGCACATCTCCACCCTCGCGATGATATTCCCAGATGTTGAACCCAATCGTCAGCGCCTCACCCTCAGGAAGCGAGACCATGAGAGCCGTCACGGACGGCGCCTCATAACTACACGCGGAGCATCCGGACTGCAACCGCCGAATGGCGCCGAACAACTCTCCCACCGTCAGAAAGCCGCCGCTGACGTGGTGTGGGTAGTAGCCGCACTCGTAGTCGTAGAAGCCGCAGATAGATGAGTCGGCGCCATCAAAAGAGAGCACTTCTTCGTTGGCCGAGAAGTTGCCGTAGATGGGACCCCTCCCATCCACAGCCGGAATGGGCCTGAAGGTCTCAAATTCGACAGTCACTGTGCGCCCACGCGCGCAGGGCCCGACATCCACAACCGCCATATTGCTCTGAGGCGATTGGGCCCCGTCACTGCTGCGATAGGCATGCACGGACCACTCGCAGGTGTTTAGGCACGTGGGCTCGAAAGCCAGGATCGAGATGCGCCGGTCGGTTTTCGGAGCGCGCAGCATCGCGCCCCGCCACCAATCGCCTCGACGATTATAGCAGTTGTATCGGATCCGGAACTCATCTATAGCTTCCTCGTCCCCCTCCCACTGCCATGCAATCTGTCTATCCACGAACTGCTCATTCAACCATGTGCCCACCTGCCAGGCGAAGGGCGGCGGCAATGGTGACTCCTCGCACGAACCCTCACAGATGCGATAATCGACCAAGAAGGTCAAGCCGAAGGGCTCCAGTTCCCTCTGGGACCGCCCTCCGAGCGTACGACCATCCCACTCCTCGGGGGGATGCTCTTGCAAAAGAATCCCTAAGTTCAAGGGAGGCTCCCCAGCGACGTAAGCCTCGCACTCCATGAACACCTCAAGCGGCTCATCCTCCGCTGTCTCGACCACCAAGCTGCTCTCGCCGCCCAGGTCCGCGGCGATGTCCCACCGAGTCCCTCCCTCCAGCTCATAGGGACCATACTGCTCCAGGTAGTCCCCCACGCCGACGTAGCAAGCGACTTCGTCATACTGCTGGCCCAGGAGGAACTCCAGCCCTTCGACCTCCACGATGGCCAACTGAGGCTCCAGCGGGAACGCCGGGATCGGCCCCAGTGGACCTTCCGGCGCCTCATCCTCGTCGGAGGTACCGTCGCCATCCAGATCCTCGCCGTGGCCGGGTGGGGGGCAACCATCGTGTTCAAGGCGGCCTTCCTCGTGATCGCAGAGGTCGACATCGTCTGTGAGGCCATCGCCATCGCTATCCGCAGCGCCCGACTCAGGGGCGCCCTGGTCCTCTGGCCGTCCGGGCTCGTCGGGACGGACGTCGTCCCCATCGCGAACCCCGTCTCTATCTCTGTCCGGACACCCGTCCAGTCCCGCCAAACCTGGCTCGGCCGCGCACTCGTCATCTCGGTCGCCCACACCGTCGCCATCCAGGTCCGGACAACCGTCGAGTTCACCTGGCCCTGGCTCTCCTGGGCACTCGTCGAGTTCATCATCAACGCCGTCGCCGTCAAAGTCCCCCGGTACGGAGCACCCCTCATGCTCGGGTAGCCCCGGTTCGTCAGGGCAGGCATCCTCCGTATCCGCTATGCCGTCCCCATCTCGGTCCCCCTCCATCGCTGAAGGGCACCCCTCTTCCTCGGGCACGCCTACCTCGTCGGGGCAGGCATCGTCGGCATCCCGGATGCCATCTCCATCCCCATCAGGGCAACCTGCTGACGTCCCAAACCCGGGCTCATCGGGGCATGAGTCAATCTCATCGGCCACGCCATCGCCGTCCCTGTCCGCCACCTCATAGGCTTCCACGGTAACCGAGGAATAGGCGCGGGCGTCCTCAGTGTTGAAGGCTCTCACGGTCAGAGTGTGAGAGCCAGGAGAGAGAGGCTTCCAGCTAGCGACCAACGGGAAGGGCGAGGTGCCCTCACCCAAGCTGCTGTTTTGGGCTTCCCGCAACTCGCCATCCGCCCAAAACTCGACTCGTGACACGCTCGCACGATCACGAGCAATCGCGTGGATGGAGATCGTCTCGCCCACCCGCACTTCTTCGCCATGAATGGGCGAACTGATCAAAACTACCGGCTTGGTCCCGGAAGTCGGCCACCGAAGATAGAGCAAGCCGCCAAATGCGGTCGCCAGGCAGCACATGCCCAGAATAACAAGCAAGGCGATAACCGCCCTTCTTTTCATTCTCCTACTCCCTTTGTCCGTGGGGGCGCACAGGGCCTCCAGCGGCCCTCTAACGCTCCGTCATCTGTCTGGCGCCGCAAGCCATTGTTCTTGCATGTACCAGGGCCGCGCCCCCGACGGGCGAAGTTAGATTATGGTCACCGTGAAGTGCGCCCAAGCTGACCAGGGACCTGTGTTTCCAGCACCATCCTCCGCCCGAACTGCCCAGCGGTACCCGTGCCCACACTCCAGCCAAGCAGCCGCGATGGTCAGATCGGTCTCTGTAGTGGTCCAAGCGCCAGACTTGTATGTGCCTGTCACCTTTTCCACTTTCACGTAGTACATGTCGATCCCGCTGGGGTCGCTGGCCGGGTTCCAACTCAGTGTCACCGCTCCGCAGCCCACCTCAGCGCCACCCGTGGGGCTCATTCCACCTGGTGCAGGCGGCCCCTGCGTGTCAGGTGTGGGGCTAGGCGGCTCCGTGACGCTCACCGTAGCGTCAGCGGTAGTCTCCCCTCCCGGCCCCAAGGCTCCCAGGGTGTAGGTCGTCGTGGAATCCGGACATCTCTGCCTGGAATCATGGTCACCCACGCCCTGCCCGTCGAAGTACACCTCGCTGATATACCCCTCCACTGCCCAGCTAAGCGTGGTGCACTCTCCTGCGGTCACCGAGGGCGGATTGGCCTGGAAGGAAGCGATGGTGGGAGGAGGGGGCGTTGCCGTTG
>CAZBJW010000213.1:0-7826 GCA_964492135.1 uncultured Anaerolineales bacterium
CCACAACGGCTACTGTGGCAACATTGGTCCCACCAGGCTCGAGGCCGCTGGCAAGGCTGGGATACCGCAGGTGGTGGTGCCCGGAGGCCTGGACTGCATTGTCCTCGAATTCGATTCGCCCGAGACTATTCCTGATCAGTTCAAAGGCCGCAAGATCTTCTGGTACGATTTCCGCTCAGGCGTCAGAACCAGCGCTGACGAGATGAGGATTCTTGCTAAGACCATGGCAGTCAAGCTCAACAAGGCGCGAGGCCCCGTGTCGGTGGTGATCCCCACCGACGGCTGGTCAGAGGCAGACCGCGAGGATGGCCCGCTGTATGAGCCACACACGAATCAAGTCTTCGTGGATGAACTCGCAGGGCTACTCAGGACCGATATCTCACTGGTTTTGGTTGATGCTCACATCAATGACCCGGCGTTCGCCCAGGCAGCAGTTAGTGCTCTGGACGGACTTATGTCAACACCCCGGTGAACAGCAAGACGGTGCGGGCACTGAGGGTTCGAGGGGGCGCACTCACACCATGAAGATCCGAGGACTCCGACCAGAGGAATTGAGACGAACCTGCGATCCCGGGCAGTTCTCTTACCAATCGACGGCCGAACTGACGGAGCTAGCCGGCATCATCGGCCAGGAACGCGCCACAAAGGCCATAGACTTTGGCATCGAGATACCGAGTGAGGGCTACAACATCTATGCTCTGGGCCCCAGCGGTTCCGGCAGGACCACTGTTATCAAAGAGTTTCTCCAGAAGAAGGTCTCCAACGGGGTCGTTCCGGACAGTTGGGCATACGTCAACAACTTTGATGATGCCTACCAGCCGCACGCGCTAAGATTGCCGGCAGACAAAGGCTGTGCCATCAGAGACGAGATGGACGAACTCCTGGATGCGCTGACGGAAGAACTGCCAAGAGCCTTCGAGGGCGAGCAGTATGAGCAACACTACAACAGGATGGGGAGGGAGCTAGACGAGGCGCGGACCGCGAAATTCCAGGGGCTCGAAGCAAAGATGATCGAGAGAGGGTTTGCCTTACTGAGAACCCCGATGGGCTTGGTGATCGCCCCGGTGATCGACGGAGAGGTACTGAGCAGAGAGCAGTACGAACAGCTACCCCCCGAGAAGAAGTCAGACCTGGAACAGTACCGTCCTCAACTCCAGTCGGAGTTGGACAAGACCATGCGAGAAGTCAGGGTTTTGGAGAGGGATGCTAAGGCCCAATTGCGAGAACTGGACCGACAGACTGCAGATTACAGTATCGGACACCATTTCGAGAGCTTCCGGGCTAAGTACCCGGGCGTCGACGGGCTGCTCCAGTTCCTGGATGCGGTGCGGAAGGACATCTTGGCCAAGGTGGAGCAGTTCAAACGACCAGTGCCGTCCAGCGGGGAGGAAGCGTCGTCCAGTCAGGAGGGTCCCTTCACCTTCATGACGCGCTTCAGGAGGTCGCCCTTCGAGAAGTACCGCATCAACGTCATTGTGGACAACTGCGAAGTCGAGGGTGCACCCGTGGTCGAGGAAGCGAACCCAACCTACTATAACCTTGTGGGGCGCATTGAGCATCGCGCAGAGTTCGGCACCTTGGTCACGGATTACAGCGCCATCAAGGCGGGCTCTCTCCACCGGGCCAACGGCGGCTATCTGATCATCGACACGCTCGACCTGCTCCGAAACCCCCTTGCCTGGGACGCCCTCAAGCGAGCACTCAGAAGTGCCGAGATCAAGATTGAGGAAATGGCACAGCAACTGGGGCTTATCGCCACTGCCACGTTAGCTCCCGAGCCCATTCCCCTCAAGGTTAAGGTGGTGCTCATTGGGGATCCCACAACGTACTATCTCCTGTACAATCTGGACGAGGATTTCCAAGAGCTTTTCAAAGTGAAGGCCGACTTTGCAGTGGACATGGACTGGACCACGGAGAACCTGGAGAAGGTGGCTCTTTTCATCCATGATCGCTGCAAGGAGGCCGACCTGAAGCATTTCGAACTGGGTGCCGTGGCCAAGATTGTGGAGCATGCGGCTCGGTTGGTCGAGGATCAGGAGAAACTCACCACACGCTTCGGGCAGCTCAAGGATACGATTCACGAGGCAGACTATTGGGCCGGTCGCAATGGTCACGACCTGGTAACGGCCGATGATGTACAGCGGGCAATCGAGGAAAGGGTCTACCGCGCGAACCAGATTGAGGACCGGATACGTGAGCAGATAGAAAACGGCACGCTCATGGTCGATACCGAGGGCCAGGTGGTGGGCCAGGTGAACGGCCTCTCCATCATCAACCTGGGAGATTACTACTTCGGAAGGCCATCTCGTATCACTGCTCAAACCTTCATGGGCAGCAAGGGTGTGATCAACATCGAGCGAGAAGCCAAGATGAGCGGCAATATCCACGACAAGGGCGTGATGATCCTGGCGGGCTACCTGGGCGGAAAGTACGCTCAGGACCGGCCGATGAGCCTCTCGGCCAGCATCTGCTTCGAGCAATCCTACGGGGCGGTCGAGGGCGATAGCGCCTCCTCCGCGGAGCTATATGCCATCCTTTCCAGGTTGTCGGGCCTACCAATCAAGCAAGGTATCGCCATCACAGGCTCCGTCAACCAGCGAGGCGACATCCAACCCATCGGAGGCGTCACCAAGAAGATCGAGGGGTTCTTCGACGTATGCAGAGTCAAGGGCCTGACAGGCGAGCAAGGTGTCATCATTCCGGAGCAGAACGTGAGGAATCTGATGGTCCGCGAAGACGTCGTGGAGGCGGTGAAACAAGGGAAGTTCCACATCTATCCGGTCAGGACGATGGATGAAGGGATAGCTATCCTCACCGGGAGGGATGCTGGGGAGCGACAGCAGGACGGAACCTACCCCGAAGATAGCGCCAACTACTTGGTGGACAAGCAGCTGCAGGAGTTGGCTACCAAGCTCAAGCAGTTTGGCAAGAAGGAGGAAGGGGGAAGAACAGAGGATGAGTCTTAGTCCCCACTGGCGATCAGGCCCTGAACCTGCACCTCGAAGCTGGCGATTTCGCCAGCTACTGCACCAATGCTGACTAAGAACTCGGACGAGGCACCAGCCGGTATGGACCGCGCTTGGGGCGCACCGGTGCCGATGGCCACCAGTCTGCCTTGGTCGTCGTAGCAGGTTACTACTAGCGTGACCGAGTCTGCCTCCGAATCACCGACGTTTTGGACCTCCCCCAGCACTTCGTACGGCACCCACTGGCCCACCCTGCCCACGTCGTCGACGATCTCCAAAGCAGGATGCAGCATGCCAGCCAGGTGCTCAGCTTTTTCAGCATGAACATCGACATCGTACGTCGAGAAGCCAGGTGCTCCCAGGAAGAAGACGACCATCACAGGCGAAGTGCCCCCCGGTCTCAGGACATTGACTCGGGCGTATGCATACTGAGACGCCACAGTCTGCCCCTCAGCATCCCTGAGAACAACCGTCGTTCTTACGTCCTCTACCTCGAAGGGATTGAGATTCCTGATCTCGAAAAGCAGGCGCAGACTGCCAACTGCATCTTCATAGAGGTTCTCGCCCCGGATCTCAAATCTTAGAGGGGGTTCTGTCGTGGGTGACGGCGGGGGCGTGAAACTAGGTGTGGTACGGGGCTGAGGGCTTTCGACGGGTAGGTTGGTAGGGCTAGCGCACGCAGCCACCAGGATGGCAATCAGGACCAGAGTGCACACCATGCGATTCCCTCTCATCTGCGACTCAGCTACTCTCCGGCCTCAGAGACTCCAGATAGTCCAGGTCTTCGTCAGTCAACTCGGCCTTCTGGAGCAGGTCAGGACGCCGCTCGTATGTCCGCCGCAGCCCTTGTCGTCGCCTCCAGAGAGCTATCTCACCATGGTTTCCAGAGAGAAGCGCTTCTGGAACAGCATGGCCCCGGAAGATGGCTGGTCGGGTGTACTGGGGATACTCGAGGAGGCCCCGCGCGTGGGAATCCTTCAGCGTCGCCGCAGGATCACCCAAGACCCCTGCAACAAGGCGACTGACAGCATCCACAATGACCATGGCTGGGATCTCACCGCCAGTCAAGACGTAATCACCGACGGAGATCTCGTCATCTACCAGGAACTCTCGGACTCTCTCATCCACGCCCTCATAACGTCCACAGACTAGCAGAATGCGGGAATGCGCGGCCAACTCGTGAGCGACCTCCTGTGTGAAGAGCCGGCCCTGGGGGCTGAGCAGAATCACGGGCCCCTGACGACCAGGATCGCCCGTCAGTATCGCCTCCACGGCCTCAAAGATGGGTTCCGGCTTCATCACCATTCCCCCGCCCCCACCGTATGGCGTATCGTCAGTCATTCGATGCTTGTCTGTGGCGTAGTCCCGGATGTTGTGGACAGTGACTGAGATCAGACCTTGTTCACGGGCGCGCTTGAGGATGCTGTGGTTGAGAGGACTGTCAAACATCTCTGGGAACAAGGTCAAGATGTCAAAACGCATGCGCATACCCTCCGTTCGCGCAATTCTACAACATGCGCGATGCCAATTCAAACATATCCTGTCCTCCGCACACGTTTGCTCACCCTAGGCAGCTATGCTATAATTCGCCCTCAAGAGGGCAAGGATGTCTGCCGAGAGGTCTTGCATCCGCTGTGGTTTGGCTCTGTGATGAACGGAGCTCTAGAGAGAGCGAGGGGGATCCTGTGAAGATAGAAGAAATCGAAAAGCAGTTCCACGGACTGAAAGCTGGCTTGAAGGCGGAAGCAATCACCGAGCAGCAGTTTAGGGCTGAGACAAAGGACCTTCTCTTCCAGGATAGCGAGGGCACCTACTGGGCTCTAGGCATCAAGACGGAGCAGTGGTATCGTTACGAGGAGGGCGTCTGGGTGGTGGCCTCTCCTCCACCGACGCTGGAGCCCGTGGCCCGCAAGATCAGGCCTCCGGAGATGGAGGCGGAAGAGGTGGAGGCGGGCAGGAAGTGGGTCCTTGGCAGACCTGTGGTGCTGGGAGTGATCGGTGGTCTCTTGGTGGTTTGTGTAATCACCGCGATCGCTGTATCCTATCAGCTGGGCAGGCTTTCTGTGATGGGGCTGCCGGCAGAGGGCACGCCCACGGCAACGTTGGAGCTCACTCAGGTGCCCTCTCTCGAACCCGTCGCCACGGGTGATGTCACTGAACCGCTATCCACACCCAGTCAGCCCGAGGGCTCCGCCACGCCCCAACCGACCGTCACAGAGGTCGAGGCGGCGCCGACCCCGACCGGAACTCGTGCGCCTCAACCCACGCAGACCCCTGTTCCAACACCCCAGATGAAGTACGGGCCGCCGGTCCTCCTCGAACCAGGGAACGGCGATGAACGGGGCCCAGGATATGATGCGATCCTCACTTGGGAACCGGTTGGAGAACTGAGGCGTAGCGAGTACTATCACGTCGAAGTGTGCTGGAACGGCTGCAGCGTTTTCTGGGGGGATTACGTACGGGACACGACCTATACGTTCCCATGGTTCAAGCGCGGCTATGCCATCGACGACAAATACTACTGGCACGTAACGGTGAGGATGCAGCGAGGTGAGTCCCCTGCTGGCCCGCTGGATCCCCCTATCAGCCCACCCAGCGAGACCTGGATATTCGTCTTCCCGAAGGGGGCCGACTAATCTCAGGGCTGCGGTGGCCTGGCTATCCGTTCGGGGTTCTCCGACAACAACTCCCAAGCCAGCATGCGCGATGAAGGAGGCATCTCGTGGATTTCCGTGAGATCGAGGAGACATTTGAGGAACTGAAGGGCAAGCTGGATGCCGGTGAGATAGACCCTGGCCTATTCGAAGCCGAGCTGCGAAAGCTCCAGGTTCTCGACGAGCAGGGCCGATACTGGATGATAGGGGCGCAGAGCGGCCAGTGGTACTACTACGACGGCACACAATGGGTTCAGTCCGAACCTCCTGAAGCAGCAGTGCCCATTCCAGTTGAGGCGGCGCCCCCCAAGCCGCCTTCTCCACCACCTTCCATCCAGACGAGCGATCCAACCGCAGGCGCGGCAACGGACGGCAGAGTATCAAAGCTAGCGATACCTATAGCCGCGGCGCTGGTTGCACTGTGCTGCGTGCTCGCCGGAGCGTCGGTCGTGGCCTCCGAGTTCATCCTCCCCAATAGGCCACTCAGTTCATTTGTGGCCGGGCTCGTTCAGAGAACCCCATCCGCCACCAGTCCCATCGCCACTCTTCAGCCTTCGGTGACGGTCGGGCCCTCTGCTGCACAATACATCAGCGTCGGCGATGAACTGTTCAACGAAGGGCGCTACCAAGAGGCCATCGCGCAGTACCGGATGGCCATCAGCGCAGAGCCCCAGAGGCCCGAGGCGTACGCGAGACTGGGACACGCCTACGTGCAGCTGGACAGGTGCGACCAGGCAATTCCGGAGTTTCAGCAGGCTCTGGCGCTCGATCCAGAGCTGGAGAGCGCTCAAGCGGGCCTGATGGAATGTGGCGGACCACTTCCCCCGGACGTCTCCTTCACGACCTATCGGAGAAGCGACCTCAACCTATCCTTGCTCTATCCCGGCACCTGGTTCGTACAGGAAGAGGAGCTTCAGACGATCTTCGCTGAGAGAGAAGAAGACATCGATTTCCTCAGGGGAAATGTCTTCTTCATCAGTTCCATACCCCTGGCGCAAGACGAAGAGGGAATGGACAGCATGGGAGCCCTGATCAAGGCGCGTCAACTGATAAACCTGCCCGTGGGTTCCCAGCTGGGAGGAGTGGAAATCGAGTCCCTGGGGGGCTGGGAATGGGCAGCGGTGCGCGGTCAGATCACCGGACTGCAGGAGCCTACTACCATCTATGTTGCAGCTACCGTCAAGGGCTCACAGTGGTATGGGATTTGGGCCATCGGGCCTTCAGAGACGTGGGAACAGACATCGTGGCCCATCTTCCGAACAATGGCCAACAGTGTGGAGCTTGGCCAAGTAGTGGCCGAGGCGTCTCCCACCGCTGAGGGGCCTCCAGCCGTTGATACTCCGGAGGCGAGTCCCGAAGCCTCCTCTGCGGCCACGCCTAGCCTTGGTGCAGCAACGCCTACATCACCTGCAGCTGCCAGCGTCACCCCTACCCTACCTGCTCCTACTGCGACACCGAAGTCTGCCACTCTGAGCGGCAAGATCGCCTACCCACGATACGTCGACGGACAAGCACATTACGAAATACACATCGCCGACATCAACGGCGACGACCTCAACGTTATCAGTAGCGCCAGCGAACCCGCACTCGACTTGGCGGGGAACAGGATAGCATACCGATCCTGGGACCCCAGCTACCGCGGTCTGGTTATTTCGGGCATCGGAGGGAGCGGCCGCGAACGGCCTCGCGGGGGAGCTAACCCGAACGAAGACAGCGTGCCGCGATGGGCCCCTGACGGGCTCTCTCTCGTCTACGCCACCAAGAGGTTTGGCCCTCACCGCGTATCTCACGTCATGACGCACGTGCTGGCGCAGCACACAGAGCAGGACTTGGGTGATGCAGACAATCCCGATTGGTCCAACGACGGCCAGCGGATAGTGGCGAGAACTGTGGGGCTAGTGATCATGGATCCCCTTGGCCTGAACCGGCAGCAGTTGACCTCCAATCCTAATGATTTCTCACCCGACTGGTCTCCCTCCAGCAACAGAATAGCCTTCGCGCGCCAGACAGGTATCAACTGGGACATCTGGGTTGTCAATAGTGACGGGAGTGGCGAGACGAGACTCACCACTGACGGGTCCATCGATGGTCTGCCTGCCTGGTCCCCGGACGGCACGCACATAGCGTTCCTCTCCAACCGCGGCGGAGTATGGGGCATCTGGGTCATGAAGTCCGATGGCAGCAATCAGCGCAAGCTGTTCAATAC
>CAZBJW010000214.1:0-7826 GCA_964492135.1 uncultured Anaerolineales bacterium
TCCACGATGCGTCCATGCCGAGGAGATCTGCCTTAGGGAGAAACCCGAGGAGTCGATGGTAGAGGAGGGGCATATGGTGGCGTGTCATCTCTTTCGGGCGGCGACGCGATAGACGCTGGGGAGGCGATCGTCCTGGCTACACTAGTTGATGTTCAAGATCTGAAGAAGTACTTCCCGGCCGAAGCGGGTCTATTTCAAGCGGCAGGCGCTTTTGTAAAGGCGGTGGACGGCATTTCCTTCCAAATCGAGCGCGGGACGACCATGGGGTTGGTAGGGGAATCGGGTTGTGGCAAGACCACGGTGGGGAAGAATCTCCTGCTGCTGCAAATGCCGACTGCCGGCAAGATCCTCTTTGAGGGCCAGGATGTACTCGAGATGAGCAAGAAGCAGTTGAGGTTGCTTCGCAGGCATATGGGCATCGTCTATCAGAATCCCCACGCGTCGTTGAATCCCCGGGCGACCGTGATTGATATCGTTCGTAGGCCGCTCGCGGTCCAAAACATTGGGAAGGATCACGAGCGGGGGAAGCTAGTCGAAGCCATTCTAGAGAAGGTCGGGCTCAGCGTGGAGCACTTGGGGCGCTACCCACACGAGTTCAGCGGGGGGCAAAAGCAGCGAATTGCGGTTGCGCGCGCCCTAATCACCAATCCCGACTTTGTGGTGCTCGACGAACCAACCTCCGCTCTCGATGTCTCAGTCCAGGCGCAGATCTTGAAACTCTTGCGGCAGTTGCAGGAGGAACTCAACCTGACCTATCTGTTCATCTCCCATGACATCAGCGTGATCCGTTATATGAGCGATACAGTAGCGGTGATGTACGTGGGCAAGCTAGTCGAAAGGGCGGGCAGAGAGCAACTGTTCGACAATCCGCTGCACCCTTACACGCAGGCCCTCCTATCGGTTGTGCCCATTCCGGATCCGAAACAAAGGGGTAGAGCGCGCAGGATCCTGTCGGGGCATGTCGCCTCCCCCAAGAATCCTCCTACCGGGTGCCGGTTTCACCCACGGTGTGATCGCGTCCGAGACGCATGCAAGGTCAATGAGCCCCCCTTGATCGAGGTCGAGGCCAACCACTATGTGGCCTGTCATCCCCTAGCTGCAGAATAGCGTAGGGCGGAGACAGCCGCCAGGTAGGACAAGACAAGTCCTTGCTCAAATGTGATGTAACTCGATTTCTATTAGCACGAAGCGGGCGAACCAGTGAACAGGCTGAGACTGCAGTCTACGTAGCATACACAATGGAAGTTAGGAGGTACGAAGTGGCAGACTACGGTGACAGCACGTCCAAGTTGCTCTTCGAGGAGGCAAAGCAAAGCTTGGCCGGTGGCGTAGGGAGTGGGGCACGCAAGGATATGCCTATCTTCATGGAGCGAGGCGAGGGGTCCCGTATCTACGACGTTGACGGCAACGAGTACATAGACTGTCTATTGGCTTTGGGTCCCCTGATTCTGGGTCATCGGCCCAAGCGAGTGATAGAGGCGGTGATTGAGCAGATCACCGAGCGGGGGACCATGTACGGCACTCCGCATCGGCTGGAGAGGGAAGTCTCGGAAAAGATCATCGCTGCCGTGCCCTCCGCGGAGTTGGTGTGCTTTGCCAACTCCGGCTCGGAGGCCGTTCTGGTCGCGCTGCGTCTGGCCAGAGCCTATACTGGAAAAGACAAGATCGTGCGCTTCGAGGGGCACTATCATGGCTGGACAGATGTGATCGCCATCAGCTCCTCCCCGCCTCTTAAGGCGGCGGGGTTGCCGAATGCGCCATGGACAGTGAGAGACACAACCGGGACGGCCGAACTTTACACCCAGCTCATCATCCCGCTACCGTGGAACGCTCCAGACACCTTGGAGAAGGTCATCAAGCGTCACCGACACGAGATAGCCGCGGTTATCATGGAGCCTATCATGGGCAACACCGGCTGTATTCCGCCCAGGCCTGGTTATCTGGAGTTCGTGCGAGAGATCACCTCCGACAACGATATTATTCTGATCTTCGACGAGGTGATCACTGGCTTCAGGGTCGCGCTGGGTGGCGCCCAGGCCTACTATGGAGTCAGTCCCGATATAACAACAATGGGGAAGGCGCTGGGGGCTGGTTTTCCAGTGGCGGCCGTAGCTGCCAAGAGGGACATCATGGACCTTATTGCGCGGGGGGATGTGGGGCAGTACGGTACCTACTGCACCAATCCACTAGTGATGAGCGCTGCAAATGCGGCTTTGGATGAACTCGCCGAGCCGGGTACGTACGAACACCTCTTCGATCTGGGGGAGAGCTTGGGAAGGGGACTGGTCGAGGTCGTCTCTCGCGCCGGTTTCCCTTTGGTACATCAAGGGGTTGGGCCCTTCTTCCAGATCTTCTTTAGCGACGGGCCAGTGCACGACTATCGCCAGGCCATGACTATGGTACACACGGAACGTTACCAAGCTTTCCATCATGCCATGCGCAAGCGAGGCGTGCTTTTCCATCCCTGGCCTCTCGAGAACTGGTTCGTCTCCACAGCCCATACGCGCGAGGATGTCGCGGAGATCCTGAATCGGGCTGAGGATGGTATTCGGGAAGTGAAGTAGGCATTGCTTGGCAGTGAAGGACTGATGCGTGGGATCTCGAATCCATGATGAGAGAGCAGAGGCTCACTGCATGGGGGAAGCTCGGCAGCCGCTTGCGCAGGGGCCGTTCCGCATCTGTCGGAGGTGGTTGTCGGCCGAGTGGATAGTAGCGGTCCGGCGCATTTGCACAGCTAGGTAAGGGAGAGCAACTCAACAAGCGACGGGCAAGAGATATAGCAGGAGGCGAATCGTATGGTCGATCCAAGGGTAGAGAGAATGGCGGAGATCCTAGTAGATCACTGCATGGAAGTGAAAGAGGGCGAAGTCGTGCAGATCAAGGCCTACAGCGATCTGGCCAAGCCGCTCGTGTCGGAGGTATACTCGCGAGCATTGCAGAAGGGAGCAGAGGACATCATCACTCACATCGAGTTGGAGGAGTTGAGAGAAACCTTTGTTCGTGAGGCATCAGAAGAGCAACTGGCCCAAATGTCTCCGCTGCGCATGCACGAGGCGGAGTATACCGACGTTTTCGTAGAGATACTCGCTCCCGTCAACACAAGGCTGCTGAGCAGTATAGGTGCAGGGAGGGTTGCCAACTGGGAAAGGGCACAAGGGCAGTTGTGGAGCTATCTGGTGGAACATACCAGGTGGGTATATACACTCTATCCCACTTCTGGCGCCGCCCAGGATGCTGGCATGTCCCTCACAGACTTTGAGGATTTCGTGTTCGGTGCTGTGGATATAGATTGGCACCAGTTCTCCCGCGACCAGCAACCTTTGTTGAAGCTGTTCCAGGGAGCTAGCGAAGTCGCGATAAAGGGAGACGACACCGATTTGAGAATGAGCGTCAAAGGGCGAACATTCGTGAGTGCAGATGGCAAGGAGAACATGCCCGACGGGGAGATATTCACCGGCCCAGTAGAGGATAGTGTGGAGGGACACATTCTGTTCAGTTATCCAGCCATCTTTCCATCCTATGGCGGTCAGGAGGTGGAAGGAGTACGGCTGTGGTTCCAGCAAGGCAAGGTCGTGAGGGCCACCGCGAGCAAAGGAGAGGACTATCTGTTGGCCATGTTGGACATGGACGAGGGCGCCAGATACGTCGGTGAGCTAGGGATTGGGACGAACTACAACATAGACCGCTTCGTCAAGAACATCCTTTTCGATGAGAAGATGGGTGGCACGATTCACCTGGCGCTGGGCAAGGCCTATTCGGAGACGGGTGCCAAGAACGAATCGGGGCTACATTGGGACATGATCAAAGACCTGAGGGATGGCGGCGAGATATATCTCGATGGGAACCTGGTTCAGAAAGATGGTGTGTGGGTCCGCTGAGTCGGGGCACCGGAGGCGAAGCGTAGCTACTGGATTTGACCCGAAAGCATCACACCGGGGAATTGCACTGCCGACGGTGCTCGGCGCTGGCATGGGGCTAATTCGTACACGCGCTTCTGCATCCGCATTGGGCAGGGAGAAACTGCACGTCTTGATGGGTCCCTGGTCTGACAATCGGATCGCACACCTCCGGAGGCGACACCGGGCTCTCAACTCATGCAGCGGCAATCCTGTTGACCTCGCTCACAGGCTGGGCGGCAGCTGGGGAGTTATTGGTGCAGATGGACTGGCACCGTCGGCCAGCACCCCTAGGTATCAGGGCGAGGCTCCGCGAAGTCCTGTCACTGGTCTCTACCCGCGCGTCAAGGCAATACTGTCACGAGAGGGAGGCATCTGATCTCTCAAACGTGTGATGTGCTTATTAAGAACTCAACAATCGTCGATGGCAGCGGCAAACCCGCCTATCAGGGCAGCGTAGGAATCCGTGGGGAACGGATAGTTGCTGTGGGCGATATCGAAGGTGAGGCTCCACGAGAGATAGACGGGTCACGGCTTGTGACGTGTCCAGGCTTCATAGACATGCACTCCCACGCCGACCTTACGATTCTGAGATACCCGCTAGCCCAGAATCTTGTCATGCAGGGCATCACTACGTTTGTTGGCGGCAACTGTGGTGTTGTGCTAGCCCCTGTGCGGGACCTCTTGCATGTGCAATTCGCATTTTCTCTTGCTCGCTGGCAGAAGATTGTACCTGATGCATACAGCCCACCGCCGGTGTTGAGTCTGCACAAGTACCGCGAGGCCTTAGGGGAGGAGGTGGGCGTCGCCATAGACTGGCAGACGTTCGGTGATTTTCTGTCCAAGGTTGAAGACAGAGGCCTATCGGTCAACTACGTTCCGCTGGCGGGACACAACGCCATTAGATTGGCCGTGATGGGCGCAGACTTCAAACGGACGGCACAGCTCACCGAGATCGAGCAGATGGCCAGGCACGCCGAGGAAGCCATGGAAGCTGGCGCCTTTGGCTTGTCAAGTGGCTTGGACTACGTGCCAGGCGAATACTCGACCCGCGAGGAGGTAGTCGAGTTGGCGAAGTCCGCCCAGAAACATGGCGGCCTGTACTTCACTCATCATCGACAGACCAACTTCGTTTATCCTTCGGATGATCCGGATGTGCTGCCAGGCATGGAGATTTATCACGGGCCGCCGGAGGAGATGGCGGTGGGTAGGTACCGTGGGCTGATGGAAGCCATAGACGTATCCAGAAAAGCTGCAATACCTTTGCACATATCACACATCAGCAATGTCTATACTCTCTATCAGCCTCATCCAGATTACTTGGACGAAGCTGGCGCAAGGGCGACTCTACAGATCATAGACGAAGCCAGTGAAGGAGGCGCAGACATCACTTTCGACGTGCTTGCCAATGCAACCGGCCCTTCGAATAGTCCGAATCTGATCGGGCTCTTCCCGAAGTGGCTGATCCAATTGGGATCAAGAGAAGCACTGGTGACGAAGCTGAGAATGGAGGAGTTCCGGGACGAACTGAGAGCGTTCATGAGTTCAGGCGAGTTCGTCTTTCAGGAGATCAATCCACGGGTGGATGCTTACTGGATGGAAAAACTGGGCATCTTACGATGCAGGAACAGGACGTATGAGGGGAAGACCATCGGAGAGATCTCGCGCGCGAAGAAGGCCGATCCGGTTGACACGATATTTGAGATACTGATTGAAGACCCAGACACGACCTACCGAGAGACGAGGGATGAGAGAACAACCGTCGCGAACATACCAGTTTTCCTCGGGCACTCTGCTGCGATGATAGGAACGGACCATGAAGCCATGGACACGGAATTCCGAATAGACTATCCAACTGCCGGCTACATACTGCCACATCCGAACGCGTACGGCTTGTTTCCCCACTTTGTCGGTACGTATGCGAGGGATGAACCGGTACTCAGTCTGGAGGAAGCTATATACAAAGCGGCACATCTTCCTGCCCAGAGGTTGGGCCTTACGGACAGGGGTGTCATAGCACCCGGGGCCTACGCGGACATCGTAGTATTCGACTTCCAAAGGATTGGGATGAAGGGTGACCTCCTGGAGCCGCACCAAGCCCCGCAGGGAATAGAATATGTCCTCGTGAATGGCGAAGTCACGTACGAAGGGAAGGCACACACTGGCGTGCAGGCTGGAAGAGTTCTGAGACGTAGCTGAATAGCAGCGAGAGCAGAAAGGGAGCATATGAGTCTCCCATGAATCAGAGCACTCGCTGCCGACTAGCCAGGCGATACCGTGAGATGAGTTGCCGAGAGGGAAAATATGATGCAGGGAAGTGCAATAGCTGAAGCCCTGTGGGATGGAAAGGACGATGAGGTAGCGGCCCTCGTCGGTCAGCCGTGGGACAAAGAATGTCGCGCTGACGAGGTGTTGAACAGGCAACTGCTCGCAGCCATGGAGACACTTGTCAAAGGACAAAATCACTCATGAAGGTCAGCAGGTCTGTCGCATTTCTCCCGCCGCACATTGCTGTTCTGGCGGAAAGTCAGATCCGGGACCTTCACATGGCCGCTCTGAGCGTGCTAAGTCGCACGGGTATCCGATTCCAGCATCGGGGGGCGCTAGATCTGTTGAAAGAGGGTGGTGCATCCACCTCCGATGGTAACCTCGTGAAGTTCCCGGTGGCGCTGGTGGAAGACGCGATTGGGTCTGCACCTGGTCGCATTGTGATGTGTGATCGGGACGGAGAGCCAGCGCTGTTCTTGGAGGGAACCAGGGTCTACGTCGGGACCGGTTCAGATTGCCTGAACATCATCGATCCTGGAACCGGCGAGCACCGTGGGTTCACGCGAGTAGATCTCGTTGATGGCTATCACCTGTGCGACGCCTTGCCCCGCATCGATTTTGTCATGTCCATGGGTATCCCTTCTGATGTGGATGTGCGTCTCCAATACGACACGCAGATGGCAATGATGCTGGAGCATAGTACAAAACCCATCATCTTCGTGACGAACGATCGGGCGAGTTGCCAACGGGCCATTGACATGGCTGCGGCGGTCGCTGGCGGCCCCGAAGCGTTGGTGGAGCAGCCGCACATCTTGCTCTACTCGGAGCCCAGTTCGCCGCTTACGCAGTCGGAGACGGCGGTCGACAAGATGTTGCTAATGGCCGAATACGGGCTACCCGTGGTGCACGCGCCCGCTGTCCTTATGGGCGGCACTGGGCCCATAACCTTGGCGGGCGGTCTAGTCCAGGCACTAGCTGAGGTCTTCAGCAGCCTGGTGCTACATCAAGTCAAGAGGCGCGGCGCTCCCTTTGTCTTTGGAGGGGCGGTGCACCATCTGGACATGAGCGCAATGCAGACCTCGTACGCCTCACCTGAGGCTCAGCTCACGAATGCGGCCATGGTCCAATTGGGCCAATGGTATGGCATGCCCACCTGGGGGTTTGCCGGCTGCTCGGATTCCAAGGTCGTGGACGAGCAAGCCGCACTGGAGGCCATGCTGACTGTGCTGATAGCGAAGCTAACTGGCGCGAACCTGGCCCACGACGCAGGCTACTTGGAAAGTGGACTAGCCATGTCGTTTGAGATGATCGTGTTGACTGATGAACTTGTGACCATGGTGGATCACATGATGCCCGGGATTGAGGTCAGCGACGATACTCTGATGGTGGATGAAATCGATAGAGTTGGCCCTGGTGGACATTTCCTGAGCAGTCAGCAAACTCGAAAGCGCTTCCGCGACTATTGGTTCCCCAGCTTGATCAGTCGTAAGACGCGGGAGAAATGGTTGGAGGCTGGTGGAGCGACGCTAGGACAGCGGCTCAATGCCAGAGTCAAGGAGATCATTGCAGAACATCGGCCCGCGCCTCTGGCCCCAGACAAGAAAGCGAAGATTCAAGAAATCCTTGCCACGGCGGCAGACTAATCGCTTCGCCTGTTAAGAC
>CAZBJW010000215.1:0-7825 GCA_964492135.1 uncultured Anaerolineales bacterium
GATCAGCAGACTCTGAGTCATGGTGGCGGAGTATCTTCTCGCTGGTTTGACATCAGGGATCAGCAGGCCTACCACCGTGGCGACCGGTACCAGGATGGCCAGCAAATCGTAGTCAACCTGCACCCATCGGGCGACGGTGTTCGCATGAATGAACAGGTTGTACTCTAGGAACAGTAGGGCCCCAAAGCCGCTCAGTATCAGTACACCCATCCAGCTGGAAGCTGGCTGTAGGTCCTTTGTCTGAGACGCCGGGACACCTTCTTGGTAACAGACGAACGCGGTGGCGATGGTCACTGCAGACAGGATCGCTTGCAGGGGCAGCCACTCAGGCCGCAGGCTAAGATCAACGGTGGTTCCCAGAGCCCGAATGGCCATGTCATAGGCGAGGGCCAGGACGAAACCAGCGACAAGATACCGCGCGCCAGGTGTGTGTCTGTCGGCCGCACAGTAGTCCTCGCAGTACGACGGCAGGAATAGGCAGTAGCAGGCGATGGTCACGTAGCTGGCGATCACTTCCACCTGGAAGGGCAGCCCTGCACTGACGAAGACACTTGCCACGGCTGCTCCAATGAGTGAGGACAAGCTGATCCGTGCCGGGCTGGTTGCTCTACGCAGCAGCGGCACGAGGAGAGGAGCGAGAAAGCACGACAGCATGAGCACAGCTCCCAACAGCCCTGAGAGGTCGATGGGCTCGGAAAAGAGAGCCGCCCAGACGACAAGATACACTTGCGCGTAGTACAGTCGGAGGGCTTCTAAGAAGAAGAGGCTGATCAGTAAAGGCGCGAGAAGGAAGGCCAATGTCCGAAAGCCAGCGGCAACTGCCTTGGTCTCAGACGTCGATTCACTCGTCATCGTTTCCACCTTTCTTCCTCGCGGCTTTCGACGTCGGACGGCAAGTGGCGGTGAATTATATCATCATCGAGATGCCATCAACAAGACCAGGTCTTACTTTGACAGCCTTCAGGAGTGCTGCTAGAATGGTGTCATCTGGCGGACGCGGAAAAAAGACATGCTTTGAACGCCCTGGGCGTGCGGCTTTGCTATCTGCGGGGTGCCACGGCAATTCATCCCCGTGAAGCGCGAGGGCTGCGGGGCCGCACGGATATTGACTCGCGAGATCCGCTGGCGGCGTGCAAGAATGGCTTACTGTGAAACACTGCACTCGGAATCCGGTCAGCTTCGAGATCGGATCCTGGATTGGGGAGCTTCGCTGGTGGGCTTCGCTGACTTACGAGGAGTGGCGCCCTCTAGTTACTCCCAGTGGCCCAGAGCGGTGTCCATCGCTACAGCACTGGATCCCCTGGCGGTCGCAGATCTGCGAGACGGACCCACGAGGGAGTACTATCAGGAGTACGTGCGGGTGAACCGATTCCTTAATGCCCTGGCAGAACGCAGCGCCGATTTCATCTGTTCGCTGGGGCATGGCGCTGAGCCTTTTCCAGCTACGATCAGCGGGAACTCACCGCGGGAGGAATTCGAACGGACGCTGAGTATGGCGTTCCAGCACAAGACGGCTGCCACCAGGGCGGGTCTGGGCTGGATCGGCAAAAGCGCCCTCTTGGTGACTTCTGAGCACGGCCCTCGGGTCAGGCTGGCCACGGTCTTCACGGATATGCCTTTGGAGGTCGGAACCCCTGTCACTGCCGGGCAGTGTCTCCACTGCACCGCCTGTGTCCGCGCCTGCCCAGCCGGAGCGATCAGAGGCCAGCACTGGCAAGCTGGCCTCCCACGGGAGGAATTGGTGGATGCCTCCGCTTGCTGGCGGACAGCGACGAGACTGCTCTTGGAGAGAGTAGGGGTCGAGTCTGCGGTCTGTGGGTGCTGTGTCTCCGTTTGTCCGGTGGGTGGCAGCCAGCATGGTGATTGAGTCCTACAGCCCTTCCGGACCTGTGCATTAGTCCGGTCGATTGCGAGGAGAACCAATGAAGATTACTTCGCTCGATGGCATCTGGCAGTTGCTGCCTGTCAAGGAGTTCGAGGATCAATATCCCGAAGAAGGCTGGCTGGAGATGGAGGTCCCCAGCCATTGGCAGCAGCATCCCGATTTGGAGTCCTATTCTGGAAAGATGGTCTACAAGAAGGCCTTCTCCTTCCGAAGGACCAGGGGGAGGCGGTATCGCCTGAGGTTAAACGGCGTGTTCTACCGGTCCACCATCTATCTGAACGGGCTGCGGTTGGGAGAGAATGAGGGGTACTTCTTCCCGCAAGTGTACGAAGTCACTGGGTACCTAAGAGGAAAGAACACGCTGCTGGTGGAGGTTGATTGTCCAGACGAGGAGGACAAGCTAAGCAAGACTCTGATCACCGGAGTGTTCTCCCACTGGGATGCTCTCGATCCCGAGACGAACCCGGGCGGCATCTGGCTGCCAGTCGAGATTGTGCCCTCTGGAGAGGTGTACATCGAGGAGAGCTGTCTGCGGGTTCAAGACCTATGTGACGCAGTAGCCCATGTGGAGGCCCACTTGACTCTTGATGCAGCGGTGGCGGGATCCGCAGAACTGCGCATCACCCTGAGTCCCCACAATTTCGAGGGGCCGAGCCACGCGTTCCGGCGGCCGATCCGACTCGTCAGGGGCCGCAATGAGGTATCGATGCCGATTACGATCGAGGAGCCGCAGCGATGGTGGACTCACGATCAGGGCTATCCCCACTTGTATAGGGTGACCCTCGAGGTGAAGACGGCCGGTGGGAAGGCGACTTCAGATACGGCGGAGTTCAACATCGGGCTCCGCACGTTCGAGATGCGGGACTGGATCGCCTACCTCAATGGTCGCCGCCTATTCATCAAGGGTAACAACTACGGACCAGGGGACACTCGTCTCGCTACGATGACTCGTGAGCGTTTCGAGCAGGATCTGGAGTTGGCCAGGCGGGCCCACATGAACATGCTGCGCCTCCATGCCCATGTTGAGCATCCGGCCTTCTACGAACTGGCCGACGAGCTGGGCGTGCTGATCTGGCAGGACTTCCCGCTGCAATGGAACTACGCCAAGGAAGTGTCACCCGAAGCGCTGCGGCAAGTCGAAGTGATGGTCAACCACTTGCACAACCACCCATCGATCGTTGTCTGGTGCATGCATAATGAGCCAGGCATCCAGCCCGAGCACGGTGGTCGGCGTGTCTGGTGGATCCTAAAGACACTGTTCTCGCTGCTGATCTACAACTGGAACAGAGATGTGATGGACAAAAAGCTGAAGCGCCGCGTCGAGGAGCTTGACAAGGGCCGCTTCGTAGTGCGTTCGTCGGGTGAGTGGTCGGTGCCCGTCTTGAGGAAGGGAACGGACAGCCACCTGTATTACGGCTGGTACCGAGGTCAGGATCCTGCGAAGAAACTAGGGGGCTTGCGTCGCAAGCTGCGCTTCGTGACGGAGTTTGGCGCTCAGAGCTTTCCCAACTACGAGAGCAGCGTGCGTTTCATGTCTCCCGAACTGGGCAGCCTGGACTGGGATCACTTGGGAGAGAGGCAAGGCCTGCAGCGAGCGAGGATGGACAAGTGGCTGAATCTCGGATCATTCAGCGACTTGAAGGAGCTAATTGAGGCCAGCCAGGGCTATCAGATAGCCCTGAATCGCCAGTACATCGACCGATTGCGATATCACAAGTACCGCCCCACGGGAGGCGTGCTGGCTTTCTCATTTCACGATCCCAACCCGGCGGTGCAGTGGTCCGTCGTGGACTACTGGCGTGTGCCCAAGCGCTCCTACTATCACATGCAGCGGGCTTTTCATCCCCAGTACGTCTTCACATTGTTAGAAGGCAGCGAGTACCGGGTCGGCGAACAGATAGCGGCGCCAGTGTACGTCGTGAATGATACCCAGGAGAGGTACGATGAGGTCGCCATCAGCGCCGAGGTCCTCGATGCAGAGGGCAACAAGACTACACGCGCCAGCTTTCAAACGTCACTGGGAAGGGACTCCGAGGCTGAGCTTGTGCAATTAATGCACCTACGCTTCTCGCAGCCGGGCGAGCGCTCGTTGCTCTTGAAGCTGGAATACGGGGACCGAGTTTTCGAAAACGAGTACCCATTGCTCATCACACCCGCCTAGCGCGTGGGACTCCTTCATAGTGCTTCCCTGAGCCTTCCTCGATGGTCAATGCTCAGTCTGGCGCGGGCAAGCCACTCAACTGTTCCAGGATCGTCTCGTTGCTCGGTCGATCCGTTGTGGATTGGCCCACATATTCCCACTCGATGATGCCCTCCAGGTCTATGATGAAGACCGAGGGCGTGGCCAAGGAATCACCGAGCAGGTCGTACACGCCATACCGGTCCGTGACTCGATGGTCGGCGTCTGACAGTACCGGATACTGTAGATCGAGCAAGTCCGACACGTGCTGGCCACTGGTGGGATCCTCAACACTGATGGCCAGAATCTCGGCGTTGAATCCCTGGAAGTCTGCATAGTCAGCCTGCAACCCACCGAGTTGCGTTCTGCAGGGACCTCAGCCACCGGTCCGGTAGAACAGCAGCACCACGTTCTTGTACCCTCGGTATTCAGAGAGAGTGATCGGATCGCCCCCCACGGACTCGAGGGTGAAATCGGGTGCTTCCTCTCCGACGGCGGGCATAGCTAGATCGCCTGTCGCTGTGGGTACGGGTTTCGGCGTGGGGCTGAGCTGCGTCGCGGGGTTTGGATTCGCCGTAGCCTCCGGTGTAGCCGCGACGGAGGGTGTCGCCCGGTCGAGACTGACCGGGCTGCATGCTGCCGTTATGAGTGCGCACAAGCACGGCGTCAAGGCTACGGTCAGAAAACGCTTCATCTCCATTAGTTCTGCTCCCATATGGGCATATCCTGCGAAGTCCCGGGCCAGGGGATGCCCATGTAATCATTTCGACAAGGCGCTCCGAGGCTGTATGCCAGCCTTTGGTCGGTGAGATTCGCGATCATTGACCACAGAGTGGCCAATCCATCCGTGTGGCCGCACAGTGGTGCCTCGTGGTCCCTGAGCATGACCTTGGCGGCCTCCAACGGATCATCGTCGCCGCTCGCTTTCTTCAGAGCCTCGACTACGGTCGCCAGGCGCCGCTGTGAGTGCTCTTGAATGGGCGATTCCATCAAGCCTTGGAGCTCAGGATGGAGATAGTGGTTGGTCACCGCGATGTATCCATCTTTCGGTTCCCTGAGCCGGACTACTTCGGGGTGTGCCTCTACGACGAACATCTCCTCAGGATCGGCTACCAGGTAGCAGTAGCTGGTGAGGTGTGGCATCTCGTTGGCCACCATGACCGCCTCACGTGCGGTGGCACAGGTTTCGAGCAGAATGCGCGGCACCAGATGGAAAATGACCCCTGGTCGCGCCCGTGTCGGTGGCTTGGTTATCGCTCTGCTGAGGGAGACAAACAGCCCCCTTTCATTGACGCCCTCGAGGCGCCCGCCCAGCAACCCATCGTTCATGCCCACGGTGGCATAGTAGATGTCTGGCTTGGCGTGGATAAGGTGCCGGGTGCGCGCCCAGTAGAAGAAATCATAGTTTCGCCCGATTACCATCCCCTCCTGGGTTCGCCAGGCAAACGCTGAGCAGTTATGCGGGCGCTCATCCATGCCCAAGGTTAGCACGCCAAGTGCCCAGTCCATACCCACTCCGAGTGCCTGGCAGCAGCCTTGAAGCTCGTCAAGCAGCGGAGGATGGAAATTGCAGACGACTTGGAGGCACTCTTCGGCGAAGGCGAACTGGGAGGGAGTGAGGGCTGGTGGCTCATCCTTCCCATTCTGAGCAGCTCCTTCCAGAGCTGCAAAGGCGTCGACCGACAAGCCGAGCAATTGTGCGGCCTCAGCCGCCTCCTGGGGAGTCAGACTCTGGACCTCGTGCCCTTTGGTGATCATGGCCCACTGTCGGCCCATCTCATGATGGCCTCCAGCGAGGCTGTATGCGCGATAGTCTGCCTGTTTCTCCAGCTCTAGATCGTCCTCCGGGTTTGCCATCATCTCTCACCCCCTATCAGCAGGGGAATCAGGATGCAGCTATCATAGCATCGAGGAGAGCGATTGGCAAGAAGCCAGCTCGCCGATATAATGGCGGTGGAGGCGATCAAGACCATGCAGGCGTTGATTCTGGCCGGGGGCGAAGGGAGGCGAATGTGCCACGTCACCGCTTATGTGCCCAAGCCCCTCCTGTATCTGCCAGGGGGCACGCTTCTGGAGCACCAGCTAGCCCTCTTGGCTGAGCTCGGCGTCTCGCACACGTACGTGGTGATACATCATCAAAGCGATCAGCTAGAGACGGTCTTGCGCGGGCTTGACGATGTCACTGCCCTGCGACAAAGGCCCCCTTTCACGTTGCTTGGCGCCTTGGCTACCGCCGAAGGACACGTGGATGAGCCCTTCATCGCCCTCCATGCTGATAACTACTTCTCCCATGGGTTGGAATACCTCGTTGAAGCGGTTCAGAGCACGGCTTCGGGCCTCGAGGTCGACGCTGCGTTTGTGGTCGACTCGGACACAGGGCACCGCGACAAGGCTCGTCGTCTCGCTTCCACTGGGTGCTATGTCCTGACGCCGGAGGTCCTGGAGGAGGTCAAATCCCTCCGGCATAATGACGAGTTGTGGCACTTGACGGCCGGACTCCTGGACGGAGGAGCGGTCGTGGAAGAGGTATCGCTCCGAGGATGGCGCAAGAACATCAACAGGTTGGAGGATCTCCTGCTGGTGAGTCGCCGGATCCTTGACGATTGGTCCGGGAGCTTTCATACCGTTGAGGCTGTGAGAGGTCTGGACCGGACTGAGGGTTTGAAGAGCGCCCAACTACCTGTGTGGATTGCGCCTGACAGCAAGGTCTCTGATTCCGACCTTGGTCCACACGTCGTGGTGGGGCCTGGCGCTCGCGTGCGTGACTGTGCGCTTCGCGCCGTTATCGTGTTCCCGGGAGCGGAGATCGCGCAGCAGACCTTAGAGGGAGGTGTAGTCGTTCCGACGCGCGAGGGGTCGATGGTATTAACGTCGGAAGATGAGATACATACCGGTTAGAAAGGAGATGACGAGGAAGGACACGCCCAGTAGCTGCCACTCCTCTCTCAGCAGGACCACCCCCGCCAGGAGGAAGCCTGCAAAGGCGACGACCGTTATCAGGCGATCGATGGCCCGCTCCAGCCGGCCGACCAGTCTTTCCAGTTCGCGCGTGACGACAACCCCCACTTCCAGTTCTCCCCTGGTGGCCTGAGTCAGGAAGTCATCCAGCTCTCGCGGCAGACGCCACAAGAGAGTTGCCAGCCCCTGCAACTCTGTCATGACCCTCTCGGACAAGCCTTCTTCCTCCAGTTCCATGGCTACCAGCTCTCTGACATAAGGTTCGGCGACTGTGAAGCCGTTGAAATCGGGATCGAGTCCGACGCACAGGCCCTCCAAGATGCCGAGGGCCCGGGCCAGCAGCACAAAATCGACGGGTATCTGGAATGGGAACTCATAGATGATGTCGCGCAGCTCATAGGCCATGGCCAACATCTCTTCTATCTCGATCTCTGCAAACTCGCGCACGGAAAGGCCGTAGTAGCGGTCGATGAGGATGTAGAGAGCTCTCTCGAGGGGTCGGGTGTCGGTCCCAGGCAGAATGAAGCCCAACTTCTGCATGTCGCTGACAGCAGCTGGCACATCTCTATTAAAGGCATGAACGGCGAGGTCGCGGAAAAGCGCCCTATCCTTCGGTTCTATGCGGCCCATCATGCCAAAGTCGACAAAGGTGACCACGAAGTCCGCACTCACAGAGTCATCTTCAGGTCCCGGTCGCCGAGGTTCTACGAAGAGGTTTCCCGGGTGAGGGTCTGCGTGAAAGAACCCATCAATGAGCATTTGCTGCACATAGGTGCCGAAGACTCTTTCGGCGACCTGAGCAC
>CAZBJW010000216.1:0-7711 GCA_964492135.1 uncultured Anaerolineales bacterium
TCCCTGCATGGTTCCTGGACGCGCTGCAGAACTATCTCTTAGTTGTCTTCGGGCTGTTTGGAGCGCTCATGCTCGGCGTGGCCGCCTGGCTATCTGGCCTCAAGCGGCTGTACGCATACGCCTTGCTGACCGCAGTGGCCTTTGTCGGCGGCTATCTGCTCAACGCGCCCATCGCGCTAGGAGTCACGGTCGTGGGAGCCATCATCACATTGTGGGGTGGCGTGATGCTAGTGCGCTTCGTGCGCAGGTACCCGAAACACACGACATAGACGACTAAGCATCGGCGCAACAATTGCTCAACTTTGCCGTCGAGAGGAAGGGGCCCGAGACCTGTACGTAGTGGAGGAAATACCGTGATGAAACAGCAAATGGACAAGCAACACCTCCCGGTCAGCGGAGATACCAGGATGATTGTGGGCATGGTCATGGGCGCCATCATAGGTTTAGCCTTGGGGCCTGTGATAGGCGTAGCGATGAACAATGTGACTGCCGGAGTGGCCATTGGCGCAGGGCTGGGTGGTACTATGAGCGCAGCCATTGGAACACTCTTGTCTGAGCCGCGGAGACCGCCGTCGTGGAGAGAGATTGCGCCCGGGCTCGGGGTCCTGGTCGCGGCGATCATGGCCTTCATAGGGCTGGTGGCGGTATACACATGGGCCTGACGGACTGCTGAGCTCGCCGCCAGTAGCCCTGCGACTCGATCGAGTTGCCAACTAGGTAAACGAGGGGAGAAACCAAAATGAATTATGGAGCAGACGGACAATACGCTGGTCGAGATACGGCCAAGATGCTCCTGGGTATGGCCATCGGCCTCACTTTGGGGTTAGCCGTCGGCCTGGCGTTGGACAACATCGCCATAGGAGCAGGGATGGGAATAGCAATAGGTGCGGCCCTTGGAGTTGCCTTCTCTGGACGAAGGCGGGAACCATCCAGGCCACTGACGATCCTGGGTGTGGTCCTCCTGCTTGTGGGCATCGTCGTGCTGGCCACAATCATGAACCTCGTCGAGCCGCAGTGGTGGTGCGACTACCCTGTATTGAACCTGACATCAGGGTGCTAGGCAGGACCCATTGCGGGGCGAAGAATGAAGGACGGAAGTCTTATATGGACGCGGCTTCTCGGGCTGGGGTTTCTCGCGGCGTTGGTCGCCTTGGCGCCCTTCTTTCCGTGCTCAGCCCAAGGCGCAGGTGCATCGGTAAGAGAGGCCCCAGTGTCGGCGGCGCAGCAGGACGGCCCCGCTGATCCCGGGGAGCTAGAGGCCTTTGTCGATGAGTTCTTTGCCGAGCAACTGCCGCTCTCGCATATTCCCGGCGGCGTGTTTGTCCTGGTTAGGGACGGCGAAATCTTCTTCGCCAAAGGGTACGGCCATGCAGACCTCGAAAACCAAAGGCCTTTCGTCCCCGACGAGACCCTCGTCCTGCCCGGTTCAGTGGGCAAACTCTTCACCGCCATGGCTGTGATGCAACTGGTCGAGCAGGGGAAGCTCGATCTCGATGCAGACGTCAACGAATATCTGGACGACTTCCGGATACCGGACACATACCCCGAGCCGGTCACAATCGGCGACCTGCTGACCCACAGCGGTGGCTTTGACGAGCGGTTCATCGGAGCGGCTGTCTCCACCCCCGAGGAGCTTCTACCACTGGGGCAGTATGTGACACAGAACATGCCTGCCCGTGTCATGCCGGCGGGGGACAACATCAGCTACTGCAATTACTGTTATGCACTAGCTGGATACCTGGTCGAAAAGGCATCAGGCATGCCATGGGAGCAATATATCGACGAGAACATCTTGTTGCCGCTGGAGATGAGCCGCAGCACCTGCCAGCAGCCGCCACCGGCAGACCTGGCAGCCAACTTGGCCATTGGCTACACGTATGCCAACGGGGCACACACGCGAGCGGGGGAGCCACTGATGAACATGGCGCCGGCCGGGGCGCTCTATGCGACAGCCACGGACATGGCGCACTTCATCATTGCCCAGCTGCAGAAAGGCCGCTACGGAGACGCCCGCATCCTACGGGAGGGGAGCTTCGAGGATCTCCACGAGCGAGGTTTCAGGAACCATCCGCAATTGTGGGGCTATACCTATGGTGGCTTTTCCGAATTCGTGGCCCACGGGCAGCGCGTGCTCGCCAAGGGAGGCGATGTGGGTGGATTCTCCAGCACGCTGATCCTGCTGCCTGACGAGGGTCTGGGCTTCTTTGCGTCATTCAACGCGGCTATCGACCTCTTCGGAGCTGAGGAGCCTCGGGAGGAACTACTCAGCCAGTTCCTCGATCACTACTATCTGGCGCAGGAGCAGGTTGTCAACGCCCAAGCATCGCCCAATCTGTCACGAGTGAGCGGCAGCTACCGCTGGAATCGGTATACACGCACTACGATCGAAAAGGCGCTGAACCCCATTGGTTTGCTGCAGTTCCACGTCATGGCTGGCGACGACAGTTCGCTGACAGTGACATCCGTGCTGCCGCTCGTAAAAGGGGCACGCTACACCGAGGTTGAGCCGCTTCTCTTCCAGAGCGTGGACGGCACTTCCCACATCGCCTTCGGCGAAGATGAGGGTGGCCGCATCACCCACATGTTCGGAGCGATAGGCTCGGAGCCCGCCACGTTTGAGAAGGTGGCCTGGTACGAGACCGACAGATTTCAAGTGAGTCTGATTGTTTTCTTTATGCTAGCTTTCGTATCTGTAGTCGCGTGGCCCATCGTATACGTGGTGCGCCGTCTGCGACGAAGGCCAGGGCCAGCTTCTGATGCGAAGCGGGTGCGTGTGGCGCGGCTGCTAGCTGCTGGGCTGAGTGTCCTGAATCTCATCTTCATGGTCGGGTTTGCTGCAGCGTTGATGCAGAGCCTTGCGGGCGCGTCGCCCTATCCGTCGCCCTGGTTCGTGGCACTGCTCGTGATTCCCGTCGTCACTTCTGTCGTGGCGAGCGTTTTGGTGATCTTCACTTTCCTGGCTTGGAAGGACCGCTACTGGTCGCTGGTAGGGCGGTTGCACTACACAGTAGTCACCGTGGCAGCGCTGGCATTCATCTGGTTCGCCAACTACTGGAATCTGCTGGGATTCAGATTGTGACGGGGACAGACATCGCGCCCCGTTAGAAGAATTGAACGTTTGAAAGGAGAAAACAAAGTGACAAAGCTACTGTTCGGCCTCCTGGTCGTCGTGCTGGCGATATCAGCCTGCGCTGGAGGGGCTACAAGTACGGCCCAACCGACCGCGACGCCAGAGGCAACCGCTACAGCGGTGGAACCGGCTGCCACCGTCCAGTCGACGGAGGAACCGGTGGCCACGTTTGAGGAAGGGGCCTGCCCCTTCGACGTGCCGGAAGGTGCTCCGGTGGCGTGCGGATTCGTGGTGGTGCCCGAGGATCACAATAGCCCGGAGGGCCCATCCATCAAGCTTGCGGTGGCGATCGTCAAAGACGAGAGCGAGGAGCACCAACCCGACCCGGTGATCCTGCTCGCGGGCGGCCCGGGGGAGAAGATTATGGAGAACGCCATCGCCGTGGCGACAGTGTTCGCTCCCATCCACCCCAACCGAGACCTCATTATCTTCGACCAGCGGGGCGTCGGCCTCTCCGAACCGGCCCTGGAATGCCCGGAATGGGAGCAGGCACTGTACGACCTTCTGGACGAGGCAGATCCGACCGCGATCGCAACAACGAGTTTCGATGCGCTGATGGACTGCCGCGACCGCCTGGTGGACGAGGGGCACAACCTGTCGGCCTACAACACCACTCAGAGCGCCGCCGACGTAGACGCCATCCGTATGGCCCTGGGTTATGAACAGGTCAACCTGTGGGGCGGATCCTATGGGTCATTCCTGGCGCAAGCGGTGATGCGCGACCACCCAGAGGGCGTCCGCAGTGCGGTCATCGAATCGGTGTGGCCTCTGGAGATAAGCTTCTTCGTGGAAGCGACCACAACGGTGCCTAATGCTATCCTGCGGCTGATTGACAGCTGCGCTGCTGACGAGGCCTGCGACAGTGCCTACCCCAATCTCGAGCAGGTGCTCTTCGACACTATCGACGAACTGAACGCCGAGCCGGTTCCCATCACCGTGACGAATCCCCTGGATGGCCAGAGCTACGATGCCTTGCTCACCGGGGATGCGGTGCGCGGCAATCTGGTGAGCGCCCTCTATTTGACGCCGCTCATCCCTGCTTTGCCCCAGGCTATCTATGACGTCTACGACGGTGACTACGAGTTGATGACGCAGTTGACCAGCCAGAAACTGGTCTTCTATGAGGCGATGAGCCGCGGGATGACATATTCTGTGGTCTGCGCCGAGGACTTGATCGGGCAAACGCCCGACGACCTGCTGGAGATCGAGTTGGCCCTACCCGCGCAGTTGCGGAGCGATGTCGAACCAGAATTGGTCATCGAGTACGGCATCTTCGGTATCTGCGAGAACTGGCCGGTAGAGGAGGCCGACCCGTCATTCAAGGATGCGCTGGTGAGCGACATCCCCACCCTCATATTGGAGGGCGAGTTGGATCCCGTCACACCGCCGGAGTATGGGCAACTGGTCGCGAGCCGTCTGAGCAACGCCTACTTCTTCGAGTTCCCCGGCTTTGGCCACGCCGGCGAGAGCACCAGTGAGTGTGCCCTGAGCATTTCGGCTGCGTTCATTGAGGACCCCACGACCCAGCCTGACGCGGCCTGCATGGCCGGGATGCCGGGTCTGGCCTTCGACGTGCCAGGCGAAGCCACGGAGTTGGTGCTGGAGCCGTTCGCCCATGAAGAGCACGGGTTCAGCGGCCTGATGCCGGCGGGATGGACCGAATCGCTGCCCCTCAACTACCAGCGCGGTCAGTCGGCGCTGGACCCGACCACCCTGGTTCAGGATGCGACTGATGCATCGAAGGATGAGTTGTTCAACGTGCTATCGTCGCAACTGGGGTTTGATCCCAACATGGACAGCGTAGCCACGGCCGAGGTGGGCAACTTCACCTGGGATTTCTACGAATTCCAGGTTAGGGCCTATCCCGTTGACTTGGCCCTCACGGAGGAGGGCGGCAGGGCGTACTTCGTGCTGCTCGTCTCCCCAGAGGACGAGCGTGACGCGTTGTATGAACAGGTCTTCTTGCCCGTTGTGCAGGCGCTAGGTCCGCTGGAATAAGGCTGGATGGTGGCGAGGGCCTAAGATCACAATCATTGGACCGCCCTGTGGCGGTCAAGGAGGATAAGATGACAGAGACTCTAGCGAATGTTTTAAGTCTTCTAGGGCTGGCAGCGACGTTCTTGGTAGGGGCAACTGCTATACTCGTGCTTGCCCTTGCATCCAAGGTCGTCAAACAGGCCAGAGGTCAAGGGTAGGCGGCGGTCTAGCAGTTCACCGCAGCTGATGTGATCAACGGGGTGCTACTGGACTAGCCCCCATCCCCCCGTTGGGGTGAGGGTGCACGCAACGGTGCGCATCCTCACCCCCAATACAGCGACTGAGCGATCAATTCTGTGAAGCATGAAAGCTCGAAAGGCAGTTCAGAAACCCGCGAGACCCACATCTCGGCGACATGAGCAGGGTTTGCAGTCCAGCGCAGAGTGGGAACAGGTCCGAATCGTTCAGCGCGATGGCGCTCGCGTACGATAGCGGGAGAGATGGACCGCATATCAGCACCTAGTAGGCGCTTGGCTTCACAACAAGGGGGAAGAACAATGATCACGTTGCAGGACACAATCGAAATTCGGACAACGGCGGAAGAGATTTTCGACTTCTTCATCCATTTCAAAGAGAACTTCAAGGCTTGGCATCCTGACCATGTCAGATGCTGGTATCTTGAAGAAGGCCCATTGAGAGAGGGGTCCGTTTTCTACGTGGAGGAATACGTGGGGAGCGAACTGCTCACTCTTCGGTTCCGCGTTACAAGACTAGTGGAGCATTCTCGAATAGAGTATGGGGTCTCCCGCGTTGTTAGTGGAGCTTTCACTATGGAACCTCGTGACTCGAGCGTAGCGTTCACAGCAGAGATATTCTTTGGGATGAAAGCTCCCTTGCTCGGTAGACTGCTGGACAAGATCGTCCTTACGTCCATGCGGGGTCGCCTGCAAGCTCTACAACAACATGTGGTCGAGGAGGGGGAAAACCTGAAAAGGATTCTGGAGGAAGGTACGCAATGGCAGGGTACCCTCGCGGAGACCGAATCGGACCGCGTTTCTGGCGAGCGGGTTGGCGGATTTGGAGAACAGTCGCCGGCAGGGAACGTATGAGCAACGGTTATCACAAGAAGCATCTCGGGCTTACCATACGAGTTGGCTGATGCCGCCGCTAGGAAGCAGAGACGGTCAATGAGAATTCGAGACATCACAACCATAGGATCTGTTCTGAGTGACGAACTCGGCTGGTCCTGGCTGGGTTTCTTGCTGAGGTGCTTCATGAGGAAGAGATCGATGTTCAAGCGCAGTCGCCGGGCAAAGGAGAGAGGTCCAGAAGAGGACTTCGCCAATCGTCTCTGCATTAGTGCTGCCGTGTACCTGTCTCTTGCAGAACGTCTGGGCAACGACAGGGCATTCGAGATGATGAGGGAGGTTCTTGTCCCCATCGGCTGTCGGCTGATGGTCGGGTTGCCCGTAGGCAGCGCTCTCCAACTCCGGGCTGAGAACTCGCACGCGTGGGGGCTCAGACGACTCATGTGACGGCAGTGCCTTAGGCGACAATCTATGGACCGCCTTGCGGAGGTCGAAGAGCATAAGATGAGCCAGACTCTAGCGAATGTTCTAAGTCTTCTGGGGCTCTCAGCCACGTTCTTGGTGGGAGCAGCCGCTGTACTTGTGCTTGCCCTTGTTTCCAAGATCGTCAAGGAGACCAGACGACAAGGGTGAAAGGCAGTCTCGCCCCTCTCTGTAGTCGAGTGCGCTGGACGCGGCACTCTCCAGATTGTCGGTTGGATACGACTTCCTTGCCAGTGTACGCTGCGGATTCATCACACGTCTCATTCATTTTCCTCAAGTTCTGACGATGTGGTATATTCTTGCTCAAGGGTCGGTCATGGTTGCGAGATCAGAGAAAAAGTGGCCTAGGTGTCCACTCCAGCCAACCCCGGAGTACCAGCAGGTGTTCTTGCCCGCTGCGGGGGTGCCGGCTCCCTTCTGCGGCCTGTTACTTGACCGCGGTGACGGCGTGCCAGGCAGTGGGCGACCTCACCCCAAGAGTGGAAGGATAACAGAGCAAGGAGGAGAAGGGGAAGATGAATCGGCTGCTATTGGCTCCAGTAGTCTTCGCGTTGGTGGTATGCTCCTGCTGCGGGCAGGCGATAAGTTGGCTCAAGCTGACCATGCAACAAGTGCCCAGGTTCGAGAGGGCACCCTGTCCCTTCGACGTGTGGGGAGGCGCCCTGGTCGAGTGCGGCTTCGTCGTGGTACCAGCAGACCACAAAGACCCCGATGGTCCTACGATACGGCTGGCCACGGCGATCGTGAAAGACCAGAGCCGCAACCACCAGCTCGACCCAGTGATACTGCTCGCCGGCGGCCCTGGCGGGGACATCATGGAGTACACTCTCTCCGTGGCGGCACAGTACGAGCCTCTCCACGCCAATCGGGATTTCGTCGTTTTCGACCAGCGGGGTGTGGGGCTCTCGGAACCGGCGCTGGAATGCCCGGAATGGGAGGAGACGGTCCTGGACCTTCTGGACGAGCCAGACCCCGATACCTCCCTACAACAAGAATTCGAAGCCATTATGACCTGTCGTGACCGGCTGGTAAC
>CAZBJW010000217.1:0-7704 GCA_964492135.1 uncultured Anaerolineales bacterium
TCAGGATGCTTGGTTGGAGGTGCCTCACCACGTTCGGCAGCTACTCAGGATGCTTGGTTGGAGGTGCCTCACCACGTTCGGCAGCTACTCAGGATGCTGCCAAGTGATGGTACAGGATCGGAGGTTTCGTGGACTTGGATAGCAGTGCGAGAAAGAGAGGAAAGGAATGACAACTTTCGTACCCTTTGAAATGGAAAGGATGATGTCCAAGTGGGAGAACGTCGTGGAGTACAACCTCTCCGAGAGCGGCGTTCATCCCATGAGCGTCCGCGAGTTCGTGCAGGATCCCTCGGTCATCGAGCAACTGCTCACCACCCCCCTCCACTATCCCCAGGGCAACGGCATCATCGAACTACGAGAACGCATCGCCGCCCTGCATCCCGGCGCGACGCCCGACAACGTGCTCGTAACCGTGGGCTGCGCTGAAGCTAACTACATCACCGTCCAGACTATGGTGGCTCCGGGGGAAGAGATGGTGATGATGCTGCCCAACTACATGCAGATCTGGGGCGCCGCGAAGAACATGGGCATTGAGGTCAAGACCTTCCACCTCCGGGAGGAGCTGGGCTGGGCGCCCGATCTCGACGAACTGGACCACGTCGTTTCCGACAGAACCAAGCTCATCGCCGTATGCAACCCGGACAATCCCACAGGGTATATCATGACCGAGGCGGAGATGGAAGCTATCGTCGCCGCTGCGGACAAGGTTGGCGCCTGGCTGCTGGCCGACGAGGTCTACAGTGGGGCCGAACGGGTCACCGACACCGAGACGCCCTCTTTCTGGGGCCGGTACGACAGGGTTCTGGCCATGAATAGCCTCAGCAAGGCGTATGGTCTCCCTGGGCTGCGTATCGGCTGGGTAGTGGGGCCAGCGGACACGGTGGACGACATCGCGGCTCGCCACGAGTACATCACCATTGGTGCCAGCATGCTGTCCAACAAGCTGGCGGCCATCGCCCTTGCGCCCGAGGTGCGGCCTCAGCTGATCCAACGGGCACGCGATTACGTTCGCAAGGGCTACCCCATTCTGGACGCCTGGCTGGAGAGTCACGAAGGCATCTTCAGCGTGGTGCCACCTCAGGCGGCGGCTATTGCCTACGTTCGCTATCATCTTGACATCAACTCAACAGAGTTGGTCCAGCGGCTGATCGATGAGAAGAGCGTGTTCATCGTGCCGGGCGACCAGTTCGGCATGGACCACTATCTGCGCATGAGTTTCGGCCTGCCGCCCGATTACCTCGAGGCGGGACTGGACCGCATCCACGAACTGATCGTGCACCTTCAGGAGTGAACGGTAGCCGAAAAACACCCAGCTTCTCCCAGCTCTTCCCGTCAAGGCAGGGAACGTTCGCTCTCAGGCTTGGAGACAAGCGACATGCTGGGGGTGCAGTGAACAAAGGCGAATCATTCGGAGAAGGGTGGGGACCTCGCAGGGAGGCCATTTCCCGACCCCGGGGCATGGCACGACGAAGTAGTGCCGAGCCCGCGAACTATTGGGTGCTTAGGTCTTCGTCCCAGGAGATGCAAGAATGTCCAAAGGAAGGCTTCTGCTTGCTATTATGATATTGGCGACAGTTTCGCTCTCGGTCGGCTGTGGTGGTGAAACGGGAGAGGTGCTGCTCAGATATACATCTCAAGTGGGTAGCACATATCTCTATGAACTTGAGATAGTCGGCGGCACGGAAGTGACCGGTGAGATGCACGTACTGAGCGGGGGCGAAAATGGGTATCACATAGAGTTTGCGGGTACCTACTTCGACGAGTTGTTTTCGAGGTCGCTGACTGTTACAGATCGCCACAACTCAAATGACCCGGGCTAGATCAGTCTGAATTTCCCTGATGGCCCTGTCGGAGTAGGGGCAGAGTGGGATGGGGAGGTCCGACAGTTTATCAAGAACGGCTCGATAATCAGGGGGTGGCTTGGATCCTATTACTTGTTGAGTGATGGAAGCGGGAGTTCAACGTCTCCATCAACTTGTGGGCGGGCGGCCGCAGACGAATCGTCCGCAACTCCCAGGTTGACATTGTGGGCAAACTGTTGTATACTTAGAATCGGTAACTTGATAACCCAATGTGAGACGACCTTCGGGGCAGGGTGAGGCCTTCTCAGGAAGGCCAATTCCCGATCGGCGGTATGGCACGATGAAATAGTGCCGAGCCCGCGAGCTGTAGAGCCGATCTGGTGAGAGGCCAGAGCCGACGGTATAGTCCGGATGGGAGAGGGTTAACCATTTGACGAGGAAAGCAGTGCTTTCCTGCGTTGGGTGCAGATGTGTCCCGAAGGTAGACCCTTCGGGATTTTTCGTTGTCCACCACAGACGAGCAGATGAGAACAACCAAAGAGATGGCCGACCCTCATGCTCCACAGAGGGCCATGTCGGCCGAGGCTGGTTCGCTGAGGAACCGGCTCAGGAAGGCAGGTGATCGCCACAAGGCCCTGCTGCTGGCACCGCCCGCCCTACTCGTTTTCCTCTGCCTGTGGCAGCTCATCGTCACGCTTGGTTCCTATCCTTCCTTCATCCTGCCTGCGCCCGCCCTCGTCTTGCACAAGCTCTTGTTGGTGCTCAACGATGGCACCCTGCTACGTCATACCTGGGCCACTCTGAGAGAGGTGTTCTTGGGATTGGCCCTGGGGCTAACGGTGGCCACCGTGATGGGGTACGTCTTTGCCAAGTCCAAGTCCCTGGAGCGAATCCTCTCGCCTTACATCGTGGCTTCCCAATCCATACCCATCGTGGCTCTCGCGCCCCTGCTCGTGATCTGGTTTGGCTTCGGGTTGCTGTCCAAGGTCATCGTCTGCGCGCTGACGGTCTTCTTCCCCGTATTGATCAACACCATCGTGGGACTTCGCTCCGTAGATGAGAACCTCGTGGACCTCATGCGCTCCTACGGGGCGACCCGCCGACAGATGTTCACCATGCTGGAGGTCCCGGCAGCGCTGCCGGTCCTGTTGGGGGGGCTGAAGATAGGAGTCACGTTGTCGGTCATCGGCGCAGTCGTGGGAGAGTTCGTAGCCGCCGATGAAGGTTTGGGGTTCCTGGTCAATCTGTCGCGGGGCCTCTTCGATACGCCAATGATGTTTGTGGCCCTCTATACGCTGGTTATCATCGCCCTGGGTCTGTACGGCAGTGTTGTTCTCTTAGAGAGCAGACTGCTGTCTTGGCGCCGGGGTGAATAAGAAGGAGCACAAATGAGTGTGAAGAAGCTAGGTTTGATGCTCATAGCGGTGTCGCTGATCCTGATGAGTGCCTGTCAAGGCGCGGGTACACCCACACCAGCTGGGTCGCCCACAGAGGTGACCCTGGCTATGGGATACATTCCCAACGTGCAGTTTGCGCCCTTCTACGTAGCCGTGAACAAGGGGTACTTCGCGGAGGAGAACCTCCAAATAGAGTTCGATTACGGAATGGAAACAGACCTGCTGAATCTAGTGGGTACCGATGCGTTGCAATTCGCCGTGGCCAGCGGCGATCAAGTGATCTTGGCCCGCAGCCAGGGTCTACCTGTCGTCTACGCGATGACGTACTTCCAGAAGTTCCCGGTAGCTGTGGTCTCGCTGGAGGACGTGCCCTTGGAGGAACCCTCCGATCTGATCGGACGCTCGGTGGGTATCCCTGGCTTGTGGGGAGCAAGCTATATCGGCTGGCTGGGTCTCTTGTACGCGTCAGGGATAGATGAGCAAGAGATACCGCTGGAGTGTATCGGCTATACTCAGGTTGCCAGTCTCACGGAGGGCCAGGTCGAAGCAGCGGTGGTGTATGCGGCGAACGAGCCGGTACAACTGCGGCAAACAGGCTATGAGCCACACATCATCTACGTGGCGGATTACATCAATCTGGTATCCAACGGTATCATCACCAATGAGAAGACCATCGCCGAACGTCCGGAACTGGTCGACGGGCTGGTAGGAGCTGTCATGCGGGGTCTCCAGTACACCATCGATCACCCCGAAGAGGCCTTCGAGATCTGCCTGGAATACGTGCCGGAGGCAGGGGGAGAGAACAGGGACATCCAGATGGCCGTCCTCAACGAGTCCATCAAGTTCTGGGAGAGCGAGCATTTGGGCTATTCCGATCCATCTGGGTGGCAGGCCTCCCAGGAGTTCATGCTGGACGTGGGGTTGGTGGAAACAGAGACCGATGTCCAAGCGATGTTCACCAACGAGTTTGTAGTGCAGCAGTAGGGGTGATGGCTGAGCCGATACTCAGTGCCAGAGGGATAGAGAAGAGCTTCCAAGGTCGCGATGGCGACCTGAGAGCCCTCCGGGACATCTCTCTTGAGATCTCTGAGGGAGAGTTCGTCAGCCTGGTGGGCCCCTCAGGCTGCGGAAAGACCACCCTTCTGCGGATACTGGGGGGATTGCTCGAAGCGGATGGGGGAGTGGTGCGCATCGACGGGCAATCACTGACACAGCCTCGCCAGGAGATCGGCTTCGTCTTCCAGAACCCGACTCTCATGCCCTGGCGCACCGTCCTGAGAAACGTCACTCTGCCTCTGGAGGTGCGCGGCAACGGGGCCGAAACCAACAAGAAGCGGGCGATGGAGTTGGTGAGTTTGGTCGGTCTGGTCGGCTTCGAGAATTCCTACCCTCACGAACTCTCCGGTGGCATGCAGCAGCGCGTAGCCATCGCCCGGGCCCTGGTGTACGAACCATCCATTCTGCTGATGGATGAACCCTTTGGCTCCCTCGATGCCATCACTCGCAACCAGATGAACTTGGAACTGCTGCGCATCTGGCGGGCCACGGGCAAGACCATCCTCATGGTCACCCACACTATCCAGGAGGCCGTCTTCCTGGCGGACCGGGTGCTGGTTATGAGCCCACGGCCGGGCCACATTCAGGCCAGCGTGCCGGTAGCTTTGCCCCGTCCACGAGATACTGACACCTACTACGATGAGGGCTTCACAGCCCTCTACCACCGCGTCCGGGATATGATCTCTCCAAGTTGACAAGAGCTTCGAAAGAAGCTAGCATTTCGTGATTCATACGGGGAGGTAGCGACAACCTCGGCGCGTGGGTACGCGGCCACGATGGAACAGGGCGCTCCGAAGGGAGAGACCATTTATCCAAGAAGGGGACGCTGAAGCAGCGTCCTTTTGCGCAGCCTGTGAGGTGACCAGTGACCGGTTGGTGGGGGAGTCTTTCTGAGGGGAGGAGGACGATGTATGGCCTCGCAATAGCCATCATCTGCCTGAGCGTGCCGTGCTATGTGCTGGGTTTCATCGCCTTGGCGATGGCTCCTCCGCGAGTCACACCTACGCCCACCGAGACGGCAACACGTACTCCAACTGAGACGGCTACATACACGCCCACCTGGACCGCGACCGCCACCGATACCGCGACCGCCACCGGTACGGCGACCCCCACGGAGACTCCGACGTCGACCGCTACTCACACGCCCACGGAGACGGCAACCTTCACTGCGACGGCCACCGATACGCCTACGGCCACCGGCACGGCAACGCCGACTGATACGCCGACCTTTACTGCAACCAACACACCGACAGAGATAGCGACCGCTACCAAGACTGCGACAGGGACACCGACCACCACTGCAACACCGTAGATGCTATGACTTGAGCTGGGAATGCCAATGGTGACTTCCCCATCCGCCCTATCAGGACCATGAGAAGCCTGTTTCGCCGCTATGCGCAGCTAACGGCCTCGCAAAAACGGGTGTACAGCCTTCTGACCGTCATCACTGTCTTTGCGCTACTCCTGTATTGCCTGGGTATCAGCAGCTTCCTCATTCGCTTCCGGCTGGTCCGTGATGTGGGGGCGGAGATCCCGCCTACCCTGACTTCGACCAGCACCCTGGCTCCCATGACGATGGTGGCTCCTGAGCGCACCTCCACTCCCAGTGCTACCTTGCCACCCACTCCGACTCAGCGGCCCATACCGACGTACACACCCACACCCACCATCACGCCCACGCTGGAAATCATCACCATGACAGTGTTCGTTACCGCTACACCTGGCGTGCTCACGACCGTCGTCATCTCAGCCACAGTGACGCCGACACCCATGCTCACCCCCACGGTGACCATCACTGGCGAGACATCTTTGAGCCTTCCGCTCCTGGCCAGCTACCCTGCACTGGCGCCTTCGGAGCTGAGACCTTCGTCCGGGCTCAGAGTGCAGGGCTGCAGCCAGGTCGGTTCCCTGGGGGAAGATATCGGTCGTGCTGAACAGCCCGACACCCTGAAGCCATTAAGAGTGGCAGCCTGATCTACCGGCCGGAGCGCCTAGAGACCCGCTGCACCGGACGCGCGTTATCTCCAGGCGCGCTACTGGTCCGATGGGAGAGCCCGCTTCGTGGCCAGGCGGGGCAGCAGAGGGTGGGCTGATGGTCGATGGTTGCCCACCGGAAGCCAGGGGACGGTGTTCACGCTCATGAAGGATCCCTTCACCAGAGAGGCGCTCCTACAGGAAAGGGTCGGCGACAAGGTGCGCTGCCTGACGTGCGAGCGGCGCTGCTTGTTGGCCGAGGGAGCATCCGGCTGGTGCCGCACCCGAACCAACGACGATGGGACGCTGGTTACTCTCACCTACGGCAATGTCTCCTCCCTGTCCGCCAATCCCATCGAGAAAAAGCCGCTGTATCACTTCTTTCCTGGGAGTGTGGCCCTGACCGCTGGCAGCTGGAGTTGCAACTTCGGCTGTCCTTGGTGTCAGAACTGGGATATCAGCAAATCGCCACCCCGCAAGGGTCAGTACATGTCCGCGGAGGAGTTCGTCGACGCCGCCTTGCGATCTGATTGCCAGGGGACATCGATCAGCCTCAACGAACCCACGCTGTCCCTGGAATGGTCACTGGACGTGTTCCGGGCGGCGAGGGATAGGGGTTTGTACAACACTTACGTGACCAATGGCTACATGACGGTGCAGGGTCTGGACCTGCTCATCGAGGCCGGGCTGGATGCCATGAACGTCGACGTGAAGGGGGATGCCAGAGCGGTCAAGAAGCACTGCAAAGGGATCGATGTGGAGACGGTGTGGCGCAACTGCCGTCTGGCCAAGGAGCAGGGGGTGCATGTGGAGATCACCACGCTGGTGATCCCCAGCGTGAACCATGAGGAGCAGATCCTCAGGGGAATCGCCCGGCGGATCCGCCGGGAACTGGGCAAGGAAACGCCCTGGCACGTCAGCGGCTACTACCCAGCCTATCGGTTCCATGCACCTCCCACGCCCTTGACCGCCCTGGAAGGGGGGTGGCGGATCGGGAAGGAGGAGCGGCTGGACTTCGTCTATCTGGGCAACGTAACGGGCCACCCGCTGGAGAACACCTACTGCCCTGACTGCGAGGAATTGCTCATCCAGAGGTATGGACTGACCGTGGTCGACAATCGACTGGTCCATTCCGCCTGTCCCCGGTGCGGACGCGCCGTACCCATGGTGATCTGACCTCCGGCGCCGGCTCAATGCAGCTGCACGAAATCGACTATGACGCGCTGGCGGCCATTCGGATTGCCACAATCGGTGGCCGTGGTCTGAGCCATGATCCTGGGCGAGAGGAGATTGCCGCTGTCGTCGACTATGGCTACTTCGACCGCAACCTCCCTGGGGACACCGGACTGTGCGTGCAGGATGAACTCGTAGTATCCGTCGCTCTTGCCGGGGTCAGAAGGCGTTATCTTATCCCCCAACACCTGTCCATAGGTCCAACAGCGCACCCTGACGCCGGCTTTGGGGAAGCTGGTAAG
>CAZBJW010000218.1:0-7672 GCA_964492135.1 uncultured Anaerolineales bacterium
ATCCTGGGGAGAGCGTCGCGAAGATCATCGCCAAGCTGGAGGGACTGGAATATGTCCCTCCTGCCGCCGAGGTGGACGAAAGGGTGTACAGCGAGGAGGAGGAGAAGATCCTTGAGGACAGGCTCAGGTCTCTGGGATACTTGTAAGGGTCTGAGTTAGATCATCCCGTGGCTACTGCGCTCTTGTCTCTTCTGGCATCAAAGGGAAACGATGACTGCGCGCTTATTAGTTGCTGATGATAACGAGGCCTTTCGTGAGGTCACGGCGCACCTGCTGGAGAGGGCAGGCTACGAGGTGGCCACAGTGGGCAATGGCCGCGAAGCTCTCGAACTCATCGATCGGTACAGGCCTGACCTCGTCCTGCTGGACATTATGATGCCGGGTCTGGACGGGATTTCTGTCCTGCAGCAGATCAGGGCAGCGAACCCGCTTCTGGGCGTCGTGATGATGACTGCCTTTGGCTCGGAGGAGATAGCGGTCAAGGCCCTTACCGCCGGCGCCGACGACTACTTGATCAAGCCTCTAGACTACGAGGAAGCATTCCTTAGGCTGGAGAGCGCGCTGGAGAGGAGCCAGCTGCGGCGGGAGCGAAAGCGGCTCCAAGAGGAACTGTCGGCCGCCCACGATGAACTGCAGGCCAGGTACGGTGAGTTGGAGGCCAGCCACCAGCGGATACAGGAGCTGGAGGAGAAGACTCGGGAGTTGTTTGAGCGCTACCTCCCGTCGGAGGTGGCCCGCTATCTGATTGATGATCCGTCGCGGGCCAACCTGGGAGGGGAAAGGCGGGACGTCACCGTGCTTTTTGCTGACCTTCGAGGATTCACTGCCGTGGCAGAGAAGATGGCTCCAGAGAGGCTGATAGAGGTCGTGAATCGCTATCTCACTTTGGCCACCGAGGCCATCTTCGGTCAAGGAGGCGTCCTGGACAAGTTCATGGGAGACGCGGTGATGGCGCTATATAATGGGCCGGTTCCCCAGCCTGATCATGCCTTGCGCGCCGTCAAGACGGCCTTCGCGCTGCGGGATAATCTGAAGGGCCGTGACGTCGAACCGAAGCTCCACTTCGGTTTTGGCATCAATACCGGTGAGGCAGTGGTTGGCAACGTAGGGAGCGAAGCGCTGATGAACTACACAGCCATCGGCGATGCTGTCAACGTCGCCTTCCGGCTCCAGGAGCAGGCCAAGGCCGAGCAGATTCTGTTGAGCAGCACCACCTACGATGCGGTCGAAGCGTTCGTCGAAGCTAGACCACTGGGGCGCATCAGGATCAAGAGGCGGGCCGAAGAAGCCGAAGTATACGAGGCGATGTCTCTTAAGCTTGCCGGGGTCGAATAGTACGATCTCTCTATTGCTTGCCTGAAAAGCCGTAGCCCGCCAGCACATCCCTGAGACCCCTGTACTCCCTGAAGGTCAGGACGAAGGGCTTGGCCTTGCCGTAGTCTATGCGACGGCCGGATTCGTCCAACACCTCCTCATCTACGTGGACTGCCACCACCTCTGCCAAAAAGAGGCTGTGAGCCCCAAGAGATATCTTCTGCGCGACCTTGCATTCCATGTTCACGGGACATTCGGCGATTAGCGGAGTCTTCACTTCGGTCGCTGGCTCTCGTGTGAGGCCAAAGGCTGCGAACTTGTCCACGTCTCGACCAGAGACGTGACCGCAACGATCCGTCGCCTCGAGCAGGTCTTCTCCCGGGATGTTGACCACGAACTCGTCTGTGTTCTCGATGAGGCCGTACGAATAGCGCTCAGGCCGCACAGCGATACCCACCATGGGTGGATCCGAGCACACCGTGCCTACCCAGGCGAGGGTGATAATGTTCGGCTTATCGATCCCGCAGGTGACGAGAACAACCGGCACTGGGTACAGGTAGGTGGAAGGTCTCTTGCTCTTCTTCGCCACTTGGACCTCCTTCCTTTCTGACTGCTCCGGCTTCCTATCCCATTGTATCATGCGTCTCTTGCTTGGGCAAATGGACGGCGCTGAGGCGTCCATGGCATGCGAAGTCACCGTGGCGAATCGAGGCCCAGCGTTTGCAGCCTGCTTTCTCGCGGCCCGCCTGACATCACCGTAGCCATGCGGGAGCCGCGATTGCCACAATATGTTGTGTCGGCTCTTGACCGCGCCCCAATGTGTGGTACCGGGCGCTTGACAGGGCGGAGCGACCGTGCCATAATGGTATCGATAGCTTCGCATTGATGTGCCAGAGCGAGACGCGATGCCAGGCCATCACGGTGGGGAACCGTCGTGGGTGGAACGGCTGTGGGAGTGAGAGCATGGAAACACCTCCTCTGAAAGCAAAGGCACTGGGTCAACCTCGAGTCTGGATTGGGACGCGTGCCGTATCCAAGAAAGCTTGGGGGTCGAGGCGCGCCCTGGAACTGTTCTTCCTCCTTTTGAACCATCCTGCCGGGCTGAGCAAGGCGCGCATAGGGGAGTGCCTGTTACCCGAAACGGACGAGAACGGCAAAGACGGGCTTTTTCATTCCACGCTCTACCGGTGTCGAAAGGCCTTGGAGGTAGAAGTGGTGGTGTGGGAGGACGAGGTCTATCGCATTCGAGACCTCTCTGAGTGGGAATACGATGTTGCCGACTTCGAGGCTCTCCTGAGGCGCGCCAGACGCACCCGGGAGGGCGGTGGCAAGGCCGAGAGCCTCTACCGCGAGACTCTGGAATTGTACCGGGGAGACTACTTGGAGGGCTTCGACTCTGAATGGTGTGACCAAACGAGGTTCAGGCTGAAGCAGCTTCATCTCGAGGCCATCGTGGCCGTGGCGGAGTTGGCCGCCAAGCGCGGACCGCCAGAAGATGCCCTCGAGTTGTACAGACTCGCTGTCGCGAAGGACTACTACTGCGAGGTGGCCCACAAGGGCGTCGTCGACTGTCTGCTGCGTATGGGAGACCGGCTGGCGGCCATGCGCCACTATCTCGAACTGACCGAGAGGTTGAAGGAGGACGTTCCACCCGACGAGAGGTCCGAAATCCCTGCCCTCGTGGAGGATATGTTGGGAAGATCGCTTCGCCAACTGCTAACCGCGAATAGGAGCGCGGCGCACGACACGGCAAGTGTTTCCCGCTGAAGGCTGACTGGAGATGTTTGCCACGAGATGTCGTGGCAGTCTTGGACTGCCTGACTTGACAGCGCTGTTTGCCCATTCTATAATTCTGCTCGCTATCCCGGAAGCTGAATCTCAGATCGTTCCATAGGACGCTTAGGAAGGAGGTGAGCAGGGCTAATGCGGTGGAATCGGTATCACTCCGCATCGTTCACTTGAGCAGGCTGAGGCCGAGCCCCCGGCAGGATGCACGGGCTGCATCAGGCTTCGCTCCATACGCTTCTCTGCTCTCTGGAACCTGCTCCCTCGAGCCGAGGCCGAACTGGGTTCGAAATGCTCTAGGTATCCCTCTGTTCCACCTCTCCTTGAGCCCCGGGTTCCACTGGCGAACTGTCATGGCACGTGACAGCGAAGCAGGGACCAATTCCACGTGTTCTTCTGCCCTGACGCGATGGCGATGATCTACTTCGACAATGCGGCCACTTCCTGGCCCAAGCCGCCCCCTGTGATCGAGGCTATGTCTCGTTTCATGACCAAGGTCGGAGCTAACCCAGGGCGCTCTGCGCACCGGCTGTCCATCGAGGCTGGGAGGATCATTTACGAAACGCGTGAGGCCTTGGCCCGACTTTTCAACGTGGACGATCCCCTGCGCATCGTCTTCGGTCTGAATGCGACTGAGGCCTTGAACCTGGCCCTGCACGGGCTACTGGGGCCCGGCGACCATGTGATCACGAGTAGTATGGAGCACAACTCCGTCATGCGGCCGCTGCGCGCTCTGGGGGAGCGAGGTTCGGTGGAGGTTCACGTTGTGCCTTGCTCGTCCGAGGGCGTCTTGGATCCTGATGACCTGCGACGGGCCGTAAAGGCGCACACCAAGATGATCGTACTTAACCATGCCTCCAATGTCGTGGGAAGCCTGCTGCCGATAGCCGAGGCTGGCGAGATCGCTCGGGCCCATGATGTTCTGCTGCTGGTTGACGCTGCCCAGACAGCGGGGGCCTATCCGTTGGACATGAAGGCCTTGGGCATAGACCTGTTGGCCTTCACGGGGCACAAGGCGCTTTTTGGGCCCCAGGGGACGGGCGGGCTGTGTATAGGCCAGCGGGTACCAGTGAATGATCTGCAACCCCTCAAACAAGGGGGCACAGGTAGCCTCTCGGAGCGAGAGGAGCAACCCCCGTTTCTTCCGGACAAATGCGAGAGCGGGACACCCAATACGGTGGGCTTGGCCGGCCTGCGGGCCGGTGTGGACTTTGTGCGGGAACAGAGCGTGGAGGCTATTCGCCTGCACGAGGTTGAGTTGACGCAGAGGCTGATCACCGGGTTGCTGGATATCCGTGGTGTGACTCTGTATGGCGGCCACGACGCTGAGATGCAGATCGCTAACGTGTCCTTCAACGTCGAAGGCCTGACTCCATCGGAGGTAGGTCTGATCTTGGATGAGAGACACAGCATCATGAGTCGCGTTGGACTCCATTGCGCGCCGGCAGCGCATCGCACCATCGGGACCTTCCCTGTAGGTACGGTGCGCTTCGCCCTGAGTTACTTGAATACGGCAGAGGAGGTTGACGCCGCGGTACAGGCGGTGAGACAGATAGCTTCCAGCCAGCCCTGAGTGGCTTGGCTGATTCGGGGAATCCCCATTGAGCGGAGGGTACAAATGGCGAAAGTCGTGGACTGTAGAGGGTTGGCGTGTCCGCAACCTGTGATTCAGACAAAGAAGGCGATGGCCGAATCCGAGCAGGTGACGACCATAGTAGACAACGACGCTGCTATGATGAACGTATCGCGGATGGCAGAGAAGGAGGGCTACTCCGTCGAGGCGGAGGCCAAAGATGATGGAATCTACCTGCACGTGAGGAAGACCGGCGCTGTTCCGGAGGACACACCGGTGCCTGCTCCGGTCATGGAATCACCCCTCGGTCCGACCGTCGTGCTGATGCCGTGTGACAGCATGGGCCGTGGTGACGACGAACTGGGAGGCATCCTCATACGATCGTTCCTGCACACTCTCAACGAGGTCGAACCGTTGCCTGACACGATGATCTTCCTCAATGCCGGTGTCAAGCTGACGGTGGAGGGTTCTCCTGTCCTAGAGGACCTCTCGGGCCTTGAGAGCAGGGGCGTGGAGATTCTGGCCTGCGGTACTTGTCTTGGCCATTTCGGAATCAAAGAGAAGATCGCTGTCGGAGAGATCTCCAACATGTACACCATCGCCGAGATGCTCTTGGGAGCAGGGAAAGTTGTAGCGTTATAGGAGAGCTTCGTGAGCGACTCGAGCTATAGCGTCGTTGTTTTCTATTCCACCAGTGGCGCCATACGGGCTGAGAAGCTCACCAAGGAGAGGGGCTTGAAGGTCAAGCTTATTCCCGTACCACGGCATCTCAGCTCTGATTGTGGAGTCTGCTTGAGGTGTGATTCAGGAGATGTGGACGAGGTGTGCTCAGTTCTGGAGGGAGCCCTAGTCGAGTTCCAGGAAGTATGTGCTCTGTGAGCGCGGGATGAGATCGGGTCCGCCGCTGCGCGCCCGCTTTGGGATTCCCGGTGGACCCATTGCGGTCAAGTATCATGAGAGTTGTGGCGGGTTTTCGTCGTCATGCCCATCCTTGTCGGGAGGGTGGATGAAGCACGAGGGATCCTCAGCGAGGTAGTCGCCGCTGGTGGCCCAGGCTCTGCCTCGGCACCCGCCACACAATCGCCTGTACTCGCACTCGCCGCATTGTCCTTTCAGGAGCTGCTCCCGGCTTCGCAAGTCCTGGAGGATCGGCGCCGTGGCCCAGATAGTGGAAAAGGGCGTCTCTCGCACGTTGCCGCAGCTCAACTCGATGAAGGGGCAGGGCCACACGTCGCCGTTGGGCTTAATGTACACGAAGCCGCGTCCTGCGGAGCAGCCGTGAAAGACGACTTCGCCCAGGCGCAGAAGGGGGCCGCCGTCAATGCCGGCTCTCTGCAGGAGGAAAGGCCAGTACTGAGGTCCTGCCACTGGCTCCATGATGGCGTGAGTCACGCGCTGCGCCGCGGCCATGAACCGGATCAGACGCTCGTTAGCGCCCAGGTCCAGGGCGGCGCTCTCGATTCCGCGGCCACGGCCTACGGGCACCAGTTGGTACATCAAGAGGATGCCAGTCCCCAATTCGTCGACGAGGGCCATGAGCGGCTCGAGCTGGTCCATGTTGTATTCCATGGCCGTGATGTTGATGTGCAGGAGGATGCCGGCACGCCGCAGAGCGCGTATTCCCTTGAGCGTCTCTTCGAAGGTGCCAGGCTGCCCGCGCACGTAGTCGTGGGTCGCGGCATCGAAGCCGTCCAGGCTCACCGCGGCGATCACCAGGCCGTACCGGCGTAGGCGGCTGGCGACCGCATCGTCTATGAGGGTGGCATTCGTAGCCATGGTGTTGGTGAAGCCCAGGGCCTGGGAATAGGCGAGCAGCTCAAAGAGGTCAGGACGAACCAGCGGTTCGCCACCGGTGTAGGCCATCATGCGGAACTCGCTGACCTGTGCCAGTTGGTCAAGAAGCCGTTTGGCTTCCGCAGTCGTTAACTCGTCGGGAGCTCGGCTGCCACCCGAGGCGTGACAGTGTATGCAGCGCAGGTTGCAGGCGGTCGTCATCTCCCACACAGGGTGTGCCGGGAAGCCTATGCAACCCATCCCCCAGGAGCCGGCGGCACCGGGAAGGCACTTGACGCCGTAGGTGCGAATCCAGTACGGCAATTTTCGCCAGCGGGAGAGCGCCCCGACGTAGAATGCGCTTACCATCTGGCGCAGAACCAGAGTGGGTGGCCACCAATAAGTGCGCACCTTACGTTTGGGTTGTTCACCCCACTCCTGTAGCCAGTGGTTCACTTGCTCATACCACGAAAGCCAGGATATAGGAGGCCGTGGTGCCCAGGTTGACCAGCAGATTGGCGCCGCAGAGCCGCTCGAGGGTAGGGCGATCTCGCCAGTATCCGCGCCACAAAAGCACCACTATGGCCACGGAAACTGCTAGGACGGGAAGATAGAAAAGGAAAGCCCGTGGGGGCACACCTTGACTCACAGAGACCACCATCGCAAGCCAACTTGCCACGCCCATGATTCCGTACAGCAGGGAGGCGCGGTCTCTGCCCAGACGTACGACCAGATTTCTCTTGCCCGCCTGCGAGTCCGCCGGGAAGTCAGGGAATTCGTTCAGCAGGATCACGTTCAGGATAGTAAGGCCCACGGGGATTGACATCCAGTGGATGAGCGACGCTATTTGCCCAAGCTGCAGGTAGTACCCAACGGCTATGGGCAACCAGCCGTAGCAGAAGGCGATCCACACTTCGCCGAAGCCTGTACTGACCCAACGGATGGGCCGCGTGGAGTAGAAGAAGCCACCCGCCAGGCCCAGGACGCAGAAGGGAACCGTCCATGGCCCGGTCAGGTAGCCCAGCTGGAGGACAAGGGCCACCGCAAGAGCCATGAGGAGAGCAGCGACCGAAGCCCACAGGGCCGAATGGCGAGTCAAGAGACCGGCCTGCAACACGTGGGAGCCTCCCGCGAACTGGCTGGGCGCCAAACGCGCAGAGAGGGAATCTTCGCGGTAGTCCCAGTACTCTCCTGCGTAGTAGGTGGCCAACATTACCAGAACGACGC
>CAZBJW010000219.1:0-3461 GCA_964492135.1 uncultured Anaerolineales bacterium
GATACCCGCATATTGACAAATCTGTAAAAATGTGTTATACTGTAAATTTAGCGTTATGGGCCACCAGTTACTTGTCACACTTCCACAGGAGTGCATCTGAATGACTCAAGAGTCGCGAGGAGTAGGTTCAGATATGCAGAAACCTCTGTTTGATCTGGAATCGGCAACAGGCCCCACTACGGCTAACAGGGGAGACAGGCGCAAGTCGTATGCTCGGATCGCCGATGTCCACCCCTTGCCTCGCCTTGTTGACGTTCAACTGCAATCCTTCGAGTGGTTCAAGGAGCAAGGTCTCCGGGAGCTATTTGAAGAGGCGTTCCCCATCAAGAGCTACAACGGCAAGATGACCCTCGAACTCATCGACTACCGGTTCGAGGAGCCCACGCATAGCGAGCACGAATGTCGCGTGATGGATATGACCTATTCAGCACCTCTCCACATCAGGGCTGCGTTGGTCAACGAACAAGGCGAGCGGCTGGAACAAGACGTCTACATGGGCAACTTCCCTCTCATGACCGACAACGCTACGTTCATCGTCAACGGTGCGGAGAGGGTGGTCGTGAGCCAACTGATCCGTTCTTCTGGGATCTTCTTCACCGTCGAAGAGGACAGGAAGAGCGGCAGGCAGCTGTGCATGGCCAAGCTAATCCCGTCCAGGGGCGCTTGGCTAGAGTTCGAAACGAGCAAGAAGAACCTCCTGTCGGTGAAGGTAGACCGCAAGCGTAAGATACCGGTGACCGTCCTGGTGCGAGCCTTGGCTGCCATTTCCACAGACCTGCATGACCCCACAGATGATGTCCTGCGCGAGGGCACCGACGAAGAACTCTTCGCCCTATTCGACCGCTGCGACAACATGCCAGATCGAAGCTACATACAAGCCACCATCGAGAAAGATCCCACGCAGAATGGCGAAGAGGCGGTGGTAGAGTTCTTCCGGAGGATGCGGCCGGGTGACCCTCCTAACATCGAGAACGCTAAGAGATACCTCGAGTCGCTTCTCTTCAACTCTCGTCGCTACGACCTGGCCAAGGTGGGACGGTACAAGCTCAACAAGAGGTTGGACTTGTCTTTCCCTCTTGACCAACTCACTTTGACCAAGATGGATCTGGTCATGGTTGTGGAACGAATGATCCTCATCAACAATGGTGTTGACGGGCCCGACGACATAGACGACCTGGGCAACCGGAGGGTCAAGACCGTCGGTGAGCTGATCCAGAATCAGCTACGGGTTGGTTTCCTGCGCATGGAACGGGTTGTGCGAGAGCGGATGAGCACCAAGGACCCCTCACAGATCACCCCCCTTACCTTGATCAACATTAGGCCAGTGGTCGCCGCTATCAGGGAGTTCTTCGGTGGTAGCCAACTCTCCCAGTTCATGGATCAAACTAATCCTTTAGCCGAGTTAACCCACAAGCGACGTCTTTCGGCCCTAGGGCCTGGAGGACTACGGCGCGAGAGAGCGGGGTTTGACGTCCGAGATGTGCATGACAGCCATTATGGGCGCATCTGCCCCATTGAGACTCCTGAGGGTCCCAACATCGGTCTCATCGGGTCGCTGGCCACCTATGCGGAGATCAACGAGTATGGCTTTATCGAAACGCCCTACAGAAAGGTAAAGAATACTATACCGAACGACTTCCACGCCCTGCTGGGTAAAACCTTACGCAAGGACGTGGTGGATCCCGAGTCTGGCGAGGTGATTGGGACAGCCGGGACGGTGATCAGTCCAGCGCTGGCTGAGCTGATAACTGAACTCCCTTTGGAAGAAGAGGTGGCGATCCGTCCCGTCGCCACCAGCGAGATAGTGTACATGCCCGCGGATGAGGAAGAGAAGCACGTCATCGCTCAGGCCAATGCCAAGTTAAACGAAAACGGTGAGTTGATAGAAGATCGAGTCGAAACGCGGAGTCGGCGAGAGTATTTGATCGAGCCAGCAGAAGAGGTCGACTTTATGGATGTCTCGCCCAAGCAGATAGTCAGCGTGTCAGCCGCTCTCATCCCCTTCTTGGAGCACGATGATGCCAACCGAGCGCTCATGGGTTCCAACATGCAACGCCAGGCAGTGCCCCTGGTGACTCCGGAATCTCCCACGGTGGGCACAGGCATAGAGCGGCAAGCCGCCCTCGATTCCGGTCAGGTGTTGGTGGCTTGCGAGCCCGGCAGAGTGGTAAGCGTCACTTCGGAAAGGATCGTGGTCAGAGGGAACAACGGCGATCGAACTTATGCTTTGAGGCGATACAACCGGTCCAACCAGGGAACGTGCATAGATCAACGACCCACCGTGCACAAGGGGGACTATGTCCAGAGGGGAGACGTTCTCGCCGATAGCTCATCCACGGAGAATGGAGAGTTGGCACTGGGTCAAAACGTTCTGGTAGCCTTCCTCTCTTGGGAAGGACAAAACTTCGAGGACGCCGTGGTAATTGGCGAGAGTCTGGTGCGCGACGACAAGTACTCCTCAGTACATATCGAAAAGCATGAGATACAAGCGCGCAGCACCAAGCTAGGGCCAGAAGAGATAACGCGCGACATCCCCAACGTGGGGGAGGAAGCTCTCAAGAACCTGGACGAAGAAGGCGTCATCTGCATTGGCGCCGAAGTCAATCCTGGCGATGTTCTGGTTGGCAAGATAACGCCCAAGGGCGAGACAGACCTCACACCTGAGGAAAAACTGTTGCGTGCCATCTTTGGCGAGAAGGCCAGGGAGGTCAAGGACTCATCCCTACGCCTCCCTCATGGTGAGCGGGGCAAAGTGGTCGATGTTCGAACCTTCACCCGTGAAGATGGCCACGATCTCCCGGCTGGCGTGGAGAAGCTGGTTCGCGTCAGTACCGCACACCTGTCCAAGGTAACGGAAGGGGACAAGATGGCGGGGCGGCACGGCAACAAGGGCGTTATCTCCAAGGTGGTTCCCATCGAAGACATGCCCTTCATGGCTGATGGCACCCCCATTGAGATCATCCTCAACCCCCTGGGGGTTCCCAGCCGTATGAATATTGGGCAGATTCTGGAAACGCATCTTGGGTGGGCTGCAGACCGCCTGGGTTTCAAAGCGATATCGCCCGTGTTCGATGGAGCCGATGAGGAGGAGATCGTCGCAGAGCTAGCTCGCGCCTGGTTGATCGACTGGGCCTGGAACAAAGCGACAGAAGAGGCCTGGCAGTGGTTGAGAGACGAGGGATATGAGCCTGAAGACTTGGCTGATGATGATGAAGCCCGGACCCTGTATCTGGTTCACTTGTTGGGCGACGATGGCTACGACGTGGAAGCCCTCATGTCAGACCGCAGGTATGCTCGTCGCAGCATCCTGGAGTACACGTTGAGAAGGCTGGGATACGACCCCAACGAGTTGCTGGTGTTCCAGGACGATGGACGACCCGTGGTGGACAGAGAGAAGGCGGACAGGCTGGCCTACCACCTCTGCCTGCGATTGTGGATGGAGGAGCTCGGCTACTCTACGG
>CAZBJW010000219.1:3471-7529 GCA_964492135.1 uncultured Anaerolineales bacterium
ACCTAGAGCGGCGGGCCGGGCAGGTGACCATGGAGACCGGCCAGCCCATTCCGACCTGGGGCAAGATGGTCCTACATGACGGCAGGACGGGCGAGCCCTTCGACCACCCGGTGACGGTGGGAACGATCAACATGATGAAGCTTGCACACCTGGTGGAAGACAAAGTGCATGCCCGATCCACTGGGCCTTACTCGTTGGTCACTCAGCAGCCCTTGGGAGGCAAGGCACAATTCGGGGGCCAGCGTTTTGGAGAGATGGAGGTATGGGCCTTGGAAGCGTACGGTGCTGCCCACACCTTACAGGAGATGCTGACCGTCAAGTCAGACGATGTGACGGGCAGGGTTCAGACGTATCAGGCGATCGTCAAGGGTCAGAAGCATGGCGCCCCGGGTATACCGGAATCCTTCCGGGTGTTGGTCAAGGAGCTGCAGAGCCTTGGGATTGCCGTCGAGGTCATAGACGAGGCCGGAAAGCGGCACGAATTCGACAAGGAGGACCTGACGGAACGCGATTCGCGGCTTCGGTTGGAGCCAGGGTTTCCAAGTGAATTGCGGGTTTGACGCTTGATCAGAAATGTAGTATAATTATTGTTTGTGTTTGGAAACATCACCGTGGCTTTGCGTGAGAGAGTTTGGGAGAGATTGTATTGCCGACTGTCAATCAGTTAGTCAAGAAGGGTCGCAAGGAAAAGAGCAAAAGGAGCTCAGCTCCGGCGCTGCGTTTTAGGCATAACGCACTTCGCCAAAAGACGGTGAAGGATCCCAAGGGGTCTCCTCAAAAGAGAGGTGTCTGTACCCTAGTCAGGACAATGACGCCCAAGAAACCCAATTCGGCGCTGCGTAAGATAGCGAGGGTAAGACTAACCAACGGTATCGAGGTGACAGCATACATACCTGGCGAGGGTCACGGCCTTCAGGAACACTCAGTAGTCTTGGTTCGCGGGGGCCGTGTGAAGGACCTGCCGGGCGTGCGCTATCACATCGTCCGTGGTGCACTGGATGCCGCCGGCGTCGAGGGGCGTATGCGCGGACGATCCAAGTACGGCACCAGGCGGCCGAAGAAAAGGGTCTAATCATCCCCGTGAGATGCACCTAAGGTGTCTCTTTTGACAGGGAGTTAAGGTACGACCGGAAGGATACATCGTACCTGCTGAGGAGGCTTTCAAGAAGACTAGAGCCGACAATCTGCTAGTCTTCTTGAATGTGGTGATTAAGTGCCCATTTTCAGAATGTCTTCTGAAGAGAAGGGTAACATACGTGTAGGAGGGTGCCCGCCAGGATAGCCCAAATTCAGTTAAGGGCTGGATGGTGGGGGCGAGGGCTTTGCAGCCGCATCGGTGCAGTAGCTCTCGGCCCCTTGTTTTTGCAGTGTGAACGGAGGGAACACATGCCTAGGCGTTACAGACCCCCTGGCAGAGAAGTGGAACCGGATGCTAAGTACAATAGCGAACTGGTGGCCAGATTCATCAACCGTTTGATGCGGCAAGGAAAGAAGAGTCTGGCTGCGAGGATTATGTACGACGCCTTCGACATCATCGAGGAGCGCACGCGGAGGAATCCTTTGGAGGTCTTCCATCAAGCCGTGGACAACGCTACTCCTGTTCTGGAGGTGCGGTCCCGGCGCGTAGGCGGGGCAACCTACCAGATCCCGGTTGAAGTGCGACCGGAGCGACGCACCTCCCTGGCGATCCGATGGCTTATTCGCTCTGCTCAGGCCCGAAAGGGCAGGCCGATGGCGGAGCGGCTGGCCGACGAGCTGATGGATGCTGCGCGAAACACGGGACCCACGGTGAAGAAGAAGGAAGACACTCACAAGATGGCGGAGGCCAACAGAGCTTTCGCCCATTATCGTTGGTAGCAGCAGGAGTCAACGATGCCTAGGGACTATCCCCTGGCAAGGACAAGAAACATCGGCATCATCGCCCACATAGACGCTGGCAAGACGACGATCACCGAGCGAATTCTCTTCTATACCCAAAGAATCCATCGCATGGGGGAAGTGCACGATGGCACAACCACCATGGACTGGATGGCTCAGGAGCGTGAGCGCGGAATCACTATCACCGCTGCCGCCACCAGTTGCTACTGGCTAGATCATCAGATCAATATCATCGATACGCCGGGTCATATTGATTTCACAGTGGAGGTACAGCGTTCCCTCCGAGTGTTGGACGGAGGGATCGTTGTGCTGGATGCCGTGGCTGGAGTTGAGCCGCAGTCGGAAACTGTTTGGCGTCAGGCCGATCGCTATGGCGTACCCCGCGTCTGTCTTATCAACAAGATGGACCGCCCAGGGGCTGACTTCTGGCACGCCGTAGAAATGATAGAGAAGAGACTGGGAGCCCGGCCCGTTGCTATACAGATCCCTATCGGCGTGGAGGAGGAATTTGAAGGAGTTGTGGACCTCATCAGCCGCAAGGCTGTGGTCTATGCCGATGACATGGGAACTCGACAGGAGCAAGTAGAGGTGCCCGCCTCCCTTCGAGACGAAGCAGCCAGGTGCCGAGACGTGTTGGTGGAAAGAGTAGCGGAAACGGATGATGCGTTAGCCGTGGATTTTCTAGAGGGTAGGGAAATCTCTGGTGAGCAGATACGCCGGGCCCTGCGACAGTCCACGTTGGAATCAAAGCTGGTGCCGGTGCTTTGCGGCTCTGCCCTGCGCAACAAAGGGATCCAGCCTCTTCTTGACGCTGTAGTTCACTACCTGCCTTCTCCCTTGGATGTCCCGCCTATCGAGGGCATCAACCCGGAGAGCGGAGAGAAAGAGACGCGTCTAGTCGACGAAGAAGGTCCGTTCTCGGCTTTGGCGTTCAAGATCGCATCCGATCCGTACGTCGGCCGGCTGGCGTATGTGAGAGTCTACTCGGGCACATTGACAACTCGCTCCCGATTGCTGAACTCGACCAAAGACCGCAAGGAACGGGCAGGACGCCTTCTCCGGATGCACGCTAACCATCAGGAGGACATTGACGCCGTATATGCAGGCGACATAGCTGCGGTGATTGGCCTGAAGCACACCTTTACAGGGGATACACTGTGCGATCCCCAAGCTCCCATCATTCTGGAGTCCATCGGGTTCCCAGAGCCTGTCATTTCCGTGGCTATTGAGCCTCGAACTCAGGCGGATCAGGAGAAGATGAGAGGGGCTTTGGACCGCCTAGCAGAGGAAGACCCTACCTTTCAGGTCCGAGTGGACCGGGACACGGGTCAGACTCTGATCTCCGGCATGGGTGAATTGCACCTGGAGGTCCTGGTAGACCGGATGCTGCGGGAGTTCCGAGTGTCAGCAAACGTCGGGAAGCCCCAAGTCTCATACCGAGAGACCATCACCAAACCTGTTCGCGCTGAAGGTCGATTCATTCGGCAGACGGGCGGGCATGGCCAATACGGGCACGTTTGGTTGGAACTGCAACCTCTGACCAATGGTGAAGGCTACGTCTTCGTAGATGATACGTCCAATGGTGTGATTCCCAGAGAATACATCCCCGCGGTCGATCAAGGTATTCGGGAAGCCATGGAGAGCGGAGTGCTTGCCGGGTATCCCGTGGTGGACCTTAAGGCCACATTGGTAGATGGCTCCTTCCACCAGGAGGATTCGTCGGCCTTGGCCTTCAAGATTGCAGGTTCGATGGCCTTGAGGAACGGGGTACAGCGGGCCGATCCCATCTTGCTGGAGCCGATAATGAAGCTAGAGGTCGTGGTGCCAGAGGAGTATGTCGGCGACGTGATAGGTGACCTCAACTCCAGACGCGCTCAGATAGAAGGTATGGAAGTCCGGGGCAGCCTGCAGGCCGTGCGGGCTCATGCACCGTTAGCCGAGATGTTTGGTTATGCCACCGCCCTGCGTTCGCTGACCCAAGGTCGCGGAACCTTCACTATGGAGTTCGACTATTACGCCCAGGCACGCCTGCAAGTGGCCTAGGCGGTGCGTGTCCGCACTCACAAGCAGCAACTCCACAGGATCACTTGCAGATAATCGTTTGACAACAGAAGGAGGGCCAACTGCATGGCAAAGGAGAAGTTTGTAAGGGACAAGCCTCATGTGAATGTGGGCACGAT
>CAZBJW010000220.1:0-7518 GCA_964492135.1 uncultured Anaerolineales bacterium
CGTACGGGATGTGGATCTCGCCCCCAAGCGTTGAAGCCATCCCCTTGGCAATGACCGTTTTCCCATCCCCTGGCGGGCCGAAGAGGAAGATGGACCGACCGGAATTGATGGCCGGGCCTATCTTCATTAACATCTCAGGGCTTACAACCAGATGAGACAGCGCTTCCTTCACCTGCTCTTGGCTCACAACAACGTCGCCAACGCTCTGGCTCCTCATCAGCTGCTGATAGGCCTCCAGAGTCACTGGGGCGGGTCCCACGTACTGGCTACGATTCAAGGCCTCACGCACGCGCTCGATACCCGCAGACGCGATGGAGTAGCGAAACGCCCTCTCATCGAAGCCTCTGCTCCCAGTGATGCTCACCAGCTGCTCTCGTTTCAGGTAGGTTAACGTCTCTTCCACTACGCCGCTGAATGGAAGCCTTAGCTGCTCGGCGATGCGCTGCCCACTTAGCTCACCCACTGAGTATATGGTCTTTAGACTCAAGTCGCTCAAGAAGCCTCTGGTCATCCCCGTATCTTCCAAGGAGCGGGGTTCAAGAAGCAAACTCTGGGCACCTTGCATCACCATGCCTCCTCGACAACTGGTACAGATTCCGGGCTATTGTACCACACCTTGTCTCCCTGTGGCAATGTGGACCTGGCCATGCGTTTGGTCTCGCGTGCCACTGATTTGCCAACGCCTGGTCTCGCCTGGCCGACCGCTGATGACATGGACGTTGGGCTGGCCCCGCAGCTTCCACGTCACAGGAAAGAGATTGAAGAGGCCTTGCTACGGCGGGCTGTCGATAGCTAATCCACAGAATGGACACGAATGCGCGATGCTCGTCGCGTGAAGTGGGCTCTGCACCACCCGCCCATATGGTTGCCGCCAATTGCTCAAGCGAATTGAAGATGCTATAATAGGCGCCGACCGTGACTCTAATCTTCGAAGAAGCGATGCGACTCCATGCGGAAAGAAGGAAGATCCAGCTACATCCTCAAAGTCTTGGCTAGTGGCGCATACACCCTCTTCTTGATGGGAGGATTGACCTCGGCGTACCTCTTCTACGGTTCGCTCAGGGATATCTTCGCCTACTCGGCTGGTTCCACCTCGGTCGAACTGCCCATCATCGGTGATTACGACTCCCTGCCGGAGACTGTGCCAGATTGGAGCCAGAAGGAGAGAGTGAACATCGTTCTACTGGGTGTGGATCAGCGGCCGGGTGAGGACGGTCCCTGGCGATCCGACACCATGATTGTCGTTACGGTAGATCCCAAGAGCATGACCGCAGGAGCGTTGTCTATCCCACGCGACCTATACGTGGAGATACCCGGATACGGCGAGCAGCGCATTAATATGGCCCACTTCTTGGGTGACGCCTACCACTATCCGGGAGACGGCCCTGGGCTGGCCATGAAAACCATCGAGTACAACTTCGGCATCCCCGTCCACTACTACATTCGCGTCGACTTCCAGGGCTTCAGAGAGATAATCGACTATCTCGGTGGCATTACGATCGATGTTGAAAAGGAGATCTGGGATTACAGATATCCTGATGGGCAATATGGCTACTCCACGGTCCACATCCCGGCGGGCGTACAAGTGATGAATGGCCGAATGGCGTTGCAGTACGCCCGTACTCGCCACGGGGGCAGCGACTTCGATCGCTTACGGCGGCAGCAACAGGTCCTCATGGCCACCAGGGAGAAAGCCTTGCGCCTGCAGCTGATACCCAAGATACCGCTGCTGGCAAGCACTCTGGGCCACACAGTCAAGACAAACCTGCAGGTGGGTGAGGTCATTACTCTGGCCCAAATCGCCACCCAGATAGATGCCGAAGACATCCGTTTCGCAGTCATCGATGAAAACGTGACTGTCCCCATGGTTCTCGACAACGGGGCTGACGTCCTGTTCCCCGAGCGTGACAAGATTCGAGAGCTAATGGAGGAGATCTTCTCTTTGTCGCCACTAGGGGACTAGATCCCACACAGGAGCCCACTGAGGAGGAAAGGCCTGCGTTCCGCAAGCGTAACCCGGCTATGGGGGACGCTCCGGCTGAGCCTCGAGTACGACTGCGAGGGGAACGGCCTGCCACACTGCCAAGTGGATGCCCCAAGCCAAACCGTTGCTAGGCGACAACCTCGGCTTCCTATTGGCGACCAACACTACTCAGCGATCGCACGCCTCCCTATGACCATCCGAGGCGTCGATGCATCGCGTGGCAGTCGCGACGTCCCACTAGCTCGTCTTCTTCCAGTCCAGCAGAACCAAGTTCTGATCGCAGCCGTCCTCGGACGTTTGAGTAGTGGTAGTAAACTGCTCTCTCAGAGACACGGCTACGCCGCCCTGCACAACTTCGCAGTACCAGGTACGGTCAATCGGCCCGCTGTAGAGATAGACTTCCCAGCCAGCCAAACCGTACTCAGACTTCGTGCCGGAGACGCCCGAACCTTCCCATCCTCCAGATCCGCACCTTACGGTCACACCTGGCAACGGAATTCCACTAGCATCGAAGACCTCTCCTCCCACCCCCAACCAGCTGCATCCTGCGGCGTTCTTGTCATTCCGGATCTTGTAGACGTATCCCTCCTTCACAAAGGGCCACGGAGTCGCACTTGGAATGGGGGTGCTAGTCCGCGTGGCCGTCGGCGGTGGTGGAGGAGGCGCGGGTGTACGCGTTGCGGTAGGAGTGAATGTAGGGGCTGGAGTATTAGTTGGGGTAGAGGTGACAGTTGGAGTATCAGTCGGCAGCGGGGTATCTGTCGGTGTGGCCGTGTGAGTAGGAGTCCATGTCGGAGGAAAGGTTGGACCAGCCGGCACTCCGCCCGGGGGTGTGGGCGACTCACGCGGTATGTTGGTTGGGGGAGGGAAAGGGTTCAACGGAATGCGGGGGTTGATGAAAATGGTTAGGTAGCACAGGCACGTCAATACGGTGAGCACAAGGATGACCACGGTCGCCAGGCGGGCTGTCCTCTCAGTTACCCGACTCAACATCGCGCCTTATCCCCCTTTCACAGCGTCACCTACTGCTCGTCAACGGGCTCTTCAATCGTGCCCAACCTGAAGAGCGGAATGTCGCCTTTGTACAGAACTTCCGGATAAAGCACTACATCCCCAGATGCAATGAGCCTATCGGTGACCACTGTCAACTGCGAGATGAGCTCCTCCTCTGGGTAGTCAGGATATAGTGCCAGCGTTCCCTGCTGGATCTCGAGACGAAGAACGTCGTACCAGGCCCGGTATTTGGCCGCATCATCACTAAACGTAGAGATTTGCTCGTCGTAAATGCTGTGAAGCTCACCTCGGGCCGCGTTGAGTTCGGCCCCGATGTCAACCAAGTTGTCCTCCCAGGCTGGCACCAACTGGAGCCCAAATCCGCCCAAAGCGACCCGGTATTTGAGGATCAACCAGTCCACCCGGCCATCCGCTATGCCAATCCGCAGCACCATCGATGGTGCTGCGGCTAGTTGGTCCTCGTAGGCAGTGCGCCTCGCGTTGTCTTCATTCACCAGTGCCTGGGCAACATCGGTCGCCAAGTCTTGCGGTACAGCTCCTCCCGAAGCGCTGCCTTGCAAGAAAGCGATGAGCTCTCGCACCGTTTCCACTCGCTTCTGCTCATAGGAAGCCACCATAGCCCCAGTCGGTTCCCGAATGTGCGTCAGAAACGGAGGAATCGGCTCCTCTGCTGAGCCCTCCGAGGCTTCCCCTGCTTGCCGCGAGGAGTACAAGATCTCTGCCTGGAGAGCCGAGCATTCACCAGCCTTAGTCTTCTCGCCAAGTGCCTCGTACTCCATGGCCAACTGGCCCAAGATATCAGCGCGATGTTGGTCTTTCACAGACGGACTGTCTACAGCCACTGTGTAGGCCTGGTCATAGCTGGCAAGTGCGTCCTCGGGATTGCCGAGTTCTGCCAGCCCTTCGCCTGCTTCCAAAAACGCGTTAGCCCTGGCGAAGTCGGACAAGCTGGGGCTCAGAGTCGCCATCAGATTCGCCTGCCGGTAGCAAAGCTGGGCCTGGCCTTCCTCCGACGCTTCAGCGTAGCGCTGCCCGAGGAGCAAGAGGTTCCCAACATGCTCTGCATCGGTAAGCTGAGTTTCGAAAAGAACGGCGGCATAGGCCGTTCCCATCTCTTCGTCTGCCAAAGCCAGATTCACCACGTCCAAGTCGCTCGTCCCGATCAAACTCAACAGAGCCACCGAGGGGTTCACCTTCTCGTTTCTGAGCACCTCGACGGGGGTACCCCGCCCAGAGGAACCACCAAAGCGCAGGTACAGATATGCTCCGCCAGTCGCCAAACCGGTGACGATCAGCAGTGCCAGGAGTGCAAGAACAGCCCGCAGAAGACGAGTCCGCCATTGAGCAGACAAAGCATCCTCAATCATCACTTCCCTCAGGGTTCGCGCAAAGAGACTTCACTAAGCGTGCCTCAATTCGAAATTATATCAGGACCAAACGCTTTTGTCTAACATGGCATGGCACCATCGTTTGGCGCTTGCTCTGCCCCCTCGCTACTGTACAAGACGCTCAATGGCAGCGTTCTCTCTCTCCTTCTGAAGCCACTGCATGAAGGTCTGTTGACGCAAGTTCTCGAATATCTCCACCGCGATCTCGCGCTCCTCCCTCTCCAATACTTGGATGATGTGAAACCCGAACGGAGATTCTACTATATCACTAGTCTCACCGACTTCGAGGCTGAAGGCTGCATCCTCAACTTCAGGTGGCATAACCCCCCGCGGAAAGAAGCCCATGTCCCCCCCTCTCTCGCGAGAGCTAACATCCTCCGAGTATTCCCTGCTCAGGAAGGCGAAATCTTCGCCCGCCTGAAGCCTGGCTAGGACTTCTTCTGCCCTCTCCCTCGTAGGCAGCAGTATATGCCTTGCGTGGACTTGTTCAGCCACCGAGTCGATGGAGGTCGTGACAGCGCCGAATATCGCCTCGCTGAGCAGCTGGTCCAGCAGCATCTCCCTGAAGTCATCATAGCTTGTGCCGGTGGCTTGCAGGGATTGAGCAAACTGCTCCTGCCCCCCCGATTGCTCTATTATCTCTTGGACCTGAGACTCCAGCTCCGCGTCAGGTATGCTCACATCCATCCCGACTGCCGCCTGTCTAATCAACTCCTGATCGATCATCTGCTCCAAGACCTGTCGCCGGGCTTGTGCCAACCTCTCTTGCCCTTCCCCACTTTCCAAATCCAGTCCCTCTTGTTCGAAAAAAGCCTCAACCTGGGTCACCTGCTTCTGGTAGTCCTCCATGCCGATGGGCTCTCCGTTGACCGTGGCTGCCAATCCCTCAGTAGAGGCGGTGAGATCCGGAGTAGCCGTACTAGGCATCGCGCCCCCACAGGCCGTCAGGACCGCGCTGACTATGACCAGCGATACTATCGTCACACCGACGACCGCTCTCATCATGCAGCCTCCTCTGTCTTAGCTCGGCTTATGGTTTCCTATTATCACACCTAGCCGGATTTTGCGCAACCAGCGGCTATGCACGTCGATTGATGCCTTGGTCCGACCAACTGCAGAGCTACGATTAGTGGTTTGTCCGCACGCTGCCTCGGGCACATCCCGCACGCCACGTGAGTGAATCCAGGCTTTGCGGATTTGACAAGCTTTGACCGGCACGCTATAATGCCTAGACGTGTGTCCCGGAGCTACGACCATTCGCCCTGAACTGACACTAGCTTGGCTTCCTTGATCGGTGCCCGGCGCACCTCTCCATGCCAAGGGTTGGCTGCCATCCACAGCCAGCGACTACTCGGCCAAGGGGGCAGATATCTGTATGCTGGCTTACATTTGCCCACGTTCGCCGGTCATGGTAGAATACGCCGCAATGGTGGTCTGACGGGCAAGCTCAACCGCCACTTTGTATAATCGGTTGAAAGGAGCTGGTGATTCCTATGGTAGATGGGTCGAGTCCCGCTTTCCTGAGCACGTTGGAGGCGGTCTTGGAGGCAAAATGGGGTGGACGGATCATGGCGTTCATCGTAATCCCTACACTCCTGATTGCGAGCTTGTTGCTTCCCCCCATAGGTCTGGCGGAGCGCGTGCTGTCGGCTGGACATGCAACCTTTGGCCGGGCTGGTGGATCGCTCCTAGATCCAGATGGCACTCAGCTGACGGTACTCCCCGGTGCGGTGTCAGATAGCGTCCAGATTCAATTCAAATCTACACCTCGCATTGATTTCCTAGAGGGGACATCGGGCAATCGGGCCATGGCCGAGGCCATACCGGCCAACCTAGAGATGAAGAGTCCCCTCTATACTTTCTCAGCCAGGGGGGAGATGCCGGAGGCGATAGCCATTTCCATACCCATACCCAACGATGCGGAGCCTCTCGCCACAATAGACCTCTATGCGTGGACTGGACGAGAGTGGCAGTGGATTCCAAAGACAATCTTTCCAGAGGACGACCTCCTCGAAACCACCCTCTCATTCATTCCGCCTGCTGTCGCTGTCATGCAAACCACTCCCCTGGTGCCTTCGGTATCTGCGCCTGTTCCGGCTGGGGAGCTGCTCTCGCCGCAGGCGAGGGGAATTCTCGTGGAGGTCGAGTCGGAAGCGATTCCTATCCAGAGTGATGGCATAGACGGCAATGTCACCGTAGCCGCCGCAGCTGGTCTGCTGGAACAGCCGGGAGAAGGTGCATCGTACATCGTGCTCCCGACGCTTCGAAACGAGAAGGACGGAATCGTCAGGACCGATCTCACAAACAACATTCTCGTCAGTGAAGAATTGAGGAGTAACCACATTGCGGACATCGTGAATCTGGCCGTTCAGAACATGTATCCGGGCATCAACCTTGACTACACGGGAATGGACCCCGCATTAAGGCACCAATTCACAACCTTCGTCACCGAACTGAGTCAGGAACTTCATGCCCATCACAAAGCGCTTCGAGTTACGGTGAAGCCCCCGGTCCGGATTGCCGAAGACCGCTGGGACACTGGAGCCTATGACTGGCAGGCCATCGGACAGAACGTGGATAGCTTCGGGCTCCCCGCGATCGTTCGAGCCGACGCCTGGGCTCCCGGGGGGCAGATGGAGGCACTGCTGGAGTACGCGGTGAACAACGTTGACCGGTACAAGATCGTAGTACTCTTGCCCAGCTACAGCATGGATTTGGTGGGAGACACCCCCACTCCCATGTCCTACGCTGGGGCCCTGCAGTTGATGGGTGGACATCTCGTCCTGCCCACGGGACGAGATTCCTTTGCCCCAGGGGAGCAGGTCACCGTGCAGCTCTCAGGAGCCCTTTCCACTGTAAGTTTCGATGAGCAGTGCCAGTCCTACTGGTTCAACTACATAGATGCGCGAGGTGAACATACCGTTTGGCTAGAAAACGGGACGAGTATGGCCGAAAAGCTGGGTGTGGTGAGCGGCTACAACCTCAAGGGAGTCAGCGTCCCCGGGCTACTCGAGGAAGGCAATGATGAGCGCATCTGGGATGTGCTCCAGGAATACATGAACTCGGTGAGCCCCGCGGTGGAGACTGAGTTTGCCATCATATGGAGCGTACAAAGCGCCGCAGGAGCGAGCC
>CAZBJW010000221.1:0-1960 GCA_964492135.1 uncultured Anaerolineales bacterium
CCTCTGTACCGCCGGCTCTATGGGGAGGGTTTCGAGACCAGAGGCAGTTATGGGCCTCAGCTACTGAGGAGAGTGAGGGATATCTGCGCCCAGCATGGCATTCAAGATCGTATGTCTCGGCCCATTCTGACTGGGGAGGCACTGGCTGCCAACAAAAGGGTCGCCGAGAAGCTGCTATCGAGGGCCTACGACCTGACCTTGGAGGAAGCGGAGGCTTATCGTGTCTGGGCGTATCGCAAGGCAGGATGGGCCATAGACGAGATGGAGGCGGATGTGGAATCTATCTATCTCCAAGAGGGCCGCGAGGGACTCAAAAGAATCAAGGGGGTGGGGGAGAGCCTGGCCCAGGAGATAGAGGGGTGGCTGCGTGCACTTGTCATGTCACCCAGAAAGGAAAAGGGTCATGAGAACCGGCACAGCTAGCCTGCCACTGCACTACGGAAAGGCACCTCGCTGGCTATTCGAGCGTATGGCGAGGCTGGCCGGTGAAATCACTGCGGTCGTTGTGGAGGAGCACGGTACAGAGGACTTGCTCCGGCGCCTGGCAGATCCCTTCTGGTTTCAGTCCTTTGGCTGCGTGCTGGGCTTTGACTGGCACTCTAGCGGCCTGACCACCACTGCCTGTGGCGCTCTTAAAGCAGGGCTCAAACCACGGCAGAAGGAACTAGGCCTCTTCGTAGCTGGCGGAAAGGGAGCCACATCACGACGCACGCCGAACGAGATCGAAGCCTTGGGACCTTGCCTTGACGGGGACCCGGGAGAACTGATCTATGCCAGTCGCATGACGGCCAAGGTGGATAGCGCCGGTCTGCAGGATGGCTACCAGATCTATCACCACACCTTCGTTTTCAGCCGAGAGGGGAAGTGGTGTGTGGTTCAGCAGGGCATGAATACCTCAACCAGACTGGCTCGGCGATACCACTGGCTCAGCGAGGATGTGGAGGAGTTTGTCTGCGAACCGCACGCAGCAATCTGCTGCGATGAGACGGGCGACGTCTTGAACATGGTGGCGCTTGAGAGCGAGGAGGCGCGAGAGGCCAGTACGTTGCTGGCGCGGGAGACGCCTGGGCTGCTGGTGGATGAACTCAAGAGACTGCAACATCTGGAGATGCCCGCTCATCATGAGGTCCGCCTTAGTGAGATACATCCGGACAGGTTACGTAGTATCTTCCTCAAGACCTACGAAAGGCAACCGGAAGACTTCGAGTCGCTGCTGGGCATGCAAGGCGTGGGGGCCAAGACCATCCGTGCCCTCAGCTTGATCTCCGAGTTGGTGTATGGAGTCGCTCCCAGCTTCCGTGATCCGGTGCGATATAGTTTTGCCCACGGTGGCAAGGACGGCCATCCCTATCCTGTTGATCGAGCCAACTATGATCGCTCGATCGGGACCCTGGAGGACGCGTTGCGGCGAGCCAAGTTGGGGGACGGGGAGAGATTGGCTGCCCTGCGACGGCTTTCTTCGTGGAGCGAACGGACCAAGCCAAAGTCATAGAACGTCCATGGTGGTCGATTTGGAGGACCCAGATGCCGGAACTTCCGGAGGTGGAGATCCTCAAGGAGGAGCTGAAGGCCCACGTGCTGGGCCGGCAGGTGCACCGGGTAGTGATTCCCGAGGGCAAAGAAGCCGACTGTTCCATTTCGGAATGGAGATCAGCAATTCAAGGTGCCACCATCGTCAGCATGGAGCGACGAGGCAAGATGCTGATTATAGGATTCGCTAGCGGATTCTCGTTGGTGGTTCATCTGATGATGGTGGGGCAGCTGCTGCTTTCCAGCCTCTACGAGGGAGAGCCCAACGACGTGAGGCTCGTCCTGGAGTTCGAATCGGATCGGCTATCTGTGGGCCAGGTTGCGCTACGATTTCTTCGGCTGGTGCCTACTTCTGAACTGGACGAACTCCCAGAAGTACAGAAGCTGGGATGGGATCCTTTGAGGGACGACTTCACGGTCGAGGTGCTGA
>CAZBJW010000221.1:1970-7504 GCA_964492135.1 uncultured Anaerolineales bacterium
CCTCGGCCACCGACGAGGCAAGCTCAAGTCCTTTCTGCTCACACAGAGATACATCGCCGGGATAGGCAACACCTACGCGGATGAGATTCTCTTTCATGCTGGTATAGCTCCTGCCCGACAGGTTGCCTCGCTGACTGACGCGGATGTGAGGCGCCTGCACCGCAGCATAGTGGAGATTATGCGTCGAGGTTTGAAGCTGAGAGGGTCATCCGAGATGGCCTTCGTTCATCTGAATGGCACGAAGGGAGCCTTCCAGGAGCAGTTCCGCGTCAAACGGCGTAAGGGGAAGCCATGCCGCGTGTGCAACACGCCGATTGAGAAGATCACCATCGGCGGCAGAGGAACGTACTTCTGTCCGCAGTGCCAGCGGTGAGGTGGTGGGGCGATTGGAGGTGACTAAAGATGATCAAGGTCGGCTGTTGCGGGTTCAGCAAAGCGCGGGCAGACTACTTTCGGCACTTCTCACTGGTGGAGGTGCAACGGACATTCTACAAGCTTCCCCAACTGGAAACGTGCCAGCGATGGCGTGCTGAGGCTCCGCAGTCCTTCGAGTTCACCCTGAAGGCCTGGCAATTAATCACCCACCAGCCGAGTTCGCCCACCTATCGGAAGGCCAAGCTGGAGGTGGACGAGCCTGATCGGTACGGCTTCTTTCGGGCGAGCCAGGAGGTCCTTGGCGCCTGGGAGAGGACCTTGAAGATCGCCAAGGCCCTGGAGGCACGAGTAGTTCTTTTCCAGTGCTCTGCTAGCTTCACTCCCACCCGTGAGCACCTGGCAAATATGCGAGCCTTCTTCGGAGTGGCCGAGAGAGATGGGTTGATCTCCGCCTGGGAGCCCCGAGGCGATTGGAATGATCAACTGATAGAGGAACTCTGCCGTGAACTGGACCTGGTCCACTGTGTAGATCCCTTCCAGCGGCAGCCAGTCCACGGGGAACTGGCCTACTTTCGTCTCCACGGCAAGAGCGGATACCGGTATCGGTACACGGATGAGGACCTCAGGGGCGTATTGGAATGGTGCAGCGAATACCCCGAGGCCTACTGCCTCTTCAATAACATTACCATGTTCGACGATGCGCTGCGCCTTAAGGCAGAGGCCGGGCTTGCTTGATTGTGGGGTCTGCAGCGCCTCGTCGCCATGCGATTCTGCCTGGGTGTCAGACCAGCCTCGCCATCGCTGGGGTACCAGCTCCCGCCAGGGAGAGATCGCCAGGTTGACCGGAGGCGTGTTTGCGCGTCGCGCTCCCATGGCTCCAAAGGGGCTCCGGAGCACGGCGACGGGTCAGAAGAGCGGTTCGAACTGGGAGCATCCCTGCCTGCAGCGAGTCGCGTTGGCAATCTTCTCTAACTTCACAGTGCACACGGCGAAGACACTCACCTTGCGAAAGAAACCCCACAGCGAGGTCACCTCGGCTTCCAGAGCGAGGTTGACGCAGGGGTTGCCTTCCAGGATCTCCGGCACGGGGCATTTGTCGCATAGCTCATCTTGCCACGGTTCCGACGAAGGGTTGCGCAGAATGAGACGGCACTCCCTCTTGGGACTTCTACGGTGGCTATCCTCGTAGTAGAACCGGCATCTCGTGGACATGCCTGAGCCCTGTGCTTCCCTCACAGCAGGCCCGCCTGGGCCATCTCGTGGCGGAAGAGGTCCGCGTGCTCGGTGAGCATGTCGCGGATGGGCAGTTCGTAGGGGCATTTCTCTTCGCACTCGCCGCACTCCGTGCAGTCTGCTATCCCGTCGACGATCTCGGCGCAGTTACTGAATAGGTCAGCGGCCGGCATCCGCCTGACGAGGCTATCCATGATCATCATCAACTGAATGGATACCCCCTCGGGACAAGGCTGGCAGTAACCACAACGACGACAGAAGCGCTGCCCCAGCTCGGCTTGCAGGCTCCGTATCCGATCTCGCTCATCGGCCGTCAGCTCAGCAGGCCCCTCGATGATTTCGACAATCTCTTCGATTTCCCTGGCTCGTTCTATGCCCGGAATAGGCAGAATCCCAGGAAACTGGCGCAAGTACTTGAAGGCGAGAGCGGCGTCGTCCAATACGCCTCCGGCAAGAGGCTTCATGGCGATGAAGGCCACGCCCCGCTCCAGGGCCAGAGGGATCAACTCCTGGGCCGCCTCATGGGCAACGAAGTTGAAGGGAAACATGATGGTTTCGAAGTGTCCTGATTTGACGGCGTCTAGTGCTATCTGCATAGAGTGGGAGGTGAGCCCGATGTGCCGCACTTGGCCCGAGGCCTGCGCCTCGCGTATGACCTGCAATGGACCGCCTGGAGCCAGGACCTTGCGATAGTCTTCGTCACTACTGACGCCATGGAACTGATACAGGTCTATGGTTTCTACTCCCAAGCGCTCCAGGCTCAGGGCCAAATGCTCCGCCACTGCATTGCCCTCCCTGGCGCCCGTCTTGGTGGCTAGCACGAGGCCTTCGCGTCTGCCGGCTATCGCTTTTCCGATACGTTCCTCGCTGGTAGTATAACCGTTGGCTGTGTCGAGGAACGTGATGCCCAAGTCCAGGCAGCGCCGCACCACCTTGATGGCTTCTTGTTCGGTAAGTCTCTGGATCGGGATACCACCAAAGCCCACGACGGACACTGTTAGCCCGATCTGGCCTAACCTGATTTTTCTCATCCTGACTCCTTGGCGGCACCTTTGCCAGGCTGTACCCTTATCTCCGCCTCAGACCTCCATGAAAGATAGCTGTGTTTGGCTCACGAAGAAGGCACTGCCACATTGCCATGGACTTTCAAACGAATGATTCGCTTTGATGCCATCGACGGATGTGCCTAATCGTTTACCGTAATACGAGATAGAGAACCGATCGCCTGGTCTTACTGTGCGACTGCATGCGCAAAAGACTGCCGGGCCAGCAAGCTTGATGTAGCGCGAACTGGCGTGATCCGCCAAATTTGCGCCTTCACGCACCATCGATGCGCGCCTACTCCCGCTCCCGTCTGTGTCGACTACCAGTCATGCAGCAGAATCTCCCGAGCCAAGGGCACCTCCGCAGGCAGTCTGCGTTGCAGCTACCGGCATCTTGTAAGCCGTGCTTGGGTGGCGCAGTGAGAGTTCGCTCTCGACCGGACCGCGGTGGCATGACGAAGAACCACTGGATTGGCGCAGCAACCACAGCGACGGTATCAGCTTCACCGGAGTTGACGATAACCACGTGTTACACCTCCGGCATCGCGCACATAAACACATTATAGCATCTCCCCACGGTTGCGTCAAGAGGCGGCAAGGAGTCTTGATGACTGCCTGAGCCCCGCAAGCATGGTTGCGAGCGGTGATGAAAGGGGCTCTACCTAGTGACACCGCGAGCCCGGCGTGCTGCAATCTGCCCCAAATTGGCGAACTGGGCTCTAGAGTGAGGAGATTTAATGCAAAAGAGGGCGGCCGGGGGCTTGATTTAACACGGATTTTGTGGTATAATGTCTTAGAATCGAGCTGGACAGTACCTGGATACCTTGTGGGCCGGAGAGACACAGCTTTGTGCCATTTGTGCAGGATCTGCAGTTGGTAGTCAGTTTGCTTTTGCCGCCCGTGGAAGAGTGGCGGCATTTTCTTTGCTAGACGACGTCCGGTAAGGGACACCGATGGACGATATCAAAGATACAGGAATCGCAGCACGGGACAGATTGCTGGAGAAGGGCGAGGAGCAGGGGTACATCACCGTAGAAGATATACTTCAAGAGTACCCTCAAGCCGAACTCCACGTTGATGAGATCAGCGAGGTATACGCCGCGCTCCGAGAGGAAGGTATCTCTATCGTGGACGAAGAAGGGGATCGCATCTCAGAAATTCTGTCCAAGGCCGAGGACACTGATGAGGAGCCTGAACAGGCTGTCGATCTCGACGACGTAGATGCGGAGAGTGCCATTTCCCTCTACTTCCGTGAAGCAGCTCGACACTCCATTCTCACTGGTGAACAAGAGATAGCCCTTGTCAAGAGCATGAACGCGGGTGAAAAGGCCAAAGAGCAACTCCACAGCGGTGCCGTTCGTTCCAAGAAGTCTGAGGAAGCACTGAAGATGAAGGCGCTCGAAGGGGAGTTGAGCCGACAGTACTTGATTCGGTCTAACCTGCGCCTCGTGATCAGCATCGCCAAGAATTACCGAGGGCAGGGGCTCTCTTTCCTGGATCTGATTCAGGAAGGAAATGTGGGCCTGATGCGTGCTGTGGACAAGTTTGACTATCGCCAGGGCAACAGGTTCAGCACGTATGCCACGTGGTGGGTTCGCCAGGCCATTACACGGGCCCTTTCGTACCAGAGTCGCACCATCCGTCTGCCCGTTCACATGGGTGAGCGACTGCGCAGGGTCAAACAGGTCGCGGGCCAACTGGAGAAGGAGTTGGGAAGAAAGGCCGGCAAGGAGGAGATCGCCAAGGCGCTGAACCTCAGCCCAGAGCAGATGGAACGGGTCTTCAGGGCTCCTACTCACACCCTGTCTCTGGAGAAGCCGGTGGGGGAAGAAGGCGAGAGCCAGCTGAGCGAGTTCATCCAGGACGAGGACATACCGCCGCCCGTCGAGGTTGTGCTGGACGGACAACTCAGAGAGCAACTGTACGATGCGCTGCAGAAGCTCCCCCCCAGGGAGCGGCGCATCATTGATCTGCGCTTTGGTCTCAGTGACGGCGACCCCAGGACCCTTCAGGAGATCGCCGAAGAGTTCGATCTGAGCAGGGAACGCATTCGGCAGATCGAGGGCGAAGTTTTGCGCAAGCTTCGACATCCCCACTTCAGCCGCAAGCTCAGGACCTACCTCGGCTGAGCCTCCGTGCAGGTGCAACGGCGCCAGTTGCGGTTCATTAACAAGGAGGTCGGCGCATGCCGGAGAGACTCACTGGCTTGGTGAGGTGGTTCAGTCCACGGAGAGGATACGGGTTCATTCAACTACCTGAGGGCACGGATGTATTCGTACATTACTCCGAAATACGAGGCGATGGGTTCAAGACGCTCTACGAAGGGGAGGAGGTCGAGTTCACTGTCAACGATGCTCCCAAGGGCCCTCAGGCTATGGATGTTGTGAGGTTGAATATCTACGGTCCTCCTCCTGAGCCGGAGAGTTAGACGGAGAAAGAGACTCGGTTGGACTGGCAAGCCCCGGGCGTCGGCACCGGGGCTTTTCTCTTCCGGGGTTGGAATGACACGGGAATTGGCTCTCGGTCGCAAGCGGCGGTCCATCTGACCTAGCTGGAGTTGGCGGAGATCCTCCTCAACCAGACGTAGGCGCCAACGCCGATGAGGACCGATGTCCCTATGACCAGTAGCAGCCACGCTTGCAGCGCATCGAACCAGAATTGTTCTGGGAACAGCTGGATGAGTGTGTCGGAGCGGGGGAAGAGCCAGGAATCGCCCACGAAGAAGACGTGGTGGAACTCCACCAAGAACCAACGGAACTGGAGAGGCACCACTATCAGAACGGTGATCGCCAGGGCCGGAGCCACGAGCGAGGCGACGATTAGATAGAAAGGCGTTCTCCTTCTGCTCTGTGGCTGGCTGATCAGGATCGTCAGAGATGCGGC
>CAZBJW010000222.1:0-7444 GCA_964492135.1 uncultured Anaerolineales bacterium
AGCCGGTCCAGGGCGGCTATGGTGGCGTCGCCATCCTCCCCCAGCGCGATCACCACCACGCGGTCGGCACCGCGGTCAACGAGGAAGAGGGTGCTGCCTGCGAGGGGGACTGTACCCAGTCCCTGGACCTCGATCTTGTCTTTGAGCTCTTCCTCCTCTTCCGTCGTCGCGGTGGCTTCCTCTTCTTCCTCCCTCTCCAGGGTGATCGTGACCCCCGCCTCATCCAGGTACTCCTCGACCAACTCCAGGTTCTCAAAGGTCCCGACGAAGAGAGCATCGTGGTCGGGCTCTGCGGTTTCGCGCAGATTTAGAATCAGATTGGCCTCGGCGAGGACCTCCTCCAGCACGCCCACTTCAGAAATGAGGCGAGGATCGACGAACTCCCCAGAAACCTGCACCAGATCCACCGGCCGCTGGAAGAGGTAGGGGAAGTCCCTCAGGTCCCACACTCGGTCGGCAGCGACCAGCCAGTCGGCGATATTACTCAGGAACTGATCATTGTCTTCGACCGTGTGATAAGGTGCGGTCAGGACCGTGAGGTCGCCCAACGCCAGGACGTTCCCATCAGCGGCCAGCGCGGCGGCGGTCAGGCCCGACTCGCCCGTGCGAAGCGGCGATAGGGTGTTTTCGTCGCCGGTGATAAGGGAGAGGCCGTCGGTGCGCAGGGAGTGGGAGGCGAAGAACACCACCGAGCCCAGACTCTCGGTAAGGGATTGATTCTCACTGAAGGTGGTCAGTTTGACGTTCCGATAGTTACCCTCGTTGTCCACCAGGTTATAGAGATAATCATCGAAGTAGACCACACCGAGCGGCTTGGCCACGCTGTTGATGGCGGGGACGGCGCTCTGCGGAAAGAGGACTTCGCCCAGGTCCAGGGTGTCTTGCTCCTCTTCCTCAAGAGGAACGGCGCGCGTCGGATCGGCCACCAGGAGCACCCGCCCGCCGTCCTCCACGAAATCCAGAATGGACTCGACCTCGTACCCCTCGTAACTCATAGTGGGTGCAACGACCACCAGGGCGATCGCGCCGCGCAACTGAGAATCAAGAGAGGATATGAACCCATCATAGGTTTCCAGAGTCGCACCGCGACCGGCCAAGCGATCCCACAGCGGGGTAAGATCGTCAACCTGCACGTTGTTGTAGTGGCCGAGGTCGATGACCACCCGGCCCATCCTCTCCCCGACCTCTTGTGATACGGGCTCATACTCAGGCGCCCGAACATCCATCTGGCTCTCGTCGAGCTGAGGTATGACCGGCGGGGCGTACCATCCCCGATGGAACCACACCCACCGCCCTGCGACAGGGAGAATCAAGAGGAGACAGACTATCAGGATCTTGGTCCAGGTTCTCATGGCGCACCTCCCAGCTGGATATCGTACAGGAGATAGGCCCCTGGTGGCAGGATTCGCCTCCCGGTTGCCGGATCGGCTGCGCCCACCCAGGGTTCAAGCTCCGACTCCTCCTCAAGTAGCTCGTCGACGACGCGCCCCTGGAGGTCTATCAGCTGGTAGTGGGCAATCCCGGCCTGCTGAGCGGCGGCACGAATGGCCTCAGTCTCGCTGCCCAGGGCATCGATGAGACCCAGGCGGAGCGCCTCGCGGCCGGAGTAGGCCAGTCCCTGTGAGAGCTCGTCCCGGGAGAGGTTGATCCGTTCACCCCGTTGGCTGAAAACAGTCTCCAGGAACTCCAGCCTGATCCCTTCGATCCAGCGCAGGAACTCATCGCGGTTGCTGGCTGTGAGCTTGAAGGGGCCGCTAGCCAGAATCACATCGTTGACGCCCAGGTCGGGTGGGATGAATCCCCACACGCCGACGTTGCCCACCGTCGACGAGGGCTTCGCGTATATGGGGTCGGTGGCCATAGCCGCGTAAAAGGCACCGCTGGCCGCCATGCCGTCGATGGAGCCGACGACTGGCATGTCCCGCCGCAGCGTCTGCAGTTCCAGATAGAGCCTTTGGGTCGCCGCCACTTCGCCGCCAGGAGAGTCGAGTCGCAGCACCACAGCTTTGATGCTGGGATCCGAGCGCGCCTCTTCGATCTCAGCCAACACCAGGTCGGCGCTCTCAGGGTAGATGTCCGTATTGAGCCGAATGATGCCCACCGCAGGTTGCGGCACCAGTATCTGCGCCAGCCACAGGCCGACCAGCAGCGGAGCCAGGCCAAAGAGCAGAATGGTGCCCACGGCCCGAAAGCTGAAGTCAGATTCTCCGGTGCTGCCCCTCAGCGCCGCCATCCCGCTCCGCCAACTCCCGCCCGAAGCGGTTTGTGCATCCGGCTCCTCACTCTGTTTGGGTGCAGATGTGTCAGTCACAATTTATTCTCCTTCATGTCAAGCCTATCCTTTCCAGGTCTGCAAGAACGCAGACAGATCCGCTCGATGTAATGCCAGCCCAAGCCGTCCGCCCGGTCCCCGAAGTTGCCGAGCTACGACCTTGGTCCGTCGCACACCCCTTGCCCCACCCCGGCAGACCCCGCATACCTGAGGCGTAACTTATTCCCCAGGCACGAGCACCGCCAGGCGCACCCGCAGTTCCTGTGGCGTCGCAGTCGAGTGACGCTCACCCCGCCCGCTTAGGGCGAGGATGTAACACGTCTGCATCATCTGACTGAGGAGATGGAGCTTTCGCCAGCCTGGCATGTGGCGAAGCAACCGAATCTGCACCGCCTCCGCGTCAAGGTGCGTGTCCGGTGACAAGGCACCCATGGTGCCTTCCAGTCAAGCCAGCGCTGTTGGCGCCGGGGCTGCATCCTGGCAGAAACCCAGCGGGCTGAAGAGATCATAACATGCCCTCATGGGGAAGACAAGGAAGGCCAAAGGCCGGAACAAACCTAGGACACGAACGGCCAGCAGTGGTGGCTACTTGAGGTTCGTGGGATTGACAAATCTGTGCGATTGGGTTATACTATTAGTAGAACGTGACAGGGGACACAAGTTGACCCTACTGACATCGTCTCAGACTCGTCGTGTCTGCGAACACAGGGGCCGATGCGCGCCTGTGTTCTTTTTTTCCTACTGACCAACCGGCCAAGACAATGGACAGGAGGTGAGGCGTGAACTCAGGAATGATCGGCAAGATCCAAAAGGCCAAGCGGTATGCTGAGGAGCTGGAGCGAATCACATTCAATGAGTTCAACGTGACGATCAAAGGCGATCACAACATGCATGCTGTGTCCTACAAGCAAGGTCAATGGAGTTGCGATTGTGGCTTCTTTGCTCAGCGTGGCGTGTGCAGCCACACCATGGCTATGGAAAGGGTTTTGGGGGTGATGCTACCGATGGCACAGGAGGCGGAATCGACGACGGTTTGATGGGTGACAGATCCCAACAAAGAAGAGGCGGGGCTTGCCAGTCCTGCCTCTTTGCTTCACCAGCCCCGTCCCGTCTCACTCAACTGCCTTAACACCCGCATCCTGAGCAGTGAGGAGCGAAGTGGAGCGCGTATCTAAGGCTGCGCATCAGAAGCAACTGGGCGCAGACGAAAACCGGCCACATCCCCGCTCCCGAACATACGTCCAACCTGTTTATCCGTAGGCAGCATCCGCTTGGCCGCCCAGCGTCACGGTGCCGGCAACAACCGTGAAGAAAGGCCAGCCATGTCCCCGCAACTCAGAACGCTAGCAATGCCACGCCAAGGAGCAACACAACGCCCGCCAGCACCAAGTCGGCGCGTGTCATACGTATCGGTGGCCCTTGAGACCTTGTGGGGTCAAAGGCGCGCGCCTCGGCCGCGCAGACGATATCATCGCCACGGCCCACGGAACCAGCGATGATTGTCACCAACAACAACCTCAGTGTCCTCAATCTGCCGCGGCGGAATCCCCCTCGCAGCCGCACGGCCTGATAGGAGGTCTCCATCGTCTCGTAGACGGTGGGCAGCATGTTGGTGGCCACCCCCAAGGCGAAACCGAGCCCCTTCAATCTCATTCTCTCGAAGAGTTGCGCCATCTGCGAAATGGAGACAGCCCCAGCGAAGACACCGGCCGCCAGGGCGATGGACAAGGCGCGCAGCGTCATCCACATCCCCGCCCAGAAGCCTTCCCGTGAGAAGCCGACGCCCCACAGAGTGATGTCCTTCTCACCGATGATGAAGGGGCTCAACAACAGGCTGAGGAGGACAAAGAACCACAACTGCCACCTGCCCTTAAGCTTGAGGGCCTGACTCTGGAAGAACGCGGCGAAAAGCAGTGCGCCTGCCAGGACAAGGATCAGCTTCGCCTCAGCAGCCAGGATGGACATGGTGACGGTCGCCAGGAAGAACAAAAGATAGCCGAAGCTGCTGAAGATGGCGCGCCGACTCTGCGGCGCCAGAGACCTATCTTGCCAGACGGTCACGTACTACCCTCCCCAGGTCCCAGGCCACAAATCCCGCTAGGGCCCCAACACCAACGCGGGCGAGAAGCAGTATGCCGATGACCAGCAGAGCGTAGTTTGCCTGGATCCGCATCAGGGAGGCACCCTGCTGCACCATGCCCACGTAGACCTCGTAGATGCCCTGGCCGAAGAGCAGCCACATCATGATGAACTTGTGGAAGAAGTTCCACGTGGTCGCCAGCGCCCCGGCCAAGATGAAGGCCCCCGACCTGGGCTCTCGGACCACCAGAAGCCCCAACTCCATCAACACGCTTTCGGCCAGGATGGCCACCAGTGGCCCCAACTTGACACCACCGATGCTTATCATCTTCAAGATGGCCGCCACTATCCCGATCATCAGCACCGAGCCAGTCTTGGGAACGAACAGCCTACCGATGAGCGCCACTACCACTCCGAGGGAGGCCATGATCAGCCCGACCAGAAACGTGTCCGCCAGCGGTGGAAAGATGACGTGCAGATAAGAACCCAGGGTCATCTCCAGAGCTCCCCAGATGGCGCCGAAGATGGCGACATAGACCAGTTCACGCACCGAGAACTTCATATAGCGTCTCCTTTGTGCTATCAGTCTCTGGCGGTGCCTGCCCTGACGGGCCCGACTCTGACACCCGCCCGTCCTCCAAGGACAGGATCCGCCCGGCATAGCGGCATACCAGTTTGTAGTCATGGGTGATGAGCAAGATCGTTTGACCGTGTCGGTTCAGTTCCCCCAGGAAGTCCATCACCCGACTCAGGCTCCCCCAATCCTGTCCCATGGTGGGCTCGTCCAGCACCAGAAGCGCGGGGTCGAGGGCGAGAACAGCCGCCAGAGCGACTCGCTGCTGCTGCCCCACGCTGAGAGCATATGGAGCGCGCTGTCGCACGTCCCTCAGACCGGCGACGTTGAGGATCGTTTCCAACCGCTTCTCTGAAAACATCTGAAAATTGCAGGGACCAAACGCCACATCCTCCTCAACCGTGTCGCAGAACAGCTGGTTAAGAGGATTCTGGAAGAGAAGCCCCACCCGCCGCCCCAGGGGGAGCCGATGGACGCTGTCACTCCAGAGGACGTCTCCCCTGGTTGGCCTCAGCAGGCCTGCGAGCAGGCGAGCTATGGTGGTCTTGCCCGCCCCGTTGTCTCCGACCAAAGCCACGAACTCGCCTGGATAGACAGCCAAACTGAGATCCCTCAGCACCAACGCCGAGTCGTATCCTGCCCGTACGCCCCGTAGCTCCACCAAGGGTCTCCCCTGCGGTTGGCACTCGCCTGGCGTCTGGAACCATCGTCCAGTCGACGATTCATCGGCCCTCTCTCGTGGAAAGCGAAGGCCCAGGTCGGAGAGCAACGCCTTGTGGCTGAACACACTCTCGGGCGCGCCATCCAACACGATCTTCCCCTGGTCCATGACTACAGCCCGGCCGGCCAGCCTCACGCACTCGCTGAGCCGATGCTCGATGATCACGACAGTCAATCCGTACTCATCTCGGAGCCGACCTAGGGTCTCTAGAACCGCTTGCGTCCCCTTGAGGTCCAGGTTTGACGTGGGCTCGTCCAGGACAAGGACTTTGGGCCGCATAGCCAGCACTGCGGCGATGGCCACCCGCTGCTGCTCTCCGAGAGAGAGGGTTCTGGTCGCCCGCTCAGCTAGGTGCTCCATGCCCGTGGCCTCTAGCGCGAAGCGCGACCGTTCTGCGACTTCCTCCACTGGCAAGCCCAGATTGCGAGGACCGAAGGTCACCTCCTCTGCCACCGTCGACGCGAAGAGTTGCGTGGCCGGATTCTGGAAGACGAGCCCCACGTGCATCGCCAGCTCCGCCACGGTGTGGTCTGCGGTCTCCAGCCCATCCACGGTCACCCGCCCGGTCATGGTGGCGGTGGAAGAATGCGGGATAAGGCCACTCAGACAGCGAGCCAGGGTGCTCTTGCCGCAGCCCGAAGGGCCGGTCACAAGGACGAACTCGCCCGGGTCGATCCCTAGCGACAACTCGTCTATTGCCGTTTCCGCCGAGTTGTAGCGAACCGTCAGGTGCTCGACCTCGATCATCTCGCGCTATTCGTCCTGCGAACTGCGGCGGCCCAGGGCGCTCCGGCAGTATTCCAACCAGTCGATTGCGGCCTCTATTTGGCCACTCCGAAAGCGCAGCACCAGATCTTCGAATCCGTCGGAGGGTTGCTCGCCCCTCAGCTCATCCAGTAGGATTTCACAAGCCTCTCTCTGAATGTCAGTCACCCGCTCGACCATCTCTGGACCCAGGCTCTGAGCCAGGAAGAGCTTGCCCAGGAACTCTACGCGAATCAGACGGATACCGCTGAGGGGGGCTTGCAGCCACTCCAAGAAGGCTGCTCGCCCGGAGGGCGTGACGTGATACACTTTCCTGTCGGGCCGACTCTCCTGCGGCTCTAAGCTGACCTCCACATGGCCTTCGCTTTCCAAATCCTTTAGCAGCTTATACATCTGGCTGATGCCCAGATACCACACCTTCTCCAGGGGTGACGGAGCGGTGAAGAACTGGTGGAGCTCATAGCCATGCATCGGCTTGCGCGTAAGCAGCCCCAGCAGCACCCATTGGGGTGACAATTCTCTGCTCATGTCTGAAGGGATTATTCACATTCGTAATATTCACATCATGAATAACCCAACGCATTATATCACTCACCTTCGGCGCCTGTCAAGGTGATGCTGAGGGCATCAGAACGATGCCCTGGACGTGGTGCTGGCTCGTGCGTTGGGCGGACCATTTGTTCTCTTTCTCATGGCCAGGCCAAGAGGACGCCATGGTGTGCTCGCCCGGACACCCGACCGAAATCCTGCGCCGGCAAGTCTCAAATGGGCCGGGCCGCGTTCCGAGACATGCGTCCAGCGCGTGTGCCTTCACTCATGGCAGCGCGTTGCCAGGCTGGTGCGCGGCCACGGCGGATCTGACGTCGTTTTTCCCGACCTGCCACGTTGAAGCTTGACTCGTCAGCAGCATTCTGATATACTTAGGTTTCAGAACCACACAACTGCCCAGCAGCTTTGGGGGCATAGCTCAGTGGGAGAGCGCATCAATCGCACTGATGAGGTCGGGGGTTCGAATCCCCCTGCCTCCACTGGC
>CAZBJW010000223.1:0-7415 GCA_964492135.1 uncultured Anaerolineales bacterium
GGGTTGGCGGATGACGGCATAGGCCGCGAGGCTAATGGGCCCGGTGGTTCCTTGCGGGCCCCGCACATTGTCCGATGTGGAGGGGGATGATGAGAATTGTCTTGGATGCCATGGGCGGCGATCATGCTCCCCAGGTGACTGTTGAGGGCGGGGTATGGGCCGCCAGGGAATACGACGTCGAAGTCGCACTCGTGGGGAGACAGGATGTCTTGGAGACCGAGCTCGCCAAGCACGAGACCTCGGGTTTGAGCTTGCCCATCGTCCACGCCAGCCAAGTGCTGGAGATGGAGGATGACCCCGCCAGTGCCGCCAAGAGCAAGAAGGACTCGTCCATGGTAGTAGGCATGGAAATGGTCAAACGAGGCGAGGCCGATGCATTCTACTCTGCTGGCAACACTGGCGGAGTGATGGCTGTCGCCTTGTTTCGTCTCGGGCGCATTGCAGGGACGAAACGTCCGGCCCTCAGCGCAGCCTATCCGACAGCCAAGGGCTCCTGTGTCGTCTTGGATGTGGGAGCCAACACTGATTGCAGGCCAGACTGGCTCCTGCAGTTCGGTATCATGGGCAGTGCCTACGCGGAGAGAGTGCTTGGCATCAAGGAGCCAAAGGTGGGCATAATCTCCAATGGAGAGGAAGAAGGCAAGGGAAGTATCCTGGTCAAGGAGGCCTACGAACTGCTCAAGGCCAGCCATCTCAATTTCGCAGGCAATATCGAGGGCAAGGACCTTCCATTGGGCCTGGCTGATGTAGTGGTCACTGATGGGCTGACAGGCAATGTCATAATCAAGCTTTCGGAAGGCCTGAGCAGGTTCCTGTTCGGTGTCGTGCGTGATGAGATCAGGAGCAGCCCGCTGACGAGGTTAGGGGGCATGCTGGCAAGACCGGCGTTCACCAGGGCTAGAAGGGTTCTGGACTACAGTGAGGTCGGAGGAGTGCCTCTCTTGGGCGTGAATGGAGTGGTCATGGTGGGCCATGGCCGCTCAACCGCCAAGGCCATCAAGAATGGCATAGACGCAGCCAGACGAGCGGTGGAAGGCGGAATGCTTGAGGGCATCAAAGAAGGTCTTGCTCAAATCAACCTCTCGAGCTGAAGGTGTGTCGGGCAAGATACGAGGAGTGGTACATGTCCACTGTCAGACAGAGACTGCAACATCTTCCCTCCGATGTGAGGATAGCCTTGCGGAAACAGCTCGAAGCCCTGGAGAGCGAGGGCTCTGGCGAACTGGCTTTCGATGAGGCCGACCTGGATGACCTCTTGGCTCGGTTGACAATGCGGCACCGAGTCGTGATCACCGGGATGGGAGCCATTACTCCATTGGCGTTGAATATCGACGAGACATGGGCCAGCCTCCTAGCCGGCCGGTCGGGTATTGACCTCATCACGCAGGTAGATGCCAGCGACTACCCTACGAAGATCGCCGGGGAAGTCAAAGGCTTCGATCCGACTGATTATATCGACTTCAAGGAAGCGCGCCGCATGGGGCGCTTCAGCCAGTTCGCCGTGGCTGCCACGAAGGACGCCTTGGACGACGCGAGTCTCCGGATGGAGGATATCGATGCGGGGCAGGTGGGCGTTTTGATAGGAACGGCTGTAGGAGGCCTAGACGCCACAGTCGAGGCGGTTCGCAACCTAGACGCGGGGAGAAGGGTCTCACCCTTCTATCTGGTCACTATGCCGCCGAATATGGCGGCTTTCCATGTTTGCCATCAATTCGGGATCAAGGGCTACAACAACACGGTGACTACGGCCTGTGCGGCCGGCGTGCAGGCGGTGGGAGAAGCCGCTGAGGTGATTCGTCGAGGAGACGCTCAAGTGGTGGTCGCCGGAGGGACGGAGAGCTCCAGTACCGAAATAGGATTGGCTGGCTTCTCCGCCATGCGGGGGCTCTCTACCCGTAACGATGAGCCTCAGAAGGCATCGCGGCCCTTCGACAGGGATCGCGACGGCTTTGTCTGCTCCGAGGGCGCCGGCATCCTGATCCTTGAGAATCTCGAACATGCTCTGAAGAGAGACGTACACATCTATGCTGAAGTGCTGGGCTATTCTGCAACCTCAGACGCCCACCATCTGGCCGCCCCCGATCCAGAGGCGGAGGGTGCCGCGCGGGCGATTCGCTGGGCCTTGCAGGATGCTGGCTTGAAGCCTGAGGAAGTGGACTACATCAACGCTCATGGTACATCGACCATCCTCAACGATGCCATGGAGACGCTGGCGATCAAGAAGGTCTTCGGAGACCATGCCTACCATGTGCCTGTTAGCTCCACCAAGTCCATGATCGGTCATCTCTTCGGCGGAGCCGGGGCGGTAGAGACCATCGTCTGCGCTCTGACTATCGAGCATGGCATCATCCATCCCACGATCAACTACGAAACCCCCGATCCTGAATGTGACCTGGACTACGTTCCCAATGTGGCCCGCAAGGCGGAGGTGAATGTAGCCCTCAGCAACTCCTTCGGTCTGGGTGGGCAAGACGCGTGCCTGGTGTTGGGTAGGTACCGCTAGGCCAGGGACGTCTGCACTTGAACCCACTGTGCGGTGGGGGGCGTAGCAGAAAGGACCACGTATGACACAGCGACAGCCCAACTCGCGGATGTGCTTCGTCTGCGGGATGCAGAACCCCATAGGTTTGAAGATCATCTTCGAGAGCGATGGAGAACGTGTATGGGCTCACTTCACGCCTCAGGAGGAGCACCAAGGTTATCCCGGCGTCCTGCACGGAGGGATAACCTTCGCCTTGCTGGATGAGGTGATAGGCAGGGCGGCCATGGAACTGGCTGATACGCCGTGGATGATGACCGCCAAGGCGGAAATACGATTTCGAAAGCCGGTGCCCATCGGCCAGGAGCTTGCACTGATGGGTAAGCTCACCCGAGCGCGCAGTCGAACTGTCGAGGGGGTTGGTGAACTTCGTCTAGAGGACGGTAGCGTGGCTGTTGACGCCAAGGCGGTTTACATTAAATTACCGGAGACCCTGGCGGAGAAGATGAAGGATCGGATGGAGGAGGAGATGAAGTATTGGCGTGTCATAGAAGACTAGCGATTTGGCGGCGGGGTCGCTTCGAATGCTCTACCGCAGAATCGGCGTGAACTGCCCGGATCGTGGGGAGAGATAGTGCACAGGGAGTTAATGCGGTGAAGGCTATGAAGGACTTCTTGATCCGAAAAGAAATCTCGGAGGTAGATCCCGACATAGATCTGATCATCGGCTTCGAGGAGGAGCGGCAAGCCAGAAGGCTGATCTTGATTCCGTCCGAGAGCTTCTGCTCCTTGCCAGTTCGCCAAGCGCTGGGTTCCGTCTTCACCAATGTCTACGCCGAGGGGTATCCACCGCTGCGCATGACCAGAGACGACGAGAAGTTACTGGTCGACTTCGATCACCAACTGGCGTACTACCGGCGCTACGGCGATCGAAGATTCTACAAAGGGTGCGACTACGTTCATTTTGTGGAGACCCTGGCGCGCAGACGGTGTGCCGAGTGCTTCGCCACCGAGGCCATAGGGCCGGATCAGATCCACGTCAACGTTCAACCCCTCTCTGGGGCAGCGGCGAACAATTCCGTGTACGATGCCTTCGTCCGACCCGGCGACACGGTGATGGGTATGGCGTTGCCCCATGGCGGGCACCTTACTCACGGCAGCGAGTACAACCGTTCGGGAAAGAACTACAATATCGTCTCCTACGAAGTCGACAGGGCTACCGAGCTACTGAACTACGATGAGATCATGAGGCTCGCCGTCGAGCACCGAGCGAGGATGATCATTGTTGGCTACACCTCCTACCCATGGGCACCCGATTGGGCCAGGTTCAGGGAGATAGCCGATGCTGTCCCCGGCGGATGTATTCTATTCGCCGACATCGCTCATCCTGCGGGAATGGTCATCGGTGGCGTCTACCCGACTCCCATAGGCTATGCAGACGTCGTCACTTTCACCACCCACAAGACGCTCTGTGGGCCACGCGGGGCGGTAATCATGACCACCGATGAGGAGAAGGCACGCTTGATAGACAGTGCCGTCTTCCCGGGTGAGCAGGGCGGTCCGCACGTCAACAAGTTCGCAGCCATGGCCGTAGCGTTCAAATTGGCTCAGAGAGAGGAGTTCAAGCATCTCCAGGAGATGATTGTGAAGAACGCGGCGGTGCTGGCAGAGGAATTGCGCAAGCGTGGGTTGAGGTTGGCCTACGGAGGGACAGACACACACCTGTTGGTGATAGATCTAAATGCCATCGAGACGGATACTGGCTTCCCCATCAAGGGCGAGATTGCAGCCCGCGTTCTGGAGCTGTGCGGGCTCGTGACGAACAAGAATACCATCCCTGGCGATGAGAGCGCGGCCGACGCTAGCGGCATCCGCCTGGGTACGCCCTGGGTCACCCAAAGGGGATTGGGCCCGGAGGATATGGAGGAGCTGGCGGAAATCATCCATCGTGTGCTGGTCAGCATCAAGCCCTTCCAATATGTAGGCCTTACAGGGGAGCTGCCGCGCGGCAAGATAGAGCTTGAGATACTTGAGGAGATGAAACGCCGCGTGGCCAAGCTGGCAGAACGGGCTGGGGCTGAGAGGGACACACGTCGGGACGGATATCCGCACTACTTCTGGCTGCCGAAGAATTCATCTGCGAAGGCCAGTAGACTCTTGGACGAACATCGGAGGCTGGGAGCCGAGCTTGGTGAGTTGCACGGTTGGAAGGTACCCCTTCACTTTGTAGGGCAAGAAGAGGAACTGGAGTTCGCTAGGCGGTCGGTCGCACTCTTCGATCTCACGGACATGGGAGTGCTGGAGGTGAGCGGCCAGCGGGCCAGGCCTTTTCTGCAGGAGGCGAGCACCAACAATGTGGCGAACTTGAGTCCGGGTCGTAGTCAACGCTCCTTTCTCCTGGACAAAGATGGACGCGTGATTGACGACGTGTCCATCCTGTGCCTGCCTGGAGATGAGCGAGGATCCGAGAAATTCCTGCTGCTCACCAACGCCGCCAACACTGAAAAGGTCAAGGCCTGGCTTCGCGGCTTATCGGACGGTTACGTCGTTTTTGACAACGAGGACATCTTCCGTAAGGTGCAAGGTCCCGCTGTCGTGGAAGACCTCGGTGAGATTACTGATGAGGCCTCTCGTCGAGTGGCTCTGGCCTTGCACGGGCCAGATTCTGGGGACGTATTGTCCAGGGCCGGATGCCCAGGGCCGGTCCCGGAGGGGGGTCACTTCTGGCAGGGCGACATCAGCGGCATAGCGGCTTGGGTGCATCGCAACGGATATGGCGATGGCAATCCGAGGTACGAGTTAGTCGTGCACCCCGACATGGTGGCGGAGCTGTGGAAGCTGCTGGTGGACTCTGGTGCGAAGCCTGCGGGGCTGGCGGCGAGGGAAGCTCTGCGGATGGAAGCTGGCCTGCCGTCTTACTGCGACGGGGAGGCAAGACCGGACGGGATTTCGTTGTTCGAGGCTGGAAATGCTCGTCTTTTCCATCTTTCCCAACCCTATTTCGTGGGGGAGAGGAGCTTGCACAGCCTGAGACCCCAAGGGCAGAAGGAAGAGTTCCTATGGGAGGAGCAGCAAGGCGAGCCCAGGCGGACGTCTTTGTACGCGGAGCACCGCAAGCTGACCAAGAAGATCGTACCTTTTGCTGGCTGGGAGATGCCGTTGTGGTATAGCACGGTGCTGGAGGAGCATCGGGCCGTTCGGGAAACTGCCGGTCTATTCGATGTGGCCCACATGGGCGTGTTGGAGGTCTCGGGCGACGATGCTGCCAGTTTCTTGGACGTGGTGACGACCAACTACGTCCGTTGGCTCGAGGATGGCCAATCTCATTATTCGTACCTTCTTGACCCCGATGGAAGGGTCATCGACGATATCATGGTCTATCGCCGCTCCGCTGACCGTTACATGGTGGTGGTGAATGCGGCCAACGCTGAGAAGGACTTGGCCTGGCTTCGCGCGGTCAACTCGCGACAGTATCTGATAGACCGCGAGTGCCCAGACAAGGAGATAGACGGCCAGGTAACCGTCAGAGATCTGAAAGACCCCTCTTCTGGCGAGGATCGGCTTGTGGACATGGCCTTGCAGGGGCCCAATTCCTTGGCGATACTTCAGCGATTGACGGACGACTCCAGGCTGAAGGACACGCTAGCAAGGATTACGCGCACCGAGTTCATGGAGACCGAGTTAGCAGGAATTGATGTTATCGTGTCTCGGACTGGCTACACGGGCGAGGATCTCGGCTATGAGCTGTATCTCCATCCCGATGATGCGCCCAAGATGTGGAATCTGCTGTTGGAAAGAGGGGAAGACCTGGGTATTAAGCCAGCAGGGCTTGGCGCGCGAGATTCGACTAGGACGGAGGCTGGACTGCCGTTGTACGGCCATGAGTTGGCAGGGGAGCACGACATCTCGCCAACCGGAGCTGGCTTCGCTCCCTATGTCAAGCTGCATAAGCCGTACTTCGTAGGCCGTCAGGCTCACCTGGAGAGAGAGGCCAGGCGAACGATGGAGATCATCCGCTTTCGCATGACGGCGAAGGGCGTCAGGGCCGTCAGGCCTGGCGACGTCGTTGTGACACGGAGAGGCGGGTATATCGGCGCCGTGACGAGTTGCGCCCTTGACGTAGATGGATATCAGCTGGGGATGGCCTATGTGAACGAGAGGCACACCCAGGAAGGCGCCGAGCTCAGGATATTCCCCCTGCCCCCCAGCGACAAGGCGCTACTGGAGAAGGACAAGCGGGAACTCGTGGTCGGGGACAAGGTGCCGGTGGCGGAGGGAGCCGTGGTTCTGCCACGCTTCCCGATGGAGGAGTAGTAGCCGGCGGGAGAGATGAGGGACGCCAGTTGAGCCATGTCCCTTACTGCACCCGTCCGGCGGTTCGGCGATTGCCTTTCGGCGTCGGCTGTGCGATAATTAGAGTAGAATAGTCAACTTCATGCGATGGAGGTGCACGCACGATGGCAGCCCAGGGAAAAGGATACTACAATGGTCAACCTCTGACCTTCGATCTAGCGGATGGCTGGGACCTGCTGGCCATGAGCGAACCGCGTGATGTGCCTGCTGCGGCGAATGTGGAGGCCCTGCTCCGAGAAGGGCTTGAGAATCCCGTTGGCATGGCTCCCTTGTCCGAGGTCATCGGTGCGCTGGAAACCAGGACGGCGGTGATCATCAGTGAGGATCAGACGCGACCATCGTCCGTGGACTTGGTGGCGCTGCCGCTGATCAACGAGCTGAACAGGCTAGGCATCGGTGACGAGGACATCGAGGTCGTGATCGGCCGAGGCACGCACCGGGCCATAACCCAGGAGGAGATGAGGGCCAAGCTGGGCGACGAGGTCGTGAGCAGGGTCAAAGTCAGCGTGCACGACGCCGATGACGAAGACAATCTGGTCGATGTTGGTACCACCAGCAGGGGCACGCCCTGTTGGGCTAACCG
>CAZBJW010000224.1:0-4921 GCA_964492135.1 uncultured Anaerolineales bacterium
TTCGCCTAGCCGCCGTCGTCACCGACGACGCTGGTGGTCTCTTACACCACCTTTTCACCCATCACCGACAAGAAACAGCCAAAGCTGGATCCCTGTTGGCTGGCATGTTCTCTGTTGCAGTTGTCGTCAGGATGATCCTGCCTGGACTTACTGTTTCGCCCAGTGACCTTGCCCATCGGGGCCGGGAGTCGGGAAGTTCCTCTGGGACATGCATCCCAGCGGCGGTCCCCTTGCTCGCCCGAGACTAGTCTGCTTGTTAAGGTAATGAGGACCCACGAATGTGTCCCCCTGGACGCTTTCTCACGTCCGATTACAATTGTAACATACCTGTGCGGGATTGTCAAGCTTGACAAGCACGATGAATTGCGGTATAATAAAAATATGACCCCCTCCCCCATGGGGTGGGGCACGGGAGAGGAGTAATGGAGGAACGAACCAAGCGGGAAGTGGTGAACCGGTTGAGGAGCATCCAGGGGCATGTCCGGGGTATAGAGCGTATGGTGGAGAAGGACGAGTACTGCATCGATGTGATCATGCAGAGCATTGCAGTGCAGCATGCGCTAGACAGGGTGAATCAGCTCATGCTCCGGAAGCATCTGGAGACCTGTGTGACCACTGCGATAAGGGGGGAGGAAGCCGAAGAGCGAGAAAGGGTGATCGGCGAACTGGTCGAGGTGTTTGAGACTGCCAGTAGCTTATAGCGGCCCGCACCAGGGGGCCTGGTGGTCGGTGACGGGGCCCGTTGCTCACTGGGCGGGCAGGTGATGCGCGTTGGTTCAGCGAGCTCAGCTGGAGGATTGAAATGTCGAGTAAGACCTATCGCGTTCCCAACATCTCGTGCGGCCACTGCGTGGCCACCATTGAGCGGGAGGTAGGTGCGGTGTCTGGTGTGTTGGACGTGAAGGCCGACCTGGAGGCCAAAGAGGTGGCCGTGGTGTATGAGGATGAGGGGATCCTGGCCCAGGTGGAGAGGCTGCTGAAGGAGATAGGTTACCCAGCGGCCATGTGAGAGTGCGCTGAGACGAGACCTCTCAGCTGCAGGGCCTAAATTTGCCCTGGAGGAAGGTGAAAGGATGGCGGAGAAAGAGGTGACACTACCGGTCACGGGTATGACTTGCGCTAACTGCGCCCTGACCATAGAACGGAGTCTGGGTAAAGTCGAGGGCGTGAGCCAGGCCAGGGTCAACCTGGCGAGCGAGAAGGCCGTTGTGACCTACGATCCAGGGCTGGTGACGGGCGAGGGCCTCGTCAATTCGATCAAGGATGTTGGATACGGTGTCGCCACCGCCAGGGTGGAACTGCCGATCACCGGCATGACGTGCGCCAACTGTGTACAAAACGTCGAACGTGCCTTGCGGAAGGTGGACGGTGTTCTCGAGGCCAACGTAAACCTGGCGACGGAGAGGGCGACAGTTGAATACATCCCGGCCGTCGTCGACTTGCGTACGTTGACCAAGGCTGTAGAGGACGCCGGATATGGGGTGATCGTCCTGGAGGATGAGGTAGAGGCGGAAGATGTGGAGGCGCGGGCCCGAGAGGAGGAAATCAACAGGCAGCGCCGTCTGCTGATCATGGGATTGATCTTCACTATACCTACGTTTCTGCTGTCCATGGGCACCGATCTAGGCCTCATACCCGCTTTCCCGTTCCGGCAGTACATCTTGCTCGCTCTGGCCACCCCGGTGCAGTTCTATGTTGGCTGGCAGTTCTACAGAGGATTTTGGAAGTCGCTGAAGCAGTGGAGTGCTGGCATGGATACCCTGATCGCGATGGGGTCTTCCGCAGCCTATTTCTATAGCCTGGCAGCGACTTTCCTGTTCGCCGGGCACGTCTACTACGAGACGGCGGCCATGATCATCACCCTCATCGTCCTGGGCAGGTATCTGGAAGCGAAGGCCAAGGGTCAGACGTCAGAGGCCATCAAGAGGTTGATAGGCCTACGAGCCAGAAGTGCGCGAGTGATTCGCGACGGGCAGGAGTTGGACGTCCCTGTCGAGGATGTCCAGGTGGGCGATGTGGTCATCGTGCGGCCCGGGGAGAAGATACCGGTTGACGGCGCGGTGGTGGAAGGTCGTTCGGCCGTGGACGAGTCCATGATTACTGGGGAGAGCTTGCCCGTAAGCAAGGATGTGGGCGACGAGGTGATAGGGGCTACCATCAACAAGATGGGCAGTTTCAAGTTCCAGGCCGTCAAGGTTGGCAAGGACACGGTGCTGGCTCAGATCATTCGTCTGGTGCAGGAGGCGCAGGGCAGCAAGGCACCGGTGCAGAGGCTGGCCGACAGGGTGGCTGGCATCTTCGTTCCAGCGGTCATTGGGGCTGCATTCCTCACCTTCCTGGGCTGGTACTTCGTAGCTGGCATCGGCCTGGAGAGGGCCCTGATCAACATGGTGGCAGTACTGGTCATCGCCTGCCCCTGCGCCCTCGGTCTGGCCACCCCTACGGCGGTGATGGTCGGCACCGGCAAGGGTGCGGAGCGGGGCATCCTGATCAAGAGCGGTGAGAGTCTGGAAAGGGCGGGGACCCTGGACACGGTGGTACTGGACAAGACCGGGACCATAACGCAAGGAGAGCCCCGGGTGACAGACGTGGTCACCAATGGCGCTCTGGAGGAGAACGAAGTCTTGCGTCTTGCCGCCAGCGCCGAGCGGGTGTCGGAGCACCCCCTGGGCGAAGCCGTGGTGCACGCCGCCGAGCAACGAGGGCTGCCGCTGGACGAGCCTCGGGAGTTCCAGGCCGTTGCGGGTCAGGGGATCACGGCTTCACTGGATGGGCAGCGAGTGCTCGTGGGCAACCTCAGACTGATGCAGGAGCACGAGATTGACCTTGGTCAGGCGAAGGATGATGTCGAACGACTGCAGGCTGAAGGTAAAACCACAGTGCTCCTGGCCATGGACAGCAGGGTAGAAGGCATCATCGCCGTGGCAGACACCACGAAGGAGGGCTCACAGGCGGCCGTGAAACGGCTGCAGGGGATGGGTCTTGAGGTGGTGATGATCAGTGGGGACAACGCACGCACGGCCCATGCCATCGCGGATGAGGTGGGGATCGACCGGGTACTGGCCGAGGTCTTGCCCGAAGACAAGGCAGCGGAGGTGAAGAAGCAACAAGAGGAAGGGCACGTGGTGGCCATGGTCGGCGATGGGATCAACGATGCACCAGCTCTCGCCCAGGCGGACATCGGTATCGCCATCGGCACCGGCACGGACGTGGCCATGGAGGTCGGGGACATCGTCCTCATGAGGGGAGACTTGCGCGGCGTGCCTGAGGCGATGGAGCTGAGTAGAAAGACCATGGGGACCATCAAGGGCAATCTCTTCTGGGCCTTCGCCTACAACACGGCGGGCATTCCCATCGCCGCCCTGGGCCTGCTGGTACCGTGGATGGCAGCTGCAGCCATGGCCTTCAGTTCGATCTTTGTGGTGAGCAATAGCCTCCGGCTGCGGCGTGTGGAGCTAGGCACATGAATCGATCACTCTCTGCTCCGCGTCCCGGGGGTGGACTGGCGCTGGGTTGCACTCAAGGGTGGCGGCGTTAGAACCGTGAATGGGCGGACCTGTGCGTGGGGGTCGCACCAACGCGCATCTGCAGTACAGCGGCCGGTCTCTACGTCATGCGAATAGCAGCGGCACCAGTACGTAGGCGAAGGTATTGTTGATCACGTGCATAGCGTACGGCGGGTAGACGCTGCGCCGCCACAGGAAGAGCGTGACCAGCAGCGGCGTCGAGAAAAGGATGTAGAGGGCGCCCCTCAGCCCAAAACCGGGGACGTGCAGCACGGCGAAGATCAGCGTACCCAGAACCCCAGCCGGCCAGGCCCGCCCCAGCTTGGCCCACAGCAAGCCCAGCAAGAAGCCGCGATAGAGAATCTCCTCGCCCAGCGGGCCGGACAGAGTGCAGACCAGGACGGCAATCATTGCATTGGTCGGGTTATCAAGACGGTAGTTCATCCCTCGGATAGGGGCCAATCTCAGGAGGTCAGAAAGCAGCTGCGACGCTGGGAAGGCAATGAAGACCGCCACCGATGCGGCGCCTGCGGCCCAGGCCAGGTCTCGCAGGTGGAAGTTGGTGAAGCCCAGGTCTCTCCACGTGACACCTCTGCCGCGCAAGCAGCTCCATCCCAGCCCGATCACTACCCAGACTGAAGCCACGTAGACGACGAAGCCCATCAAGGGGTACGTCTGAAGGGAAGCAAACAGCGGTTCGCTGACCAGACGCAGCACCCGAAATAGCAGTGCGGTGAGCAGCACGGGCGAGAACACGCCGAGGACCGAGAGCGCGGGAAGCCGCGACATGGCCAGGTTGGACAGCGGCTTGTCGGTCGTCATTCCTGTTGGCGTCGGTGGATTCGCTAGCATGACCGCTCGCCCCTTCGGGTGCTGCCCTAGGGGTGCCTGTTTGGCAGACGCGTCGATCGCCCGCGACGGCCAGTTTACTCTTCTCGCCACCCAGTCCGATGCGCAGCCAGTGCGTGGCTAGTCGAACTTCAGAATCAGCACCTCGGGGAAGTGATAGACGGGGATGGTGAGATAGCTGTGTCTCAGCGGCCAAGGGATGTCCGGATGGTACTCCTGAACTACCACAGAGCTGTCAACGATGTCATGGTAGGTCTCGATCTCCCTTGCGTACTGCTCAGGATGTGCGAACAGGACCTGCCAGTGGCCATCGCTGACGATCACGTACTCGATTCCCTCCTCCCGGTACCAGTCGAGGTCCTCGCTGTCAATACGCACCAGTTGTGACACGTCGAACCGGCCCGCCTCCAGCGGGATGGAGAAGACTTCGATGACGATTCTCGATCCCGCAGGAACGTTGGCGTTCACCCACTCCGCAGCCACCGTACGGTGATCCCTTTGGGCGATCGCGTCGTCGAAGGCTACTATCGCCCACAGGGGCACGGCAATCGCCACCACCACCAGCG
>CAZBJW010000224.1:4931-7404 GCA_964492135.1 uncultured Anaerolineales bacterium
GGCGTACCCCTGACCACTTCCGCGCCATCCATGAGACTGCCTCCACCCAGAAGCGAGCTGCCAGGACGGCGAGGAACGGAATGAGGACTACCAGGTTGCGCTCGAATCTCGTGGGCCAGGCCGATACGACCAGGTAGTAGGGAATCACGAAGGACAGTAACAGCAGGTCCCCCCACGTGTGCTTGACCATGGCCCACAGAATGCCACCGAGAGCAACGGCCACCACCAGGGCGTCTGGACCGGTCAGCATCTGTCCCAGGTACCACATCCAGGTGGCGGAGCCCTCGAATCCGGGTTGACCGGCGCCATAATGGCCCAGAACTGAAGCCAGGCTCACGACGAAGGTGTTCACTTCCAGGATGGCGTAAGGGGTGCCCAGGAAGAAGCCGGCCAGGAAGGCCCCCACGGCCAGGCCGAGGCGCTGACCAAGGACGCCCCAGTCCGTCCATCGCACAGCCACCAACTGGACCAGCAGCACGGGAAGAATGGCGACGGCAGCCGGATATTTGGTCGAGGTTGCCAGCCCGGCGAAGAGCCCGGCGAGGAGGGTGTACCTCAGCTCAGCCTTCTGCAAGGCCAGATAGCCGAACAGCAGGGACAGCGTCACCAGGAACGCCATGGGCACGTCCGTAGTCACATAGTGGGAGTGGACAGCGTGGAGCAGCGAGAAGGTCACGAGCGCTGCTGAGACGACGCCCGTGCTGCGGCCAAACATCCTCTTGCCCAGCACGTACACCAGAGGCACGGTTAGGGCTCCGACGAGGGCGGTCATCAATCGTCCCGCGAAGTAGAACCCGTACGGCGCCGTGGCGGGGATGGAGTTACCGAAGCCCCGCGCTGCGGAGATGAGGAAGTACGGGATATAGGTCAAGGCCTGGACGTAGATGTAGGCCGAGGGATAGTTGAACCAATGGGGGCTGTAGTCGCCGGTGCGGAGGATCCCCGTGGCTCGCTCCACGATGGCGTGTTCGTCGGGGTGGTAGAAAGCCTCGGGCAGGCCGAACCGAGTTCCCCAGGCCCTCAGGATGAACGCCAGGACGAACAAGAGCACGAGGGCCACCATGGGCAACACCCGCCAGGCGGCAGCAGCCTGGCTGCCTTTCGCTCCTGAGCCCTGGCGGGGTGGCGCAGCTCTTTCCGTCTGAGATACGGGGTGCTGGGAGATGGGCCTGCTGTGGAGAGGGAGACGCATACTGGCTTCCTTCTCAATGTGGCTCGAGCCTGCTCCGCATTTTAGCACTGCCGATTGGTCCGCGCAAGAGGTCAACTCGCGTTGGGAAGTGCCATCCTTTGTGCTATAATGATTCTGTCAAGCGAGTCGGTCAAGGGTATTGATGGCCATGGACAAACCGAGCGGCGAAGTCGTGCAGGGACGATTGCTCACCCTCCAGGTGAGATCGGCTGGGTCGCGGACGTGGTTGGGGCCAGCCTGGGCCGTCCTCTGCGGAGCGGTGGCCTCAGGCGCGCTGGAACTCAACTGGCGTGCGGCTGTGGCTCTGCTGCTGGCTGTGGTGTTGGCAGACTCACTGCTGGGGTCGGTCTGGTCACTGTTTGCTCCCGACCTATGGTCGGTAGAGAGCAAACCGAATGGCAATCCCGCGAGGAAGGCTGCCGCCCCAGCGCTTCCTTACACCTCGCCTGGTTCCGCCAGTGCTCGATTCTCCGAGTTTCTGGGGAAAAGGAGCGTTTGGTGGCGCTCCACCGTGTGGCCGCAGAAGGGATACCTCGTGCTGGGTCTCGCCTTCAACTCGCTACTGGCGTTGCTGGTCTCCACCCTGTTGGGTGGCGGGACTCTGTTGATGACGGTTGTGGCTTTGGCGATTGCGGGGCTTGGTGTGGTCCTGCGCCGCTCACGGGAAGGCATGGGTCTCGCTCTTGGGAGTTGCTTCCTTGGTGGCCTCCCCTGGCTGTTGGGATATGCCACCTTTCGAGGTCTCGGCTCGGTGGGCGGTGAACTAGGCGTGATGGCTCAGGCTTTGGCCATGGCTGCCATCTATGCCTTCGCTTTCCACTCGTACCAGCTATTGGGTAGAGGGCGCATATCCCGCGGCGCTGCTTTGCTGAGCCTGGCACAGGTAGCAGCGGCCGCCATGCTGGTGGCCATCAAACAACCCATACTGGCGGGGGGCGTTGGTCTGCTCCTATTGCCGCAGCTCCTGTTGCAGCCCGCGCTGCTCGCTACTGGAGATGCGTTGGGGTACCTCAGACGGGTCCAAGCAGCCACCATGGCCGCCATGATGGTGACGGCACTGGCGACCGCAGTATGACAGTCGCGATCCCGCTGGTGCTCTTGCTTGCCCTTGTGGCAGGCTTCTTCTATTGGCTCCTGGTCATGACCGAAGGAGCCTACCTGGGTCCGAGGGCGGTGGCCTTCCTTTATGATCGAGGAGCAGGCAGTTATGATCGTGTCAAGGAATTCGACGTCGTAGACGACGCGTGGAATCTGGCCCTGCCTCTCAAGAAGGCCCTGGGC
>CAZBJW010000225.1:0-7380 GCA_964492135.1 uncultured Anaerolineales bacterium
CCAGGGCGGCCAGGATCAGCAGCCAGAGAAGCCGGGCGTCTCGCTTCATAGATAGTCCTTGTGGTGCCAACGTCCGCCTATTAAGGCGTCAGGATTAACAACCCCTCGCGGTTCCGCTCCACTCCGTCCTTGGACCAGGGCAGAGGGTGGTACTTCACACCCTGCCACAGGGGAATCATGTCGTCGTAGTGCCTATGGAAGGGCAACCCCGACTGTCCAATCGTGTGGGTGCTCAAGGAGTTTTCGAAGTTGCTCAAGTCTACGATCAGCCGCTGAGAGACACCATGAGCCGTGGCGAAAGGCTTGTCTGCGTCGTAGCTGGCCGCGTTCACGGTATAGCCAGAGCCGCCAACGTCGACGGGGCCTCGGTTGACGATTGCCTCCAGAACCGGGATGCCTGACCGGCCTAGAGGCTGATGCACAAAGGTTATCCCGTGCAGGCGTCCCCATTTCCACGTATGAGGCACATCCCCCAACTTGTTGCCTAGGTAGTCGCAGGCATCAGCAAAGGCCCGCTCGACGATATCGTCCCGGCTTTCCCTCTCTGGCGTGGTGACGTCATCGAACCAGGGGTCGTCGGCCTCCTCGATCATGCTCTCCAAAGCGATCTCATGCCAAGTCGCGGCGCCAAGGTACTCGGCCAGGAGTTCCTCGCCCAGCTCATCCCCGAAGGTGTTCTTCGCCAGTTCCCGATAGAACACCTCAAAGATGGCAGCCCCGGTGCTGTCTGCATCGTTATGGCAGTCCCAAGGCTCGATCTCATTCAGGGCCCTCTCCTCGAGGAAGCCTCTGGGCTCAATCTCCAAGATGTAGGGGGTGAAGATTTCGCCAGGGATGGAGTACGTGTCGCCGTGGATGCGTTGGAAATCATCAATCGAGAGGGCATCTTTCTCCTCAAGCAGGGTGGTGATCCGCTCGGCCCGATGGCCAACGGCGAAATCATACGCCAGAACATGGGGATACTCATCGCCCACCACCTTGTTGTTGGCGGTGACGATGAAATGCGTGGAGGGATTCGAGACAGAGGGTAGCTCCTCGAAGGGGATGTACCCTTGCCATTCGTATTCTCCCGTCCAGCCCGGCACGGGGAGCAGGCCCGTGTGTCCTTCGACGCGAGTAGGGATAAGCCCGGGCGTCTGATAGCCGATGTTGCCCTCTGTATCGGCGTAAACGAAGTTCTGCGAGGGAACCGCCCATAGTGCAAGAGCAGCTCGGAACTCATCCCAATTGCTGGCCCGATTGAGCATGAGCAGGGACTCGACCACGCGATTGGGTTCCAACGCAGTCCAGCGGAAGGCCAGGACGTCGGTCAGATCCTCGACAACAGAGTTGATGACAGGCCCATGATGGGTCGAGCGCACCCTCTCGACGACGGGCTCCTTCCGATCGACTTCGATCACCTCTTCGATGATCTCCATGTCCAGCCACCGCCCCTGATACTCATATTGGTCTGGGTTGTCTGGGTTGATCTTCTCGATGTACAAGTCCTGCACATCCGGATTGGCGTTAGTCACCCCCCAGGCGATGTCCTCGTTGTGACCAATTACCACCGCCGGAACACCAGGGAAAGAGTAGCCCTCTACGTTGAAGCCACCACCCACGAGATGCACTTCGTACCAGATGGACGGGAGGTTCAGTGGAAGGTGCGTGTCATCGGCCAGAAGCGGCATCCCAGTGGCCGACTTGGTGCCATCCACGACCCAGTTATTGCTGCCCAGGACGGGCCGTCCTGCCCCCAGAAGCTCTTTCAGCGGCGCGTAGCGCGCCAGCGCCTCCTCAAGGTCCAAGCTCCCATATCCGCCCACTTCCGGCGGCACGATGAGGGGCGCATCATCAGGATATGGCGGGGCCAGCTCCGCAGCCTTTTCCTCTCCCACTGCCTCAATGAGCTGAGCCCGCAGCAACTCCGCTTCCCAGTTTCCCCCCAGATCCCAGGCCATCACCTTGGCCCACGAGATGCTATCGGGGGGGGTCCAGGGTTCCGGCTCAAAGCCCAGAATGGTGAACTCCAGTGGCAGGCTGCCACGATGGCTCTCTATGAAGGCATTGACCCCGGCCGCATAAGCCTCCAACAAGGCCTTCGATTCGCCCTCAAGGCTATCGGCCTCCATCTCCGCCACCCGTCTCCAGCCGAGGGTCCGAATGAAGCGATCATCGTCCAACGTGGCATCGCCGAGCACCTCCGACAAGGTACCGCTGCCGATGCGACGGTTCATCTCCATCTGCCATAGCCGATCCTGCGCCGTAACATACCCTTGGGCAAAGAAGAGGTCTTCTGCATCATGGGCATAGATGTGAGGTATGCCCCATTCGTCCCGGTACACCTCCACCTTGGAATGGAGCCCGGGCACCTCTACATTGCCGTCGATGGTCGGGAAAGTGCGCTGGATGAACAGCGAGCCTCCGACGAGAACTGCTGCGAGCAGTAGGGCGATGATGCTACCAACGACTATGCCAAGCACAATGAGGCCCTTGCGCAGCATTGCTCTACTCCCTTCCCCGCCAAGCATATGCCTGTCATTCTACTTACTTTGCTGCGCCCTGTCAACGGTGCACAGCAGCGTGTGGAAAAACGACGTGAGATTCGCAGCTGGAGGCACCGGTACCATGTCGAGGGCACCGTCCCAGGGCACGCATAAAATGGACAAAGTTCCTCCGATATGTTATGATTACCATGAATCACGTAGACTACTATCGCTCAACCGCGCGCCAAAGGGAGAAGCAAACATGAAACGCATATTGATTGCCGCTCTACTACTTCTAGCCGTTGTCTCCTGCTCGTCCCCGATGAGCTCTACCCCTCAAGGGCCGGACATGACTCCACCCGTAGTGGAGGATGAATCGCAAGCAACCGCAGAGAACTCGCCACCGGCGACGCCCACGCCCGAGCCAACAGTTGAGCGCAGTGAGCCTCCGCTGGACATCATACACATGCACCCCTCCGAGGTGGACAACACCACCTTACCCATCACCGCCGTTGAGGATCTCAATCGAACTGGGCGACCAGTGGAGTACGACATCGACACGTATCGCTTGGTGGTCGACGGACTGGTGGAAAATCCTTTGAGCCTGAGTTACGAGGACCTGCTCACTCGTCCCCAGGTGACAGAAGAGGTGCTCCTCATCTGTGCTGGGTTTTTCTGGGACAACGCAGTGTGGACCGGTACGCCTCTGAGCCTCATTCTGGAGGACGCCAGCCTACCTCCCGAGGCGTCGCAGGTGCTGATCACGGGCGGGGATGGCTACTCGAGAAGGCTATCTCTGGAGGACGCCACAGCCGAAGGCGTGTTCCTGGCCTACGAAGTAAATGGAGAGACGCTACCCGAGGAACATGGATACCCCATCAGGCTGGTGGCACGACACCAGTACGGCAACGTCTGGGTGAAGTGGATAGAGCACATCGAGGTCATCGAATAGAAATGCTTGCCAGGCGCATTGTCCCCGCGCACTCCCGTCCACATGGCTTCCGGCCCAGCCACAAGACGGAGGAGGCGCGGCATTGAAGGGGTCTCAACCGAGCACTTCTTTTCCTCCTCGAACCTCCCGCGGGCCATGAAAGCCCGCGGGAGGTTGTCGTCTCGCTACAGCCGCAAGGGTTGCCATCGGCACCGCTGAACTTGCAGCCAAAGTCGTACAGCCCCACAATAGCTAATCGATCCGCCAGGTCGGCCGGCACATGCCCGGCCAAGGTACGCAGAATCGCATGCCAAGGACGAAGAATCAGTGGTGAAAAAGGTTCTACCGAGGATCGCTGCGGTCCTTGCAGCGACTGGGGTGTTCTACAGCGGGTTGATGTTCCTCGGTGGGGCGCCCGCCGACCTGTCGATGAGGTTCTGGGACGGCGGGCCAGCGGCCTTGATAGCAGCGGCCGTCCTGGACATCGCTTGTGGGAGCGTAGTGGCCTATCTTGTCGTCAACATCCTCCTGGATGTTGCTGTCAAGCGACATGCCCGAAATGCGGTGATCGTGTGCATTGTTGCCGTCCTGTCGGATTGGATCGGCGGCCTCTATGGCATCAGCGCCTTCATCGGCCTGATATGTAGCTTCTTCATAGCGAGGGAATCCTGACCCTCGCGCTCTCGTGCCAACACCTTGCCAGGGATCCCTCATAGGTGCGATTGTGGGTATTAACGAGCCCTCCAATCCCAATGGAGTCTTGTCCCCGGTGCCAGTGGCATGATGGCCGACCCAGCCATCCCTTAGTCAAGGCAGCTCGCCCCCGCTTATTCGCTTCTTTCGCTCCTCGCCTCCGGAGCCTCGGGGAAGCTTTGCGTTGTAGGCATGCACGGGCGCCCGTGCTGGGCTCGTCAAATGGGCTTGATCACTGTGCACCTTAGGGATGCTGCCTATCGGTGAAGTTCGAACTTCTGGATTCGATGGTTGTAGGTATCCGCCACATACACCGACACGCGCTGGTCAAAGCTAATACCTATCGGTTTGCTGAACTGGCCGTCCAGGGAACCCTTCTCGCCCCAGAAGGTGACCACCCTCCCCTGCTCGTCGTAGACGTACACCTGTCCCATCTCGGGGTCTGTCAGGAAGAGAAGACCACTCATACCCCAGACGATGTGGGGACTGTCAAAAGTGTTGGCCGGTGAAATCGACCACTGCCTGAGATAGCGACCCTCGCTGTCCAAGACCTGTATCCTGATGTTTTCGTTGTCCACTACGTACAGGTTGCCCTCATCATCAACAGTCACATCGGTTGGCTGGTCGAATTGCCCATCGCCGGAACCCAAAGAGCCGTATTCTGAGATCACCTCGCCTTGCGGTGACAGCTTCAGCACCACGCTGCCCCCGGTGTTGGCGATGTAAACATAGCCATCCCTGTCCACGTCCAGACCTCGAGGATCGAAGAGCCACCAGCCCTCTCCCCATTCACCTAGCAAGTCCCCCTCAGGAGAGAATACAAATACCGCGTCATGCCCAGGATCAACCACGTACACATGCCCATGCCGATCCAAGGCCAGATCGAAGGGTTCGGCGAGCACATCCTCTCCAAACTGGCGAAGCAGTTGGCCTCCTCCATCGAAGACTTGAATTCGAGCGTTGCCGGTATCCGCCACATAGACTACACCTTCAAGACTGACTGACACCCCGCGGGGTTCCACGAACTGTCCAGGACCGTCGCCGCGATCGCCCCAGCTCCCTACATACGACACCCGGCCCATATCCGAGATCCCTGACGGGGGAGCCGGCAGGGGAACGGACACCGGGGTAGGCAGCGGTGGGGGGATAGTCATCTCTGCGCCCGGAGGGAACAGCTGCTCCGGTGGTACCTGGCTGTGGGGATTGTCCGGAGGCGTCCAGTACAACTCGATCTTGCGGCCGCCACCATCCTGGAAGTACAGGAGGCGAATGTCGTGAAACCCTTCCTCCAAACCGATGCGTCCCTCTTGATAGACATCGCCATGGTGGCCGCCATTGTCCACCAGCAGTTGCCCATCCAGATAGAGGTAGGATCCGTCGTCCGAGACAGTGCCAAAGGCATAAGCCCCACTGATGGGGACATAGATCTTCCCCAGCCACTCGATGCTATACGACGACACGGACAGGACGTCGTTGGGGGCGATGAAGGGATCGAGTTGTACTACGGCGGGTTCCCCCTCCCAGGTGGTGCCAGGCCTGTACATGCCCAGCAAGCCGTGGCCGTACAACTCCGGCACGTACAGCACATCCTTAAGTGTGACTCGCTCGTCAATCCATGGCCTGACCCAGCTCACTCTAAGGCGCCCTCCTTCGCCCTCCTCCACAACCTCGACCTCGATAGGATGAAATCCAGCCGGCAGGACAATGCTCTCCTCGCCACGGCCGCCGTCTACCAGGAGCTCTAGCTCTCCACCCACCCTAAGAGTGGCCGTGCCGGTCGCTTCCATGACGAAGGAATAGGACCCATAGGCAGGCACATAGAGGGAACCTTGCCAGCGCGCGGAGAAAGGAGGTGGCAGAGGAGGCTCATCCCAGGAGAAGTCCAACTCCCTGTCCACTTCCTCGAGAGCCGGCGGTTCGTGCCAGTCACGTCCCTGATAGTACGCCGCCCGCAAACCCTGTGTGGCCATGACTTGCTCTCGCGCCACCTTGTATGTATAGAACATCGTGCGACCGTATCGGTCGAGATGCTCAACGTAATCCCCGTCGGGATACAGGCTCTGCAGTCGTGGAACGAGGGAGGTGTGGCTCAATTCCAGCACGTAAATGACGTCCTTGTCCACCTCCTGCCGCAGAGGTAGGTGCTCATTGAGGTCTAGAGCCGTGAACGGGACCCCATACGGGATGAACTTGAGGTCAGAATGATTGGTGAGAGCCTGCGAGACGAGCATCAGATTGTCTTGCCCGTGGGCTTTGACGTAAAGGCCCACCTCGGTCTGGATGAGATCGAAGTCATAGTAGACGGACTCATCAGCCGCCTGGCGGTCGAAGTAAGTATCGAAATTGCTCCAGCAACTCAGCGCCAGGATGACCGCCACCGCAACTGACAGATACCGCCGCCTTTGCCCTGTCAGCAGAGGGGCGTAGGTCACCCAGGCGCGATCCCAGAGGGCCGTTATCAGGAGAAAGACGGCCGGTACGGTGCCCAACGTGCGAGACGAATGGGGGTTCGAATCGGCGAGAGAGAGGATGCCCGGCAGGAGCGCGAGAACGAGCCACACCAAGAGAAGGAAATACCGGTGGTGCCGCCACCGCAGTATGCTGTAACCCACTCCCAACCCGAAGAACACTGCCGACAAGCCATCGAGCATCGGTTCATCCGGTAGGTTATGGCGGGCGCGAGGATCTCCCTGGCGGTTGTACATCAGCAGACTCTTGCGGATGTTCTCCAGAAGCGGGCGGTAGCTTCCCTCGCGATCGATATCCTGCTGGACAGAAGCCGCCTCGGTTCGGCGCATGAAGATCTGAGGCTTCTGCACAGCGTAAAGGGCCAAGGGCGAAAGCGTCATGAACGTGGCCAAGCCGAAGATGGCCGCGCCTGCCAGTCGCATCCGAATCAACCCTTTCTTCGAGAACAGCAAATGCACTAGATAAAGAGCGATGACGAAGGGGAATACGCGGTAGCCTATGTAGGTGTGGAAGCCCAATCCAAAGCTCAACCCTGCAAGAAGGAAATCCAACCTACGCCCATCGCGCAGACCCCGCCAAAGGAAATAGATGACCAGAGCCTGGAACAACGGTACCGGCACTATCTCAACGAAAGCGAGGCGGCTGAAGTGCAGATGCCAGCGCGAGACGGCCAGAAGGAAAGCGCCAATCTGGGCTGCTGGAACCTGAAACATCTCCCGGGCCAGCAGGTAGAATACCAGCACCGTCGCCAAGCCCACTGGGACATCGAAGGCCCGCAGAATAAGAGGCTCCACGCCGAAGATCCTGAGCTCCACTCCCAGA
>CAZBJW010000226.1:0-7362 GCA_964492135.1 uncultured Anaerolineales bacterium
GGCAAGAGGGTGCCTCTTGCCTTCTGCCCGGGCTGCCGTTTTGAGTACTTCTGCTAGGCCTTCGCCTTCTTGGACGTGGGCTTCTTGGTTTCCTTGTCCGCTTCCAACGTCTTGGTCAGTTCTTCCTTCTTCTTGGTCGCAGCGACCTTGCCTTCTTCAATGGCTTCCTGGAGACGGGTCTTCCCTTCGTCCGAGAGTTCCTCAGCCCTCAGCCTTAGCTCAATTCCCTTCTCCTTGAGCAAGTCTCTGGTCTCCTCGCCAGACTGCGGAGCCAAGAGTATGCCTACTACCATTCCGATGAGGCCCCCGAAGACGAAGCCGAGAATAAAACCTGCCGTGCTTTTGGCGCCATTCATGGTCTTCTCCTTTCTATCCCTCGCGAAGCGAGATCTCTACCCTGGGCCCCAGCGCGACTCACGCCGCCCTGGGTTATCCTCTCCTCCGTCCCTTCATCCGCGCCAAGACACTCAATACTCTGTTGGCCGCCGACGCATAGCCGATCGCGTTGATGAGCGGCTTGACGAAGGTATCACTGACAAATACGGTCGTCCCCCGCACGGTGGTGGCCGTTTCCCTGGCGGATTCCAGAATGGGTTGCACTTCCTCCTGAAGCATTCTGGTGAGGCCTCTCATTTGCAATATAAGCACGATGAGCAATGCGCCAACGACCAGCGATTCAACCGCGAGCACGATGATCGCTATATCGCGTATGATGGCAACTGTGGACATCCGCCACCTCCAGCGGGGTCACAACGTCATGGTAACATTAATATTATATCAGACATTCAACCACCGTGCAACAAACATGCACCCCCACGAGACAATTGTGCTCTCCACCGCGCGCACCTGACCGATCAGGTACACAGAGAACCCCAACGCTGCAAACACTGCTTGACCTACGGCGAAGCCTATGACTGCCGCTGCCCAGTAGATGCCCAGATCCCTCCATCTCTTGCCCCAGATCAAGTTGAAGACGGCCCCGTACAAGCTGGCCAACAGCAGAGAGAACACAAAGGAAGGTGACAACAGCAACTCCATCGCTACTTTACCTCCTCGATTACACCGCCGCCCAGCACCATCTCCCCCTCATAGAACACTACGCCCTGTCCAGGTGTGATGGCTGGCTGGGGTTCGGCGAAACGTACCGTCGCCTCGTTGCCTCCTACGTAGGTCAACGTCCCCCTGGCCCCCGGTGCCCGGTACCTTATCTTGGCCATGATGTCCAAAGGCGTCGAGGGAGGGACTCCGGACACGAAGCTGACCTCCTTCGCCATGATTTCCCGCTGTGCCAAGTGTCTTCGCCGCCCAACCACCAGTGCATTGTGATCAGTATCCAGTTCCAACACGTACAGGGCTTCTGGCGCGGCGATGCCCAGGCCCTCCCGCTGCCCAATGGTGTAGGCCGGCAGGCCCTTGTGCTGGCCAATGACCTTGCCCTCCAGGTCCAAGATGGGGCCAGGCTCGAAAATCACGTCGGATTGCTTGCGCAGGAAGCTACGATAGTCACCCATGGTGAAACATATCTCTTGGCTCTCCTCCCGGTCTGCTGCCCGCAATCCCCTCTCCCGCGCCATGGCGCGCACCTCCTCTTTGGTGTGTTGTCCCAAGGGAAAGAGGATATGCGCCAGTTCATCTTGACCCAGCATGTACAGCACATACGACTGGTCTTTCTGGGGATCGGCGCCCTTGAGCAACTGGTACCCACGGTTCGAACGCCTGACGCGGGCGTAGTGGCCCGTGGCCATGTATCTGGCCCCGAGATCCAGCGCTTCCTGCAGCAAGAGGTCGAACTTGATCCTTCGATTGCAGGCCAGACAGGGGTTGGGGGTCCGCCCCCGCCCATACTCGGCCACGAAGTGGTCTGCCACGTGCCGCTTGAAGTCGGCCTCGAAGTCGAAGACGCGAAAGGGGACTCCCAGCATCTGGCATAGTCGGCGGGCATCCTCCATGGCCTGAGGCGAGCAGCAGCGGTTGGTTGGCCCGCCCTCTTCCGCCCACAGGCGCATCATGGCGCCGATGACGCTGTATCCCGCCTCGTGAAGCAGGACAGCTGCCATCGAGCTATCGACCCCGCCACTCATGGCCACCAGAACAGTCTCCGTACGAGATTCTCGATCTACCACGGATCTACTCCAGACTCGAACCCCTTATGGTAGTGGTGAGAATTTGACTGATGAGGTATCTGCGGATAGTTCACCGGTCGTTATGCCAGCGGCGTGTTGTGCAAAAACGTGAGCAGCCAATAGGGCACAGCATCCGCATATTCGGCGCGATAGGCATCGTCGGCGTGTTGGATGACCTGCCACCAACTCAACGCGCGACCTAAAGCAGCCAATTGATGCGTGATCACCAGCACCTCATGTAACCGCGTCAATGGGGCGTAATCCGTCCAGCACTGCAAATACACATCCCGCAGGTGATCCAACGTGCGCGGATCATACCCAAGCGTGAACTTGGCGTCGCGCAGCGCGATCAAGAGCGAGTAGAATGGGTGCGCAACGTAGCATTCGCCCCAATCGAAAATGTGATAGTGTTCGCTCACGTTCCCTGTATGAAAATCATCGTGCTGGATGGTTTCGGGCAGGTTGTAATCGGCCAACTGCGCGCATAACTGTCGCACGGTCGGCGCGAACGCGCGCAGCCGTTCCAGGTCCGCCGCCGAAACGCCCTCCTCTTGCCCAACCAGCAGCGCGGGAGTATCGGCGATCAGGTCGTCGTACAGCGCCGGTAACCGGTCCAGCCGTCGATCCGGCACCCCGAGGCAGAGCAGTTCCTCGTGGTGGGGGATCATCTGCTGCTGTAAGGCGGCAAACCGGCGCAGCATCTCATCGGACAGGGTGGTGTCGCCATCGGCCTGAATGCGGGTGCGCAGCATTGGCCCGGCGTCGGCCATGAGCAACCAGTGGCGCGCCGTATCCATGGCCAGCACGCGCGGCACGCTGCCCGGCATCCACGAATCCAGCGCCGCCGCGAGCTGCGGTTCATGGGTAAAGAGCGCGCCGCAGGTCTTGAAGTAGTAGCGGTGTACATTGGTCAGCACTGCAAACACGGCGCTGGCCTGACCGGTGCGAACCGGTTCGATGTGCTTCACGCGTTCGCCAAGCGGGTCTAGTTGGGCGGTTATCCACTGTGTGTAGGGTGTATCCATCGCGTCCTCATCAGCTTCTGGATATGCTGTGAACTCATGCAGAGGGTAGAATTTACCGGAAAAGGCACTCCAAGACAAACCACCGAGTTCACCGTCAGCACCTTCTCATGATACAAACGATTATAACGCATTCGTGCCCAAAATGCGGCAGCGACAACGTGGTGAGAAACGGACACGATTACAAAGGCGCACAGAAATACTATTGCCATGACTGCCAGAGCTACGGGACCTTGCAGGCGCAACGCGGCTATGATGAGCGGACGCGAAGCCAGGTCAAACGTGCCGTGCTGGAACGCATCAGTTTGCGGGGGTTAGAGCGCTTGTTTGGGTTGTCGCGGCGTACTGTGGCAGCATGGATTGCAGACTGGGCGGCGCAACTGCCACCGCTGGAAACAACCTTGGCTGACGCTCAATTGGATGATGTGCTGAAACTGGATGAGTTGTGGTCGTTTGTCCTCAAGAAAACCAACAAGCGTTGGGTGTGGGTGGCGCTGTGCCGCCGCACCCGGCAGATTGTCGCCTATTTCATCGGTGACCGCAGTGAAGCGAGTTGTCTGCACCTCTGGCTGCGCATCCCGCGCGCCTACAAACGCTGCTACTCGTTCAGCGATTTCTGGGATACGTACCAGGCGGTTTTCGCCATCGACCGTCATCAATCGGTCGGCAAAGACAGCGCGGAAACCAACCATATCGAGCGTTGGTTCAATACCTTGCGTCAACGCCTAGCTCGGTTTGCTCGCAAAACCCTGTCCTTTTCCAAGTTGGATTGCTTTCATGAGGCCGTTTTTCGTCTATTCGTTCATCACTACAATCAAACCTGTATCAGTCAATAGTTCACCACTACCCCCCTATAGGCATTATACCATCCCCAAGAGCCCTCTGCGACTCGAGTTGAAGCGGAGCCCGGCCGGTCAGCACGCAGACTGATGCCAAGGAGGTCCTGCCGGCGAGCTAGGTTGCGGAGCCGTCCCTGGGAGAAGTGACTTAGAAAGTGAGAGCTGCGCAAGAGGGTCATACCACGGAGCGCAGCGCTGTCGCCGACTCTCGGTCTCCGGAAGGCGGAGCCCCGGTCCCAGTCGTGGCAGGTGCGAGGGCTGCGGGCGACCTGTGCTGGTGCCGCTGTGAGCCCGGCCAAGACGCCTCCGTCAACCCGCGGTGAGGACTCAGGCTCACGCAGTGGCGACTCTACCCCTTCGCGCCCCACAGAAGCACGTACCGAGACACACAGGAGATCGGACCAGACTCCAGATCCCGTTCCAGCCGGTCGATCCCCTGCTGAAAGGCCTCTTCCGAGATCAGGTGGAGGGACGAGAAGGCCTTGTCCCGGTAGGCCTCAATGTCCATCAGTTCGTAGGGGAATTCCACCAGGTTCTCGGTAATCTCCATGAAGCCCGCTTCCTCCATCAGGCGCCGGAGGCGAGCGATGCGGGGGTATCTCCTCAAGTCAACCTCGATTGTCCCGGGAAAGTAGGCCGCCAGGGGCGGGCGATGGCGAATGATCCACTCGGAGTCTGTGACAGTGCACACTTTCCCACACCTTCTCAGAAGCCGGTGGGCCTCAGCGAAGTATGCACGGCGATCGGTCACGTGATGAATCACATCCACTGAGAATACCAGATCGAAGAAGTCAGATGGGAAATCGAGGTCCTCGGCGTTGCCCTGTTCGAAGCGGATGCTGGGAGCCCGAGCGATGGCTCGGGCCAGCATCTCGGGCGCTGGGTCGATGCCCCAGCCCTCGCAGCGGGCCGAGTTCTCCAGAGCAGCGATGTAGTTGCCTGTGCCGCACCCCACTTCCAGCACCCTGGACGCACCGTCAATTCCACTGGTCGAGAGCAGGTCTCGGAGGACTTCCGGATGCACATACCGGTGACGAGCATACTCAGAGGCAATCCTATCGTAGTCGATCATGATGCCATGCTCAGCCCGCAGAATCCCTTGACACGAAGAAGGGCCGATTCCGGGACAAGGGTCGGGGGATGGCGAAGCCAGGCCGTGCCGTCCTTGGGCGCATTCCGAGCCTCACAGAGGCCACGAGCCGCAACTACCGACATCATCTGGTCCAATCAATCCCTTTTCGCTAGACTTGATAACGTTGGATAGTCCACGGGAACCGCCTGGTACAGCACACCTAGGAAGCCAGAAGCTAGAACTTCGAGAAGCGCTAGCTGGCCTGAGTTCGCGAAGCGCCAGTAGGCATAGACTGAGAGTGGCATGTAGAGCAAGACGCCAGAAACGAGACCGGGCGCATATCCTTTCGCTTTGACTGTTCCTACGATGTGCAACAAGGCGTTGAAAAGCAGCAGGCTCGCCACCGACAGGCTGAAGACCAGGTTCTTGCCTGCAAAGATGCCTCCGGCTATACACAGCAGAACAAAGAGAGAGTTGACGATTACAGCAAACTTCACGGTGACTGATGGAGCGAATCTTGGACTAAAGCTTCTCATCGAGCCCAAGAAGCCACCTGGACATACAAACTCTTCTGCAACGTGAATCATTGCAGCTCCAACGAATGCCCAGAAAATCCAATTCATCTGCCTTCTCCCTGATATCCAACCTCGTTACCGTTCGGCTTTGTCCTTCACGTCTCCTCTTCCCGGGGGGACCTGTCCGCGCTCAGCAGATCATCCCACGCCTCGAAGGCACGCCTCAGATGCGGAATAGTGATGGACCCGCCCACCACAAGGCCTATGGCCAGCGCCTCTTCGAGTTCTTCGCTCGTCACTCCCTCTTCATGGCAGCGGATGAGGTGGTACTTGACGCAGTCGTCGCACCTCAGAACCAGTGAAGCCACCAGACCCATCAGCTCCTTGATCCGGGCCAGGAGCGCCCCATCATGGTAGACCTGTGAATCAAGATTGTAGAACCTCTTCACATTGAGCCCAGCATACTTCATGACGATATCATTCAGCCGTTCTCTCTCCGCTCGGAATTGGTCGATCGTTCTCTCCGACATGTGCTTTGCTCCTCACGTATTGAGTTCCCTTGCCAAGTCACTTGTCCAGAAGTGATGATGCCCACTTCTTGAGAAACCTCTTGGCCGCCTTTCTGGTCTTTGGACTCTCGCTGTCCAGTTGGTCCCTGACGAACTCAATGATCTGGTCTTGGTCCTCGGCATCCTCGAAATATTCATCGAAGGCTTCTATGGCGCTAGCTTTGACCAGTTCCCTGCGGTGTGGCTGGTGATGGGTCTCACCGATGGTCAGTAACTTCTCCGTGATTCTGCCTGCCAGTTGTGGTTTTGCCCTGGCAATCTCGCCAGATCGAGCGGCGAGGTGTGCGGCCGGGATCACGCTCTCGTCGTCCAGCAGCCCGTAGTAGTCCTCGAATAGCTCCTCGAACTTCTGCTCCCTGTCCACTCTGGTGAGGCTCGCTATGATCTGCATACCGATCTGCCTGTGATAGGTGTTGTCGGTGCCCAGGAGGTCCACGAAGAAGTCCCACTTGTCGGGATACAGCAGTTCCGGGTGCTCCTTGCTCAAGATCATCAGGACTTTGAAGCTGTTGTACCGAATCGTATCCTGGCGAGACAGCACTCCTTCCAGCAGCTCCGAGAGTGCTTCCTTGTCTTCCGGCACCCCGCCGGCAATGCTTTCAACGTCGGCCTCCTTGACAGCCAAATCAGCCAGGATGGTCCTCATTCGACCTCCTCTACGCGTGCCAGGGTCCCTCCCCATCCTATACCGCGTAGATAACTAACCACGCCAGCAAGCCGATGACACCCGCGATTACGACGCCGTAGGGAAGCGTCTTCTTCATCACCTCCCCCTCTTGCCCGGCCAGGCCGGCAGTGCTGGAACCGACGATCACCTTGGCGGGGGCCAGCATGCTACCCAGCGCCCCACCCGTGGTCTGGGCACCCAGGATCACCAGCACGCTGATGCCGATCAGCGCTGCCGTCGTCTGCTGCAAAGGTGCAAAGATGACGTTGGAGTTGGTGTTGCTGCCGGTCATGAAAGCCCCCAGCGTCCCGATCAGGGGCGAGAAAAGGGGAAAAGCAGCCCCCACCCTCTGACTGATGCCCTGGGCCAGGAGATGGGTCATGCCGCTGTGGTCCATGATCATGGCCATGCCGACCATGAAGGCGATGCCGATACTCGAAGGCACGGCACTGTGCACGGTCCTGTCCCAGATCCTCCGCACCGTCCCCTGCTGGTACAGCCCGGCCCGCCGATAGATGAGGTACGCGATGAGACATGTGTAGCCCAGTAGCGCAC
>CAZBJW010000227.1:0-7277 GCA_964492135.1 uncultured Anaerolineales bacterium
GCCCGTGACTGCCTATCTGGCCTTGAACTTCACCGGCTCCACAACGTTTACATCTAGAAGTGGAGTCAGGCGCGAGATATTCACGTACGTCCCGATCATGGCCTGGATGTTTGGGATAGGCATCGTACTGGGCATCGTCTTGTTTCTGATCAGATTGCTCGGGGGGTTCTGATGGCCAGCGCTTCCACCTTGAACACACTCCAATACCGTTCAGAGCTGTGCGTCGGTTGCGGGATGTGCAGCGTCGTCTGTCCGCACGGTGTCTTTGCGAACGACGCCGACGACGTGGCCCAGCTGGTGAGGCCCGAAGCCTGCATGGAGTGCGGCGCCTGTCAGCTGAACTGCCCGACTGATGCAATCATGGTCGACAGCGGCGTCGGGTGTGCCGCCGCCATGATTGCCGCAGCGCTCACCGGCAAGAAAGAGGCCAGCTGCGGCACGTAGGCTGTCTCCGGCCGTCAATGCGCGTTTCGCTGACCCTCTACCTGGTTTGTCAAGACCGCCTAGCGCTCGCAAACTGCGCCGTCTCACAGTAGGGGATTGAGTTGGCAGGGTCTGTGGGAATCTCGGACTAGGGGCGAAGCTCGCAATAGCGGAGGTGTCTTCGAGCCAGGTCCCTCACGCCAGACCCGCCTGGCGGCTCAACTCCTGTCCGTTGAGCGGCGCGATTCAGCATTTGTATGCGGCAGCATAGTTCTTCCGCGAAGGAGATAGCGAAGCGACGACCAAACCAGATTTGCATTGGAATCTGCTGGGCTGGCGATTCTAATCTGGCGTCGCACGGTATAGAAAATCAAGAGATTCAAAGCGCCGCCCAACAAGCGCGTGAAGGCGACCACGCTATCGAGGGTGCTTCTGTTGCCGGCTTGCGTTCTCGAGCGTCTTGAATCGAGTTTGGTTATACTGCGCTAGCCGCGTGGAAGCTTATGCGCGGTGCGTTAGGCCGCTCGGCATTGCAGCGCGAAAGGGGAAACGCGGGTCTATGAAGTCAAGAACAATTGCCAATGTTGTGTTGGTGTATGATCCTGGTGAGCAGGATACTGCGGATTTGATCAGCGGCGTCTGTGAGAAGGCAATCCAACTCGCTCAAGAGAACTGGGGGTTGGAACCGCCCGAGGACTGCCGTGTCTACGTGATGACATCTTGGTGGGGGTTTGTGTTTCAGTCGGCTCCTTGGCTCTGGCGAATACTGCTGGGGGCGACGATGCCGCTCTGGTGCTTTCGTGCCCGGAGGACGTGGCCGTATAGTGCCGCTTGGACCCAGCGGTATGGCAGGCAAGTGGCGATCGGGGTGAAGCCCCCGCGTCTGGTGGAGCAAAGTGACATGGGCATCGGGGTTCGCATGTTTGTAGAAGAGAAGGACATGAAGGTGAATGTGCAGCACGTGACGTGCCATGAGTTGGTGCACGCCTGTTCGGCCCATCTGAGCTTGCCCGTGTGGCTCAACGAAGGTATAGCGACGGTGACGGTGGACCGATTCTTAGGAAGGCCGACGATTAGACAGGAGACGTTGGGATTTATGAGGGACTTCTTGCCAAAGGCGCCACCGCCGACGTACCGAGAGCTATCGCGTATGGGGGGAGAGGCGATCGCCTATCATGGCATGCGCGGGTACTGGCTGGTACGGTACTTGGAGGAAGAGCACCCCGGTTTCTTGAGGCGTATGTTTTCGCTACTTCAGGATGCGAGGGTGATAGAGCGAGAGATGATCACAGAGCTGGGGATGGAGCCAGAGAACTTCTGGAGTGAGATAGATGACGTGGTAGTCGGCTATTTCGAGAAGAAAGGGGTAGGCGTCTAGGGGGGATGGAGCAAAGTGGGTGCGCGGCCCAACAAGTCGTTGCAGCCGACCACGCTATCGCCTAGCTTATGTGCCCGGAGGCGTGCATTGAACGTGAGGCCTGTCAACTCAACTGCCCGACAGACGCAATCATGGTCGACAGCGGCGTCGGGTGTGCCGCCGCCATGATCGCCGCAGCGCTCACAGGTAAGAAAGAGGCCACCTGCGGCACGTAGGTTGGAGCCGGCCTGTCGTGCGCGTCTCCACGGCTCATAGGTGCTTTGTCAAGGTGGCCTAAGGTCCGCGACGTGCGCCGCTTTGCGCCGATGTCGAGTCGGAGAGTCCATGCGAATACCGCTCTGGGGCCGGAGTGCGTAGTACCAGCGGGGCGAAGGATGTCGAGGCTCTGCCAGCACGGCAGGCCTTTTTCATTTGGGGGCGCGCCAAGGATATGGCAAGCCTGCAATGCTGGAGGCCCCTTCAGCGCGGGTCAATGTGGCCGCGAAAGGCCGCCGCGGACCGTGAAATGGCCACCCCCCCTCTTGAGAACGAAGATCTACGCTCCGCGAATGGACGCCCGTGATCCTGCCTGCGAGGCCGATCCCAGCCAGCCAACCGGCCTCTTCGCGAGCACCACGCTGGACTTAGCCCCGAGGCCACTGGCGCTGAGGCTCTGAAGAACGCCGCAATACCGGTCTCTGGTAGGGCACAAAGCCATTCTCGAGACCGATGTCTTTCGGGGCAGTCTGTGTTATGCTGAAGTCAGTAGTCAGCATCTGAGTGAACCGTGGGTTCTGACTTCGGCCGCCCTTGAGGACACGGACGGGACGATTGTCAACCCGGTCCGTTCTCACCCGGTCACAATCTCCGCCTCGGCGTTCATCCCCGGACGTAGGCTCAGGGCCGTGGGCTCGAGCTCGATGATCACCGTGTAGGTGGTAGGTGGTGTCGCCTTGCTGTACCACGGCGACGGGCGAGACGGCAATCACGCGCCCGCGCAGCTCCTCGCCGCCGAAGGCCATCACGCGCACAATAGCTTTCTGGCCCGCGTGCACGCGCCCGATGTTCAGTTCGCCCACGTTGCGCGTCTCTGCCAGCCAACCTGTGGTGTCCAGAATCTCGACGACCGGTGTACCTGGGACGGCCCATTCCCCGGCGTGAAGGTAGACGGCCGAGATAGTGCCGTCGAACGGAGCCAGCAGCTCAGAACGGACAAGGGTCAGGTTGGCGCGGGCCAGTTCGGTGCGTGCCTCCTGCACCTGGGCAGCGGCGACGGCCACATCCTCCGAGCTAGGGGGAACTTGGGCCAGCGCCAGTTGGGCCTCGGCTCGAGACACGTGAGCTTGGGCTTCTCTCAGTTCCGCTTGGTTTGGGAGTCGCTTCAGGCGATCGTACTGGGCTCGAGCGGCCTCGCAGTCGAAGGTGGCCTGTTGCAGAGCCAAGGTCTGAGGCATCTCCGCGACATCCTGAAGCCAGGATATCTCGTCATAGGCTGCCTGTGCCTGCTGTAGAGCGACCTCCGCCTTCCTGAGAGCGGCCAAAGCCGATGTCTCTTCCTCCTGACTGGGGACAGCTCTGACAAGGGCAAATCCAATCAACCAGGCGGGAGATTGTGGGAACAGAATCGCGCAGCTACGAACTTGTCTAGGTGGGAGGAGATTCTAAGCGCAATATCTTCAAGGGGAATCACATCGAAGGGAAAGCCAATGCGGAGATGTGCGAAAACTGCGGACGCATTACGCTGCGCGGCGCTCCCACCGAAGTGGGACAATCCTGGCTTCTGGACAGCCCGAGGCTGTGTGATGCTGCTGGGGGTGTTTGTGTCGCTCCTAGCGCAAGAGTCACAGCCTTGACACGACTCGCCGCCTCTGCTATAGTCATCGGGTTGATAGGCTGAGTCGCCTTTATTGGGGCGGATCGGCGCAACATACCGAAGGAGCAGCAGATGATAGAACCACAGGCCCAGCCCGAGGCGAAGGTCCAGCGCAGGCAGGTGCTTGTCTGGGAATTGGCCGGCGTCCTGCTGATCGTATTGGCCGGCGCGGCGCTCCACTTTCTGTTTGCCTGGACCGACTACTGGCGGCCGGCGGCCATAATCGCAGGCGTCAACGAGAGCACCTGGGAGCACTTCAAGATCGGCTTCTGGCCGATGCTGATCTGGGCACTGATCGAGTATCCGTTCCTGAGAAAGATCACCCGCAACTATGGGGTGGCCAAGTGTGCTGCGCTCTTGGTTCTGCCGCTGGTGATTGCTGTGCTTTTCTACACCTACACGGCGATCACAGGCCACCATTACCTCATCGCGGACGTGATCATCTTTGTCATCGCAGTCATCGCCGGGCAGACGGTCAGCTACAAGCTGCTGACCGCGGAAGAAATCGGAAGGCGATGGCTAAAGGGACTGGCGGTTGCGCTGATCGCCATCATGGTCGTGCTCTACTCGCTGCTCAGCTACTACCCGCCCCGCAACTTTCTATTCGAGCACCCGGACACGGGCGAATACGGCATCCTCGAGAGCTATGAGGGCCACGACCACGGGGAGGATCACGTCGACTGATCCGGATTTCGCTCCTTCCCGGACAGGCTCCTAGCGGTGGCGATGGCCGTCACGTTTGCCTGTCAGCGACACGCCAGCACCAGCGGGTGGCGCGCCCTGGATAGTGTAGGTCAACAGATCAACCGGCGTTTCCGCATCCGAAGCGTAGGCCCACGGGTCGGTGCTTCGGGGAGCGGAGGTTGTCTCGTCAATGAGTTGGTCCGGCAGACCGGAGATGGTGGGTGGGGTGACCGTCTGCGTGACGTGCAAGCCCACCGGCACTTCAACCGGGTTTTCGTCCGGATCGTTGCTGTTGACGCACAGTGTGGCAGCATTATCACCCACAATGAGACCCGTTGCGTCAAATGCCGCCTCGACGACGTCCGAGCTATCCCCGGGTCCTATGGTGCCAGCGTCGGGCGCTACGCTGAGCCAGGGGATATCGCTCGGCGCATCGCAGGCGCCCAGCACTTCAATGGAGCTGTCGCCCACAGAAGAGTTGCTGAAGCCACCGTTGTGGGCGAAGGTCTCCGCGGGGAACTCTGGCGTCTGGACACCGCTATCCGGGTAGTCACTGACCTTGGGGCCTGTCTTCGGAGGTGGCGAGACTGCCGGAGGCGCCTCGTGAATGTGCCAATCAAGGCTAGCGTTGCCCAGGTTGCTGACGGTCAGCAGCTCTATCGCAGACCCTCCCTGTGGCAGCGTGGCATCAAAAGAGGCAGGCGCCAGGTCGATGTCGGGTACGCCGGCTGCCCCACAGCTAGCGAAGCGGAGGGTAGCAATGCGTGTTTGCCATAGTCCGCTGGCCGGCACGTATTCATTTGTGTACCAGAAGGTGCAATCGTCCACCGGGTCCACGCTCATCGCGGAATAGTCGCCCCAGCGATTAGTCGCGGTTTGCGAGGCAGCGCCGGCTACGATGGTATATTCCCCCTGCGGCAGGGTGCCCGGTGGGTCGCTTGTCAGCCGTCCGGCGAAGCGGATGGAGGGGAAAACGCTCGCACTGTCGGACACGCTGTACCCCAGCGCGATGTTGCCGCTCTTGTCCATCGCGATGCTGCCCATCCAGCGGTGGGCGGCATCCGGTGCGTAGGTGCCCTCCTGCTGGAGTGCCCAGGCGCCCCCTCCGATCTTGCGCAGTTCAAACCAGCGGATTCCACCGTGGTCTGTTCCTTCTACGTCGGTGATAGTTCCCCACCAAGGTCTGGCGGGTGCCAAGGTTGCGGTACTGCAGCCGCCCACGCTATCGCCTAGCTTGTGTGCCCGGAGGCGTGCATTGAACGTGAGGCCTGTCAACTCAACTGGCCGACAGACGCAATCATGGTCGACAGCGGCGTCGGGTGTGCCGCCGCCATGATCGGCGCAGCGCTGACCGGCAAGGAAGAGGCCGCCTGCTGAGCGGGGGCTGGCTCCTGTTAGCCAAGCGCTAGTCGCGTCGCGCATCATCCTGCGGCACCACTACAATCATTTCTCGAGCATCAGCGAAATGACCGCGTAAGTTCGTCGAGCCGAGCCATCTCCACCTCGGAAAGCCTGAACTTCATGGTGGCCGCGCTTTGCTCGGCGTGATGTGCTGTGGAAGCCCCGGGGATGGCCACGACCGTCTCGCCCTGGAAGTTGACGAGCCAGCTCAGCGCGACTTGAGTGGGCGAGGCGCCATGTTTCAAGGCGATATCTTGAAGTCCTTCGATCAAGGGGCGACTGCGCTCGATCCTGCGTCTCAACATCATTCTTCGGCCGAAAGGTCTTTGGTTCAACATCTCAGGATTCTTGTGGAACTTCCCAGTTAGCAGGCCCGACGCCAACGGCGACCAAGCGACAATCGTGACTCCCAATTGCTTTGCCGCATCCAGCACACCGTTGGTTTCAATCTTCCGGTGGAGCAGGTTGTATTGCACCTGGTTCACCGCCAAAGGCAGCCCGCGTTTCTCCAGGGCAGCGTGGGCGCGCTGCATCTGGTCAGCGTTGAAGTTACTGACTCCGACTGAGCGAATCTTGCCAGCCTCCACCAGATCCGCCATAGCGTCCATCTCGGCCTCTGGAGAGGAGAATCCCCAGGGTTGGTGAACCATGTAGAGGTCGACGGTGTAGCCACCCAAGAAATGGATGCGATCGTCGATGGTCCGGGGGATGTTGCCCGCTGTCCTGAAGATCGGGGACCACTTGGTCGCTACCACCACTTCATCGTCCTGCTTGCCCGCAGTCTTCAATGCTTTGGCCAACCCCCGCTCGGAGCGCCCGCGACCGTACATTTCCGCGGTGTCGAACCAGTTGATGCCGCCATCGAGGGCGGCCTCGATGATTGCATTCATCTGCTCCTGGGAGAGGTCTGGCATCGTCAACCGCATTATCCCCTTGCCTCCTGAGAACTGCATCACGCCGAGTCCAATAGGCGTGACCTCAATGTTCGTGCGTCCGAGGCGTCGCTTCTGTATTGATACATTCGTTGTCATCGTTCTACCCTGCTTTGTGTTTCAAGTTGCACCTGAGGTTATCATACGTGCCTTTTGTCCTTTCGTCCAGAATTCGGAGGGATGCTTGGTCATTGGTGATTCGGCACACCACTATCGGTGAAAGGGCATCAATTGGGTTTCCTGCGGCCATCTACTTTGTTTCAGGCATCACATTCCCTTTGTGTTGTCAACAACTCTGGTATGTCATGACGGACCGGCTTGGTCCTCTCCAAACTTGATCCCATAACGCGGACAGCCGCCCCACCAGCACCTCGGAGAACGAAAGCTGAGTGTTGTGTGGGTTCGACTGTATAGAGACGAAGCTGTGGGCCCCTGCAAGGACAGCGGGGCTTTGTCAGTTGAGGATACGCAGAGGATGTGGTAAGATCACTGTACGTCAAACCACTGGTCCACTAGTGAAGCTGGCCGCGAAATCTTGGTAGGGATCGTGAGATGGCCACGCCACTCTTGAGAACGAAACTCTATGTCCCCCCCCTGCGGCCAGAAC
>CAZBJW010000228.1:0-7240 GCA_964492135.1 uncultured Anaerolineales bacterium
CCTTTCCAATTCCCTCTCTTCAAAGAGCTTGGTGTACACCGAGATGAACGCGGGGTAGATGAGAGCCAGCCCCGCGGCAGAAAGTGAACCAACCCAGACGGCGACGCCCACGTAGACCAGAGTGGTGCCCGTCGCCATAGGGTTGCGAGAATAGCTGTAGGGCCCTTCGGTGATCAGTCGCCGCGTGGCGACAATAGGTATCGGTGTTCCCTCCCCCATGGAGAACTGAAGTTTGACCGTCCACTCAACCAGAAGCAGGCCAGGGATAATCAGGAGCAAGGCCATGACCGCGTTTGCCAATCCCTGGCTGAACCTTGGAAGATCAAGAAATCTATCGATATAAAGCGCTCCCAATACAATGACACAGGGAAACACCACCAGGAACAGCAGTTGTCCCAGGAGCAGAGCCGCGATTCGCTGACCCCTGTCATGGTGACGTTGGGTCAGTCTTGCCAGCCAATCCATTTCCCTGAATTCCGTCGGCGCAAGAGTAGTGACTGCGCATCCAAGAGTGACCTAACCTAGCCCTGAGTCTCACTGACCGATTCCACCTTCCTCACATATGCGTCGGCATCGAACTTACGATGCAGTCCCTTGGCACTCATGTACCTCACCTTGCCGAAGACAGGCCTCTCGCGCCACGGTCTATCGTGCTTGCCCAGGCACCAGGCCACCCCGGTGAATCCGTTGGGGTCCCTACCATCCAGCTCGTACTTGTTGTTCAAGTAGAGGGCTATCCGTAGCGCTTCCTCTGGATTCTCCGTCCACTCCAGTATCTTTTTCCCCCAATACATCCGCATGTAGCCGTGCATCTTTCCACCATACGCCATTTCTTTTTGCGCGGCGTTCCAGTAGGGATCGTGTGTGGCAGCCCCTTCGAAGTCGGCCAGGCCATATATATACTCCCTGGGGTCCGCCTCGTGCTCGCCAAGGGTCTTCCTCACCCAGTCAGGAAGTCCTTGCAGGCTATCATAGTGGCCGTTGTAGTGAACGAAGTTGAGACTGAGTTCCCTTCGTACGATCAGTTCCTCTAGATAGGCATCCTTTCCCGGGCTGTCGCTATCGAGCACCCGCAGGGCGATGTACAAAGGGGAGATCTGCCCGAAGTGGAGGTAGGGACTCATTCCTGATAGATAGTCCTGGGTGGGATCGTTCCTCAGTTCGGAGTAGAGATCCAGTTTCTCGCGCAAGAACTCCTCCAGCCGCCGTTTTGCCACCTGTGTGCCTCCGTGGAGCCCGTCCACCCGCGGCACACTCCGGTCAACATCGAGACGAGAGACCGCCTCCTCGACATCAGACACGTCAAAGGACTCAATATCGAGCCCCAGAGAATCTACCTGGGGACTGGTCTCTTCCAGCGGCAGAAGGTAGTAGTCCAGTTTCCTGGCGATCTTGGGCCTGAGGGTGGCGGCGGAGTACTCTTCCTTGGGTGATGCCTCCTCCACAGGGACCACGGCGTTGCTCTCCACCTGGACTAAAGAACAGCCAATTCGCTCCGCTGCGGAATCCCGCCATGCTCTCTGTATCCTCAGATAGCCTCCGTCCACAACTACCAGTGAGGCATCTTTGGCCAACTCAGCGACCCCAAGCTCGGGTGACCTCTTCCAGATCACCAACTGTATGCCCCTCTTCCGGAGCATTAGCTGGGCCTCCCGTAATCCTTCCAGCATGAAGTAGTAGTGCCTCTCATTGGCCTCGGGGAAGGTCTCGGTTATGCTGAAGAATACCAGAAGAGGCTGATTCAACTCATTAGCTTCCCTGACGGCGTATTCCAGGGCGTGGTTGTACTCGGCTCTCACAGACGCCTGTATCCAGTAGAGCACGTACCTGCCCTGTCGGATGCTCTTGCTGTTGAGAGCCCGCACCCTCTCGTTTTGAATCATGCAGCCTATGTCTCTTTTTCCGAGGATCCGCGGCTCAACCCAGGTGGGGCCACCATGACCCTATCTGATGAGAGCAGATGGCTGGGCGCCGAGTTCCAAACTCCATCACGGAATCACAGGCAAGGGAAGAGGAGCCCACGTGTGTCCGCCATCGACAGACCGGTGAAGCACGGCCGCACCTCGCACCGCATACCCCTCATCCCTCCACTCCAACGGCCAGAGGTTGGCATACACTGCCAGCCCTTGGGGACTCCAACCGGAAGCTAGCAACTCCACATCGACGTCCCGCCCAAAGTCCTGCACCAGCTCCCACTGGATGTTGTTTACGTCAGGCACATTGGGATCGAGGGTACGCCAGAGTTGGGATGTCGGAGACTTGACCACCACGTATAGCGCTCCAGTGGCCCCATCTATGGTCACCCCCGTGCCGATTTGACTGTTTTCAAGGGGAGTGGGCATGGTCTTCCATTGCCCGTCACCCGTTCCACGGCGCAGGTAGCTGCCCCCATACTTCGGCATGATGACGCCGTACAGGGCGTTAGGATCGCGAGGGTCTACCGCTACGTTGGCCATGCCATTGAACTGGATCAGGCCCCCATCCGCACGGGTCCAGGTCACGCCGCCATCAACGCTGCGAGCCACAGCCCCCACTGGCGGATGGATGTTCGCCGCCCAGATGACCTCGGGCTGCCCGTAGACAATAGCCACCATCCTGGTCCGCTGTGGTGAGATCAGCTGCCAGTCAGCGCCCGTCCACCGGTATAGCCCCTCGCAACTACTGACATAGAGGGCGTCCGGTGTGGCGTAGTCCAGATTGACGTTGTATACACACTCCTGGGCAGGCAGGCCGCCGGGAAAGTCGACCCACGTATCGCCGTAGTCATCGCTGATCAAGAACCAGGGAGTGGTGGCATCATTGAAGCCTGCCGGCAAATCTCCGATCAGAGCGTAGAGCCGCCCGGGCTCCCCTGGCCCCACCAGCAGAGTGCGCACCTGCCACCACTCCTGAGGGACGGTGGGTTCAGGGGTGTCCGTCGCAGTCTCCGTCGGCGCCGCCGTAATGCTGGGTGAAGCCTCAAAGGCATCCGCTGTGGGGGTGGTAGGCACCGATGTCGGTGTGGACAAGATGGGTGCCGGAGTGGGGGACATCTGCACCGGTTGCGCCGTTGGTGAAGGCGGGACTGGGGATGGGGTCGGCCCACACCCAGCCATGGCCAAGGTCAAGATAGTCACGATCACGATCAGTGAAGTCAGGCTTCTCACTGCTAGACTCCGATCTAGGGTCAAGCGTTGCCACATGCTCCTAGTCTGCTGCTACCAGGGCCTTGACGAAACGGCCAAAGCGACCAACGCCTCATCAGCTGAGATCCTCCAGCTCTCCTAACTGGGTCCCGGAGCCTCGTCAGTATACTGCAGGGCCACTTGAGCCGCCTGCCTGCGGTGCTCGTCTTGCAACCAAGCTTCGAGAACGGGCACCGTTTCCGCGGGCCGGCGTCGGCCCAGGTTCCGCATCGCCGAAGCGACAGCGCGCCACACGTAACGCTGGTCATCCGCAGCCAACTCGGTCAGGATCGGTAGGGCTGCTTCAACATGCTTGGCTGCCTCAGCGGCGGAGAAGGCCATCGCCACATTCCATCGAGTCCCCTCGTCTGACCGCTTAGCCCACACCTCCAGCCGCTGCAGCGTGAGGTCTGGATAACAGCGAAGAAGTCCATCGCCTATGGCAAAGGGACCAAGGTTCTTACCCACATAGGTGCTCCGATCGCCCAATAATGGGTCCAGGAGGTCAAGGAACCTCTGTCCCCACTCAGGTTGGCGCACCTTGGCAGCTCTCTTCACGCCCACCGCTACGGCCCTGCGGATATTCTCGGATGGATGGTGGACCCACTCCGAGCACAGTTAGTCAACCTCGCCAAAGTGAGCAACAAGCAACTCGCTCAGCATCCATGCTGCGTCCTCGCGGCGCTGCCAGTCGGGGTGCTCAGCCAGTCTGATCCAGAGGGCCCCAACATCGTCAGGGCGATCAGGAAAGAAGACCACCATCGCTTTGATGCCCAACGTAGTGCTCGGATGATCTTCGATAAGTTGCACCGCCCACGACCAGAGTTGCTGACGATCGAGAACGTTCTCCTCCAGCAACTCGATCGCTCGGGTGATCTCTTTGGCACGTAGCCGGCGTTTGGCTACGCGTGCAGTCTCATAGAGAGCCCACACTGCGGATACCAGATCAGATCGACGAAGCGCTTCAATGTACGGCCTTTCCCAAGGGTATGGTTTCATCGTTCCTTGACTGGACATCCGAAATCCGTAGCAGCGAGAGCTGCACAAAGCTGGTTCAACCCGCGTCATGGAATCTCGACACTCGTTTCCAAGCGGCTGCTGGCATATTATGCCTTCAGCTTGCGTGGTCCAAGCTCGCTACTCTTGCGCTTCGCCGAAGCGCGACATCATGCGCTCTCATATGGCCGTTGGGTCACGGCCAGCCTCCCTCATCTGGGCCATCATGTTCTGCATCATCCCGGCCATGGTTTGAGACATGATCTTGGGGATGGCCTTCGTGGCAATGGCCAGGAGGAGAGCACCCGCGACCGCACCGAGAAGGGCAGCAACCACGTGACCTCTGCTAAGAGATCCCTTGTAATCCATCTTGATCACTCCTTGCCTGCGAACTTCGCCGGCGTCCGTCGCATCGCGCAATGCTCGGGACGAACCAGCCGAACAAATGGGGCGCGGTTCCAAGGCCTCCTTGTCCGATGTCGTCCGGTCTCAAGCCTGCTGTGGCACGTAGGAGAAATGTCCGTGTACGATCTTCCACACATCGCCTTTCTTTAGAAACACAAGGGTAACCCTGCTCGCCTTGAGCTCCCCATCTTCATCTTGGTCGCGCAGAGAGACGCTGTAGGCAACTTCCGGCGAGAGTACATGGACTACAGTGTCATAGAACCTCATCTTCCAGCCAGGTTTTTGATACTTCCTGATCCACCCCATGATCGCTAGAAACCTGTCTCGACCAAAAGGCTCGGGGATATGGTTCTCTACCTCGATGAAGCTGGGATCATCAACCCAGAACAAGCTCTCCATCAGGTCAGCGTCCGCCGTTTCGAAGGCACGGACATAGGCGCTTATTATCTCACCAATCTTGCGCTTTTCTCTTTCACTATCCATCTCCAAAGCCCGCTCTCTATTGGAATGCCGTCGTCATCGTATTCGCGGACGTACTTCTTGGAGGTGAAGCACGCGGCCAAGCCTCTTTCGACACCCATCGTACTTCACATGGGCGTGGTAGAAGAGACACTTCTACTGCCCCACAGCGTAGAGGTTGCTGCCCGCTCCCACGTAGAGAGTGCCGTCAGCACCGATGGCGGGCCCCACAATAACCATGCCTCCTTCAGGCAGGTGGAAACGCCAACGCAGGGTGCCGTCGGGATTCACGGCGAACAACTCGCCCTCACGAGTTCCAGCGTACAGCACGCGTGCACCGTCCACGGTGACGGATGAGCTGAAATGGACTTCCCTCTCTCCCTCCTGCTCTGCAGCAAAGGTCCAGGCGCGAGTGCCATTAGGGTTGAGGGCGTAGAGTTCGGTGCTGTTGGCACTGAGATAGACCCTTCCGCCGGGGCCCAGTGCCGGCGTGGACTCGGCTTCTCCGTCCGGGAGGGAGAAGGTCCAGATCGGGCTTCCGTCGGCGGGGTTTACTGCATGGTAGCTGGCACCCGTGCCCAGATAGATGGTGCCGTCGCTTCCCAGGGCGGCGCTGGACGTGACTGCACCCAGGTCTACTTGCCACTTCTTGTTACCGTCAGGGTTCACCGCATAAAAATTGCCGTTTCCAGCGCCGACATAGACGGCCCCATCGGGCCCAAGGGTCGGGGTAAAGGGTAGTCGAGAGCCGACGTCATATCGCCACCGTTCGCTGCCGTCGGGGTTCAGAGCGACCAGCGCTCCGCCAGCGGTTTGGGGATTGCTGGCCGCCACGTAGATGGTCCTATCTGGCCCTACGATGGGAGAACTCTCGATCACATAGAATTCAACGTGATATGCCCAGCGGATTCTACCGTAGCGGTCGAAGGCATAGAACATCTCCTTTGCCGGTGAGGCTGCACCAGCGTACACTGTGCCCGCCTCGCCCAGCGCTGGGATCCCACTGATCTGGCCGAAGCTGGCCCTCCAAAGTTCGCTCCCATCGGGGTCCAAAGCATAGAGGTTGCCGTCCAGGGAACCAAAGTAGATGCTCCCATCGGCACCGACAGCTGGGGAATTGGCGACGAGTCCAGCGCGGAATACCCATTTCAGGTTGGGGCCGGCGGGTCCTTCCGCCTGACTGCGCCCGCTGTGCTGAGCATCGCCTCCGTACATCGGCCAGGGCGCTGCCCCCTCGATGGGTCGCAAGGTAGGGGTAGGAGAAGCCTCTGGGCTGGCCATGACCACCGGCGTCGGCACTTCTGCAATAGGAGCGAAAACCTGAACCCGATGATTGCCAGCGTCTGCTACGAAGATCCTGCCTTGCTCATCGACAGCGATGCCCCATGGGTCATCCAACTGACCCGCGCCTACCTCCATCAGCAGTCGCCCTTGACCATCGAGAATCTGCACCAGCTTCTGGCCACCGTCACTGACATACAAGTTTCCCTGGCTATCCAGGGCTACATCGCGAGGTGCGTTCACCTGGCCCGCGATACTACGAACAAAGGTGCCTCCGGAGCCATATTCCTGAATCCGCCGGTTCCCAGCGTCCGCCACGTAAACGTTGCCCTCACGGTCCAGGCCGATGCCCTCGGGACGGTCCAGCAGTTCGGCTGCCTCGCCCTCAGCTCCGAAGGTGAAGTCGAAACCACTGAGTAGGGTGAATCTCTGTACCCTAGCGTTTCCACTATCCACGACATACAATGCGCCTGCAGCGTCCACGATCAAGTCGGCGATTCCCGAGAACTGAGTGGGAAGGGAACCCTCATGTCCGAAGCTTTGTTGAGGGTCGCCCCTGCCATTGAAGACATGCACCCTCTCCGCGGCGTCAGTGACATACACTCGGCCGACGTCATCCACCGCCACATACCTTGGCCCGGTGAAGCGCTGATCGGCTATGGCCATAAGGAAGTTGCCCTCAGCGTCGAACACTTGCACGCGAGAGTTGCCTGTGTCGGCCACGTAGAGGTTCCCCTCGCCATCGAGGGCCACACCCTGGGGATTGAGGAACTCACCATCACCGCTTCCCTGGCGACCGATGGTCATCAGCAATTCCTCGCCCGAAGGTGGGGCAACCGCTCCCCGAGTGACAGACGGCGTCGGTTCTGCCTTTATGGGTACCGAAGGGGAGGGTGGGACGGTATCAGCGGGTGGAGCGGCCGCTGATACCGTCC
>CAZBJW010000229.1:0-7178 GCA_964492135.1 uncultured Anaerolineales bacterium
CCCCCCCCGCACACCACCCCCCCCCCGCCAACAAGAACAGATCATGACCGGTCATAGGCATAGGGTGATCGAGATCGGGGCCACGCAACTCCAGCCCGGGACCAAGAGTCGAATCAAGAGTAAAGTAGCTGCGAGGCCGGTTCACCAATATTCATCCCCGCGATCGCCGATTTTCAAGGCTCCAAGTGGATAACTTGAGGAGCAGATACCTGGTCGGAAAGGTGGTGGTGCCATGATCCAATGAAGGGCGAAGAGCTATGGCGTATAAAGTAGAGCAGAAGAATCGAAGGAGGACAAGTCATGCAGCAAGATCTAAGTAGGCTGACGGAACAATTGAAGAGCGGAAGGATAAGCCGCCGGGACTTTATCAAAGGGGCCACCTTGGCGGGGCTGTCTCTGGGTGTCATTGAACCACTATTGGCGAGTTGTGCCCCTGCTCCCGGGCCCACAGCCCCAGCACCCGCGCCTACCGAAGCCGCAGTCCCTACGCCTGCCACAGCCCCAGCCCCCACGCCTGCAGTGGAAGTGGGGCCTAAGCGCGGCGGGACGCTGCGAGTCCAATATGCCGAATCGCCCAAGAACCTGCATTCACATCTCGATTGTGGGACAGAGGGAAACTATGTGCAAAATCAGATCGTAGATGGACCGGTGAATATAGATGAGTGGGGCAATATAGTAGCTGGGTTGGCGGCTGATTTGCCCGAGAGACCGGATGATGTCACCTATATCTTTCATCTTAGGGAGGGGGTGAAGTTCCACGATGGCACTGAATTCGATGCGGACGACGTGATTTGGAGTTACGATCGGTTGATGGGGAAGATGGAGGGACAATTTAGCCTTCAGGCAGAGAGGTTCAGCGAGGCCATCGCGAGTGTGGACGCCCTCGACAAGTACACTGTGAAGATCGTCCTGTCCAGGCCTTGGGATGACTTCCTGCCTATGATGGCCCATGATAGGTTCCTCGATATTCTGTCGAGTGAGGCCATGGGCGAGTGGGGTGATGACTATGGGCTGAAGGCATGTGTTGGGACTGGCCCCTTCATGTTCAAGGAGTGGGTGAAGGGAGAGCGGCTCGTCCTAGTCAGGAACCCAGATTATTGGGGTGCCGGGGACGAGGGCCAGCCCTATCTTGACGAGATAGTCTACAAAGCCATTCCCGAGGAATCGTCCCGCGTTCTAGCCTTCCTGACCGGCGAGATAGATGTGATGTTCGATGCCCCCGACAGGGATATTGCCGGGCTCCAAGAAACGGACGGGGTAAGGGTGGATGCAGTGGACGGTGGAGACGATAAGAACCTTTGTTTCAACACCACCCAACCGCCGTTCAACAACAAGAAGGTGCGGCAAGCCGTCTGCTACGGCATCGATCGAGAGGAGGTTATGAACACGGTCTACTACGGCTGGGCTTCCAAGGGGCAAGGCATCTTTCCGCCTTGGCACTGGGCCTATGATCCGGACGCTGATTTCTATCCCTATGACCCGGATAAGGCGCGCGAGATGTTGGCCGAGGAGGGCTACACCGCGTCGAACCCCTTCAAATTCGAGATCGTCACCACTAACGCCAGCGACCATGTGGATATGTCAACGCTCATCCAAAGCCAATTGGCCGAGATGGGGGTGGACGTGACCGTGACGGCCTTGGACAAGGCGGCTTGGGCAGCCAGAGCCTGGATCGTGGAAGGCGCCGCCAATCCGAACTATCAGGCTTCGGTCTACCGATATAAGATGGGTGTGCCCACCACTGACTACGGTTGGCGCCTATACTCGAGCGGCTCCTCTGTCAATCAGCACGGGTATAACAAACCCGGCGGACAGCAGAATCCAGAGGTTGATAGGCTTCTGGACCAGGCTTGGGTGACCGCCGATCGGGAGGAGGCAACTAGGCTCTATCGGGAGATAAACCGTATGATCACCGACGATGCGCCTCTTCTAGTTCTCGGTTGGAAGCAGAACGTCAATGTATCGTACGAGTACGTAAAAGGCCTAGGCATCGCAGTCCTCGACTACTTCCCGCTGAAGGGGGTCTGGTTGGACAAGTAGTTCGCCTGTCAGTTCTCGATAGGGCTGGTTGGTGTCTTAGTAGAGCTAGCAGCGGTGGGCGCGTGTCGTCACCGCTGCTAGCCATTCCGAACGAAGGGGCGTGATCAAGAGGTAGTTCTCACATGATCATGCGATATGTCGCACGCCGTCTAATTCTCTTAGTGCCCGTGCTGCTGGGCGTCAGCGTCTTGGTTTCCGCACTGGTGCGGTTCGCTCCTGGGGATCCTATTTACGCGGCGTTGGGGTTTGATTATGCTCCGAAACTAGCGGCGGAGATGCGACACGAGTTGGGCCTGGATAGACCATTTGTGGAATGGTATTTCGTCTGGCTGGGGAAGGTGCTCAGGGGCGACCTCGGTCGGAGCATCGTAGCGGGTGAAACCGTGAGGGATCTTATCTTCGACCGGCTCCCAAACACCCTTGTTCTCGCGTCTGGTTCCATGTTCGTAGCCTTGGTACTTGCCATACCACTAGGAATCCTGGCTGCAATCCGTAGGAACACAGTCGTAGACAATATCAGCAGGGCAGTGGCCGTAGTCGGTATATCCATGCCTGTTTTCTGGCTGGGGATCTTGTTGATGATAGTCTTTGCCCTCAGGATCCCGCTGTTTCCAGCCGTGGGATTCATTCGAGAGCATGGAATTCGAGGGGTGGTTCTTCCTACCATCGCCTTGGGGGCCGGTTTCGCTGCCTTGATTATGAGAATGACTAGATCTATCATGATGGATGTTTTACTGGAACCATATATTACCACAGCCAGGGCAAAGGGGTTGCGCAATCGGGGCATCTACTTACGGCATGCGCTGAGGAATGCCTTAATACCCATCATCACCATAGTTGGTTTCCAGTTTGGAATAATCCTTGGCGGTGCCGTCCTCACGGAAACCATTTTCGGAATACCGGGACTAGGGAGTCTATTGATTGAAGCGGTTGGCAGGCGCGACTATCCCCTGATTCAAGGCGTCACGCTGGTTACGGCCTTGATGTTCGTCTTTGCTAATCTAGTAGTCGATGTCTTATATATCGTAGTTGATCCGCGAATACGCTACGAATAGGCCTGATCGCTTCGCGGTGCGACGAGGACTTGCTAGCGAGTGACGGATTCCGATGGAGATCAATGCGCGAAACCACCAAGCTCAGTTTGTGCTTGAGGCCACGCCTTTCGCAGAGTCAAGAGCTGACAGGCTGCGGCGGTTCTGGAGAGTTCTATCCGCCAATCGCATCACCATCATAGGATTGTTCGTAGTTGTACTAATGTGTATCATCGCAGTCATCGCTCCAGTAGCTGCGCCCTACCACTATGCGGAAATGGTGCTGGAGGACAGATTCCAGGGACCCGGTCGTGCTCATCTTCTGGGCACAGACAATTTTGGCCGGGACATACTGAGCCGCATGATGTATGGAGCGTCCGCCTCTTTGATCGTAGGGCTGGGCGGCGTGAGCGTAGCCATGATTGTCGGGGTAATGCTCGGCGCCCTCGGCGCATACGTTGGAAAATGGGTCGATGAGCTGGTAATGCGGCTGATGGACATAGTGCTAGCCTTTCCCTACATCGTGCTTGCGGTGGCTCTGATGGCCGCGGTTGGGCCCAGCCTTCGCAACGTGATCGTTGTCGTGGGTCTTACGCGACTGGCACGATTCGCCAGGCTCACTCGGGCTTCGGTCCTCAGCCTGAAGGAACTTGAATATGTGACTGCTGCTCGCGCCATTGGCCAAACCGATTGGCGAATTCTCTTGGTTCATATCTTACCGAACTGTGTAACTCCAATAGTGGTGATGGCGTCCCTGTCTATGGCTACCGCTATACTTACCGAGGCAGCGTTGAGTTTCTTGGGCCTGGGTATACAACCCCCACAACCTAGTTGGGGTACTATGATTGCTGATGGCAGACGGTTCATGATGGACGCGCCTTGGATCGCGACCTTCCCGGGCGTAGCCATAAGCCTGACCATCCTTGGATTCAACCTCTTCGGCGATGGCTTGCGAGATGCCCTGGACCCAAAGCTACGGCGACGGGGGTGAAGCAGGTCTTCGGGTTTCATCGAGGGGATCCAATCCCAACTGCAGGCCCATCCGCGACGCGCTATAGTCTACATCGTTGGAAGGTAGAAGGCTACTGGGCACACAAGCGAGGGCGCAGCCGAGCGCCAGGGGAGTGGACGGGAGTGCGATCCCCGCCACCTTTTGTATCGCGCATAATAGTGCCCGTGGTCCCGCGCTGCCGCGTCTATCACGTTGCACACCGGCGGTTTCGAACATGGAAGAACCAGTCGTATTGGCGATCTAGACCGATGATGTAGAGGCGCACTCCTTGATCCGCTCTCTATTCCCGCAAGTTGACGTCCGAATTGCAGAGAGGGCAGGCGCGTTCAAGAGGGCGGCCCGTGACGCCGACATCGTATTCATCGCTCGCAAGTGTGCCAGAAGTATCGTGTTGGACACACGTCGTCTGAAATGGCTTCATCTAGGGGGTACGGGCATTGACCGCCTGCTGCCACTCAGCGATCTCGATCCCGAGATCGTCATGACTCATAGCCGGGGACTCAATGCCGAGATGATGGGCGACTACGTCGTGTGTGTTATCTTGATGTTGATGTGGGGTTTTCCACGGCTGATCCTGAACCAGTCGGAAAGGCTGTGGGAGAGAAGGGCGGCTGACAGGGCAGAAGGCAAGACACTTGCCGTGGCACGTCTTGGCAACATCGGCCGCGCCGTTGCCCGTAGAGCCAGGGTCACGGGGATGCGCGTAATCGGTGTCAAACGTTCGCCCCCCTCGGTGCCGGGCGTTGAACGAGTCGCGGGGTGGGATGACTTGGATGAGATCCTCGCCGAGGCTGATTCCGTGGTCCTCGTGGTACCACTCACCGGGCAAACACGGGGCATGATCGGCTTGAGGCAGTTCCAGGCTGTGAAGGAGAGCGCCTATCTGATCAACATCTGTCGCGGTGCTGTGGTCCAGGGACACGCATTCATTAAGGCTCTCCAAGACGGGCGCATTGCTGGCGCCGCACTGGATGTATTCGACAACGAGCCTCTGCCCCCCCGGTGGTGAACTGTGGGATTTGCAGAGTGTAATCATCTCACCTCACGTTTCATCCTGGAGCAAGGACTATCGTGCTCCAGCCGTCGAACTCTTCTGTCTCAAGTTGGAGCGGTACCTGTGTCATCAGCCGTTGCTGTGCGTCATTGACCGATCCAGAGAATACTGAACTCGGCATCCGGGGGCAACCGTGCAGATGATGCTGCGGCAAGAAGCTCCGTGGTACGCCCTGCTGGTACTACGCTGTCTGGAATGTCGATGTCTGCTGTCTACCCATACGGTTCTCCCCCTGAACGTGCGAGGAATCTTACGGTGGGCATGGCCTGCTGTCCAGTGCCGCCGCGCGAGACGCTGCATGCCCAAGGTCTGCGTAGATACGGTCACAACAGGAGCTGTGGTACCAATCATGAGGACACAATCCCCATGAGGCAAGGGTGTGACTCAACGAGTAGACAAGGGCGCAGTTGCCCGACAGGGGAAGCTATCGGGTCGACGACAGCAAATACAACCACCCCGAGCGACCGTGATTAGGAAATCTGGTATGCAGGGCCCAGCTTACGCGGTTCTATCAGCGATGACGGCAGCCGTTGCTCCGGTAGTTACTAGGCAAGTCTTGGGGACCCTGAATCCAGAGACCTTTTCAATCCTGTGGTCGCTATGCTCTTTCATAATTGCATCAACCTATACCCTGAGCAACGGAGGAGTGAAGAGATTTCGCCCATTGGGGCGATGTTGGATCTATGTTCTTGCTATCGGCGTGCTGACTGCTGCTGCCGTTTTGACCTTCTCCAAAGCTATTAGCCTTGCTGATCCTAGTCTGGTCTCCTTCTTCACTCGCCTTGAGGCCGTCTTTACGGTGCTTCTGGGGCTCCTTTTGTTCAAGGAACGCCTCGGCAGGCTTGCGCTACTCGGCACCACCGCAACGATCTCGGGAGCACTGATCATGATACATGGGGCAGGTGATGTCGTGGTTGTTGCTTTCATCCTTGGTTTGATCACCGCGCTTTGCGTGTCCATTCAGACAGTACTGGCGAAGATTGCTCTTCAGTACCTGGAGCCGCCCGTACTCGTAGCTGCTAGCCGACTGGTAGCCTGCTGGCTTACATTTCTGTATACGATGGCCTTTGGATTGTTACAGTCGCCCGCCAGCACGACTCTGCTTGTTACAATTGTGGGAGCGCTTTTTGGGCCTTTTGTCGGTATTTGGTTCCTGTACAAGGCGTTAGCCGTAGCCGAAGTATCCAGAGTTGCCACTCTTCGAGCCAGTTTTCCTTTTTTCGTTACGCTCTATTCTGCGCTTCTATTTGGCACAATCCCTACCCTCCGTCAGATGGTCGGAGGAGGCATTGTGGTAGTGGGAGTCACCCTGACCTTGTTTGGCGGACAACGCAGTGGCTAGAGTCTCGGCAACCATCCAACCATCCCCAATGCAAGGACCTTGGATGTCTCTCAGCCACGACGCCTCTGGATCCACCTGAATGGCGTGGAGGAGACGGCCAGGGCCGTAGTGGAGCAGCAGCGGGCCGAGGATCTGCTCGGCTGTCTACTCCGGCTGGTGGCGAAGGACAAAGAGGTAGAACGGCAGCTCGTGGATCGGAGGCAGACGCGCCGGGGATAGGGGCAAGGCGTTCACCGACGGTGCTTCCTTTTGCACGCTCCCCATCTGTCAGAAGTTGTAGGACTCGGAGGCGGACGTAGCGGTTATAGGTGCGCCCTCTTGATCTCGGTACCCAGTACCGCACCGCTCCACCGCCCCCTCGTGATCCGCGCCTGGCTCTAGCTGGCAGCGGAAGCGGATGACCTCGAAGAGAAGCGCCGGTGCCTGGAAGCCGTGCTGGGGTTGAACCCCGAAAGCCAAACCGCCCGACAAAGCCCGGCGCTCTTGCATCAGCCAGAGACTGGAGGTTGTGGCAAGACGTCGATTGCCGGTAGTGACTGTGAATCGTAGAATGGCCTTAAGGCTCCACTCTCATGTGTTCCTGCTGGCGCTGACTGATACACCGGCCTCCTTGATGGCATCCCGTCGTCACTTGGACAACTGGGGCCCTGTCCAGTCAAATGATACTGTTACCGAAGGCTAGTGATTCTTTCAAATGAT
>CAZBJW010000230.1:0-7164 GCA_964492135.1 uncultured Anaerolineales bacterium
CCCTCCCCCCTTGCCCAGCCTCGCCCCATCTCTGGTCACCGCGACAGAGCCGGCCACTACCAGATCGACGGCCTCCATCTCCTCTGGATGGACCGGTCGCCCCCATCTAAAGGCCCCCTTGATCGTGGAAGCCTGCTCTGCCCTTCCATCCAGCCGCACCGGATCCAGTTCGATGAAGCACTTCAGCCTCCTCAGACGCGGCACGGCCATGTAGACTCGTTTTCCCTGTCGCAGTGCCAGCGATCTCACCGGGCGTTGCGGGCTATCGGGGTTAGCCTTGATGATCTTGGCCCGCCGCCAGGCCTCAACGGTCACCAGTCGGTCAGCCGCTTGCTGTGCGCCCGCGTAGTTGGGTATCCTACCCCAGGCCCCGGGGAAGCGCACCACTCCCTCCTCTTCCATTAGCCTCCAGATACGCTCGCGGAGAGCGGCCTTATCCCTCGGCATCCTATGACACTCCCAGGGAGAAGATGCTGCAGAGCCACCGAACGAGAAAGAGACATCTTCGCTGACGGCATGCAAGCCCTGCCTACAATCAACGAGGATGCCTCTTCATCCTGAGGGAAACGGGCCCGCTTCACTCAACCCGGGGGGCGTAATCACCTCAGCGGACCCAGCAAGCTGTCCCCCGGCGTGCGTGACTGACTACGATTCCCGCACGTCTAGGTACTCAATCCCCAGTTCACCCACACTATTGACCAGTTTGTCCCGTTCGACCCCGCTGACTTTGACGGTGACGATCCTAGTGCCCGGCTCTTCACCCGCCCAAGCCGTGAGGGCCAGGACATGGCCATCCAATCGGGATATGGTTCCGGTGATGAGGGGCAGCATCCCCTTTCCCTCGGGAACCTCCATGGTCATCCGCACACCCGACTCTCTGGCCCCCAGCAACTCGAGGAAGATCTTGAAGATGTCGGTTTCGGTGATTATGCCGGCAAGTTTGCCATCGTGCATTACCGGCAGGGCGCCGATCTGATGGTCCGCCATCACCCGCGCCGCCTCTTCCAAGGGGGTATCGTCGGTGATGGTGATGACATTCTTGGTCATGATTTCGTCCACCTTGATCCGCGAGACCAGATAATGGATCTCGTGGATGCTCAGCGAGGTGGCAGGTGAAGGCGAAGCGTATAGTATGTCTTTCTCCGCAACTATGCCCACCAGGTTACCCTTGGCATTCAGCACTGGCAAGCGGCGCACTTTCTTGTCTCGCATCAGCTTCAGGGCTTCGTCAATGGCGGTGTCGTTGGTGATGGTTATGGGATCAGGGGTCATCCGGCTCCCTACTAGCATTGATCTACCTCCTCATTGCTGTCCTGCAATTGCGTTCGCTCACCAATGCGAGTATAGCACGAACCAGGGTTGCAGGCAATCTAGTCCGAGCCAGAGTCGCACCATCAGGACTCCAAGAACCATTCTTTCTTCCGATACACCACTCCATGGCACGATGCGACCAGATCACCGTCGTCGGTGCTCACCGTTATGTGATAGAGAGCGGTTCTCTTCCCCAGGTATTCCTCAGTGGCTTCGGCCACGAGCTTCGTCCCGGGCATGACCATCCTCAAATAGCTGATCTCGATGTTCAGCGCCACCGACGTCTGCCCATGGGAGTTGCTGGCTGCGGCGAAAGCGGCGTCCGCCAGGGAGAAAATGGCCCCTCCGTGAGGTATCCCATGGAAGTTCACCATGTCCTCCCGGACCATCATACTCATCGAGCTGTGGCCCGGCCCGACCTCCAGCAACTCGATTCCCAGCAGTTCAGCAAAGGGATCCTGTCTGAATTTCGATAGAATACGTTGCTGCGTGTCTTGATCCATGACCCGCCTCCGCCTTACCAGCTCGGTCCAGCGGATTATAGCATCAGCCAGGCCTCATTCCAAAGCCTGACTCCTGCTTTGTACCTGAGGGTTCGCCATCTGCACCGTCCCGTCATCGTTTCTGGCGGACCGAGCCACTGTTGCCGCAGCCCATGCCGCGGGCTATAATGGGAAGTCCTCAGTTTCGGAAGCAGGGATGCGGAGGCTCGAATGCTGGACGCGGAAGGATTCAAGGATAGCGAGAGACTGGCCTGGAATCTATGCGCGGAGAGATACGACAGGTGCCTGAGCATTCCCTTTACCCCATTCAGCCGGAAGCTGGTCAGTCTGGCCCGCCTGGAAAAGGGACAAGAGGTGCTGGACGTGGCCACGGGCAGTGGTCTCGCAGCACTGATGGCTGCGCACTTGGTGGGACCGGACGGGCAGGTTACGGGTGTCGATCTGTCCGACACCATGCTAGGGCTAGCCCGCCATCGAGCCTCCGTGGAAGGTGTCACCAACGTGGAGTTCCTCCAGATGGACGCCGAGAAGGTTGAATTCCTGGACGAAACCTTCGATGCTGTCCTCTGCGCTCTGGGACTCATGCTCTTCCCTCAGCCCGACAAGGCTTTGGCCGAGATGCATCGTGTCGTCAGGAAAGGCGGAAACCTCGCTCTCTCCGTCTTCGGGCGCGGAAGCAGGGTGGCCCTGCGGGCGTTGATGGAGCCCTTCATCCCTCACATGCCGCCAGCGCCCCAGCGTGGTCCTTCCACCTTCGGATTTGGCCGCGTTGAGGTGCTCGAAGAAGCACTGGACAGAACCGGCTTCTCACAGATCAGCACAGCGCAAGAGTCGCACGTCCTGACCTTCGACGATGCAACGCATGTATGGGAGATGTTGCTCTCACTGGGGCGCCTGGCGCTGATGCATTCCAGGCTTCCGGAGCAGCAGAAAGAAGAACTCGAACAGGAAGTGCTGCAGATAGCCGAAGAGAAGTACAGAGAAGCAGATGGTGCCTTGGCGCTGCCTTTCGAAATCACATACGCCGTGGCTCAGAAGTGAGGCTGCTGGCCGAGCCGTTGGCGACAAGTCTCCACAATGCGCGGCAGTATCTCGGCTACGTCATCGTGAATCACCACCGCTGCCTGGTAGTCAGCCGCAGTCACCATCTCGTTGACGATGACTAGCTCGCTGCCCAGCCCATGGGCCACAAACGGCAGGTTGGCGGCGGGGATGACCTCCAGAGACGAGCCTGCCACCAGCATCAGATCGCAAACCTGGGACTCCATCTGCGCGTCCATGAGAACGTCCATGGGCAAGGGCTCGCCGAAGAAAACGGCCATCGGTTTCAGCACGCCTCCGCAGTCCTCACAAGAAGGCACCTTCCCTTCCAACACGTAGTCGTGCACCATGCCCTCAGTGGAAAAAACCTGCTGGCACCTCATGCAGATGGCCTCTCTGAGGTGACCGTGCAACTCCAGCACTCGTTTCGATCCCGCCCTCTGATGCAGATTGTCTATGTTCTGTGTGATCACCGCTTTCAGCAAGCCCATTTCCTCCAAGTCGGCCAACGCATGGTGAGCTGGATTGGGCTTCGCCTCCAGGAAGAGCCTGGCTGTGGGACGCATCCATTCGTAGAAAACCTCGGGCTGGCTGCGAAAGATGTAGATTGAGGCCACGGCCATGGGATCGGATTTGGACCAGAGGCCCGTCTCCGGACTGCGGAAATCGGGGATGCCGGAGGGAGTGCTGATGCCGGCACCCGTGAGGGCCACGCTGTGTCGAGAAGCCAGGAGGAGCTCAGCCGCCCTCCTTATGTTCTCGTCACCTGACATTCTTCCGCCCCCGTCAGGATAGATCGAATAGGGACTTCTGCCCTGCCCCTCTCACCAGCTGCTCTCCGCTGGCGGCGCGATGGGCATACCTCGTGGTCTCCGGCAACCGGTATCCCTTGCAGCAGCCCACCACATACTCAATGGCCGTTTCGAGGTCTATGCGGTGGCCCACGGAGACGTAGACCGGGCTGACGTGGTCACGGGTGCGCACCACCGCTCCGATGATCTCGTCGCCATCGTAAAGGTGGACGTAAGAGCCGGCCTCGGGCGCAGGCTCGTGATGGGTGCCGCATAGACGGGACTTGGCGCAGCCGATGGACGGCTTGTCCAGGATCACGCCGATGTGACTCGCGATGCCCAAACGCCGGGGATGAGCGAAACCTTGACCATCGAAGATGAACAAATCCGGTTCGATCTCCACTTTCTCGCAGGCAGCGATAACGGCTGGAGCTTCCCGGAAGGCCAAAAATCCAGGAATGTAGGGCATGGCAGCCGGTGCCCAAGCGACATATTGCTCCAGAGGCGTCAGGGCGGGGAAACTCAGGACCACAAGCGCGGCCCTGGCCAAGTCTCCCTCCATGCCCACGTCGACCCCGGCCACCCTTCGTACCGTACCAACATCAGACTCAAAGGATACCTTCCGCCGCAGGTTTGACTGTATCTCTTTGGCTTCAGCTGTGGACACCCGCCAGGAGTGAGGTACGGTGATCTTCACTGTATTACACAACTCCACCGTGTGTTACTCATTGAACATCTCTCCCACGGAGACGCCCAGATAAATGCGTCTTATCACTTCGCCCAGAAGGGGCGCCACCGAGAGGACAGTCACTTCCAGGTCCTTCATCTTCTCCATCTTCTCCTCCGAGATGGGAACGGTGTTGGTGACTACCAGCTCCTTGAGCATTGCCTCATTCAGCCGCTCCGGTCCCGGATGGGAGAGAACAGGGTGAGTGACGCACGCGTAGACATCTTTTGCGCCCTTCTCTTTGAGGAAAAGCGCCGCGTCGCGTACAGTACCAGCCGTATCTATCTCATCGTCGAAGATGATGGCGTTCATGCCCTTCACTTGGCCGATGAGGGTCAGAACCTCCGTCCTGCGACCCGTCCTTCGCTCTCGACGCTTCTCGATGATGGTGAGAGGGACATCCAGAGCCTCGGCCAAGTCTCTGCCCAGCTTCGTGGCCCCCACATCAGGCGCAACAACCACCGCATCCTTGATGTCCTTCTGGATGAAGTAGTCGCTTAGCATGTGGAAGGCGGTGATGTCATCCACCGGGATAGTGAAGAACCCCTGAATCTGATCAGCATGCAAATCCATAGTCATGAAACGTGTGGCACCCGCAACGGTGATCATATCAGCCACCAATCGTGCGGTGATGGGTACCCGGGGCTGGTCCTTCTTATCGGTTCGGCTGTAGCCGTAGTACGTAACCACCGCCGTAATATCCCCAGCCGAGTCCCTCCTGAGAGCATCGATCAAGATGAGAAGTTCCATGATGTTGTCATTGACCGGGGCACAGGTGGGCTGAATGACGAAGACGTGCTGAGCACGCACGCTGCGATGCAGTCTGACGAAGGTATTGTCGTTGGGGAACTTGAAGATGTCGACCCCTCGCAACGGGCTGCCCAGATAGTCGCAGATCTCCTGGGCAAGTTGGGGATTTGCAGTGCCGCTGAAGATGGCCAGGTCTTCGTACATGCCTATACCTCCACTGTTGCCTCTGCGCGCTGGATTGATCCTCGCTGACAAACTCCTCGCGCAGGATTGCCATGAGTATTGTGTCGTGATATGCGCCATTCAGGAAATGCGTCTGTCTCGCTCGCCCCTCGTGGCGGAATCCGCACTTCTCATAGCAACGGATGGCGCGCTCGTTGAAATCAAAGACGGAAAGGTATACGCGGCGAAGGTTCATCTCATTGAAGGCGAAATCGAGCAAGGCCCTGATAGCGTCAGTGCCGTAGCCTCGCCCCCAGGACTCCTTCTCGGCGATGACAATGCCTAGATGAGCGTTCCTATTCTTCCAATCCAGATCGTCCAAGCTGATGTTGCCGATGAGTCTGCCCTCCTCCGACTCGATACCGAAGATGCGACTGGTATCGTCTTTCAAGTAGGCCTCAAACCACTGCTCCTCCTCAGCCATGGACATAGGAAGGTATATCTCCAGGTACTGTCGCACCTCAGGATCGTTGAGCCACCTGACAAACGTCGGCAGATCCTCTCGTTCGATAGCCCGCAGCCGGGTCTTCTGGCCCACGATCATTAGCTAGGCCTCTTCACCACGTTCGTCACCGACGATGCTTTGATAGAAGGAGGCCAACAGGCTGTCCGCAGCCGAGTAGGGATCCAGTTCCCGCTCAGCCACCTCCTTCGTCAGGAACACCCACTGCTCCACTCGGATCTCGTCCAGCAGCCGGCTCAATAGCTCCTGACCCAGTATGCGTCTCAGCTCTTCCTCAGCCAGTCTTATGCTGCGGAGACGCAGTTGACCGCTCTCCTTGAGATGCGCTAAATGCTCTTCCACAGCGTCGGCCACTTGAGCCGAGCCCTCGCCATGCAGCGCGACCGTTTTCACAATGGGGGGTCTCCAGCTGTCCTCGTGACACTCCTGGTCCATGTCCAGCATCATCTGTAAAGTCAGAAGTGTACGGTCGGCGCCGTCCCTGTCGGCCTTGTTCACCACGAAGATATCTGCGATCTCAAACAGGCCAGCCTTGATGGCCTGGATGTCATCCCCCAGCCCCGGTGCATCAACCACAATCACCGTGTGGGCGGCGCGCGCTATTTCCACCTCCGACTGTCCGGCCCCCACGGTTTCCACCATGATGATGTCGCGACCAAACGCGTCCAGGACCTTGACGGCATCTCCGGTCGCTCGGGCAAGCCCTCCGAGGTGTCCCCGTGAAGCCATACTCCGGATGAAGATACCCTCGTCGGTGCTCAGTTTCTGCATACGTATACGGTCGCCCAGCAAGGCTCCGCCGCTGAACGGACTGGTGGGGTCGACGGCGACAATGCCCACCGTCTTGCCGCGATGTCTGAACTCCTTGGCCAGCTCGTAGACCAGCGTACTCTTGCCTGTTCCGGGGGAACCGGTCACCCCGACCACGTGAGCGTGACCGGTGTGGGGGTAAACAGCGGCTATGGCCTCGCGCGCGGGGGGACCACCATCCTCCATCAAGGTAACCAGCTGAGCCGCGGCCCTCCGATCCCCAGACAACAGGCGGTCAACCAGATCCAAGCTCAGCCCCTCTCCACGTGCTCCTTGATGAACCCCACGATCTCGTCCCCTGAGGCCCCGGGCCCGAAAACGCCCTCGATGCCCATCTCCTGGAGAGCGGATCTGTCATCGTCGGGGATGATGCCTCCAGCCAGGAAGAGAAGGTCGCCCAGGCCTTTCTCCTTCGCCAAGCGCATTATCTCAGGGAAGAGGGTCATGTGAGCTCCGGAGAGGATGCTCAGACCGATAACATCCACGTCTTCCTGCAGGGCGGAAGTAACGATCATCTCTGCAGTCTGACGCAGGCCGGTGTAGATG
>CAZBJW010000231.1:0-7111 GCA_964492135.1 uncultured Anaerolineales bacterium
CGAGTACCGCAGGCCAGCAGCTTTTGGCGACGCGTTGACAGCACATATCTGGCTCGAGCAACCCGACCAAACCCATCCGGCGTTCGGCTGCGAGATCAAAGCAGCAACTGGACAAGGATCGCAGCAATCAGTCTGCCGCAGTCGTTCTGTGTGGAACAGGGTTTCCCGTCAAAGTGAAAAGCCATTCTTGCTGCCAGAGAGTTTCCTCGCCAGTTTCCCTGGAGATGCTGGCGTGTTGCCTCGCCCGTTTGACTTACCACCAGATTCCCCCAAGTTCAGAAACTACTACTGGGACCACAGCGTTATGGTTTCGGAACTCGGGCCAAACGGTCGCGTCCATCCCCAAGCTGTCTACAACTGGCTACAGGAGAGCGTATTTCGTGCCTCCGAGCAGGCTGGCTGGCCAACAGAGCGCAGGTTGGCCGCTGGCTTTCTTACATTTCAGACACGCCACGATACCGAGTTTCTGGCATTCCCTGAGGCTGGCGATTCGCTTCGGGTCACCAGCCGTGCAATTGAAGTTCGCCGCCTTCGTGGTACGTGGCTTCATCACGTTCACAAACTATCCGACGGTGAACTCGTCGTGCGTGAATACACCACCGGCGTCTTCCTCGACCTGACCGGGCGGCCCGCAGCGCCCCCGTCTGAGATGATGAAGGACATCCAATTCGGATAGCATTTGCATGTCCGGCGTGACTCTGCCGGAGCAAAGCATGGTGGCCAACACGCCGGGCTACAAGGAGCACGTCGAGGCCACCAGTGCCTTCATCTCTTGCTCCCTTGGAGAGGCAGCCTGAGCAGCAACCATTCCGGATAGGAGTCGTGCCCAGAGCCTGGATTTGCCGCCAACCACTGTACAGCCTGCCTTCAGTTGCCGGTGGCCCTTTCGGAATCGAGACGATATAATCGATTCAACATCCCTAGTGCGAAAGGCCCGCCCACACAGGTCGCTCGGCGCATCATCAGCGGCGCTAGCTGACACCCCTGGGCACCGAGCATCGCCATCTTGGGAGCGGTCTCAGATCATGGAAAAGGTGATCATCACCGCAGCAGTTACCGGCTCAAGGCCCTCCAGGGAGATGAATCCCGCCGTCCCCTATACGCCTCAGGAGATTGCACAATCCACTGTGGAGTGCTGCCGTGCTGGCGCGGCGATTGCTCACATACACGTCCGCGATCCCGAGACTGGAAAACCTGACTTCAAGCTCGAGTTGTTCCAGGAGGTGATGGATCGCATTCGGGGCGAGTGCGACATGCTCATCAACCTGACGACCAGCGGGCTTCATCTCACTGGACCCAATCTGATTGAGAAGCGTCTTCAGCCTGTTGCACTGCGACCTGATATCTGCTCTCTCGATCTGGGCTCGATCAACTTGGCGGATGCGGTGTTTGTGAATCCGCCGGAGTGGGGAAGGATCGCAGCTGAGAGAATGCGCGCGCACGCGGTCAAACCTGAGATCGAGGCTTTCGACGTCGGGCATATCCGCCAAGCCTGCGCCTTGATTGAGGAAGGTCTGATCGACGTGCCACCATACATTCAGCTGTGTATGGGAGTGAGATGGGGCATAGCCGCGACGCCAGAGAATCTCCTGTTTATGAGGAGCAAACTGCCTCCGGACGCCTGCTGGTCGGTACTGGGAGTCGGGCGCGCGCAGAAGCAGATGATTGCTCTTGGAATCATCTTGGGAGGCAGCGTTCGCGTGGGGTTTGAGGACAACATTTATCTCCGAGAAGGGACTGTGGCGAAAAGCAATGCCCAGCTGGTGGAGATGGCCGCCGACTTGATACGGGCACTCGACCGTGAGCCTGCGACACCGGCAGAAGCCCGCCAGATGCTGGGAATTGCTCGCTAGGCCATGCCGACTACTGGCACGTGCATCTTGCCCCTTCCAACCGGTCCGGCGTGCTCGCAGCTTCTCGCCGTTGAAGTTCCTTGAGTTCCTCGCCTGGAGGCCCGAAATGCCGAGGACAATCCGCGTAGATCCGAAGGAAGAGCTGAGGTCGCTGTTCGGCACTGGCAAGTACGTGATAGGGATGGTTCATCTCCTTCCGCTGCCCGGATCATCGAAGTGGGCAGGGGAGATGGCCGCCGTATTTAAGCAGGCAGTAGGCGATGCCCAGGCTTTGGTAGATGGCGGGATAGACGGGCTGATTGTCGAGAATTTCGGCGACACCCCCTTCTCAAAAGGGCGCGTGGAGGCTCATACGGTCTCTGCCATGACTCTCGCAGTCGAAGCTGTCAGAGATGCCGTCCATGTCCCCGTGGGACTCAATGTGCTGAGGAATGACAGTCTCTCGGGGCTGGCCATAGCCTCCACCACTGGTGCCCAGTTCATCAGGGTGAATGTGCATACGGGTGCCATGATAACCGACCAGGGCATCATTGAAGGCCACGCTCATGAGACACTGAGATATCGCAAAGAACTGGGGACGAGCACGAAGATCTTCGCTGACGTACTGGTGAAGCATGCTGTGCCGCTAGGCAGTCAGAACCTCAAGCAGGCAGCGAGGGACACCGTGTATCGGGGACTCGCCGATGCCGTCATCATCACCGGCGCAGAGACAGGAGAGCCCACAGATGCGGAAGATGTAGTCAGGGCTCAGGAGAGCGTGCCTGAGTTCCCGGTATTGGTGGGGAGCGGAGTACGCCAAGAGAACATCGCCAGGTTGCTCTCCACAGCGGACGGTGTGATCGTCGGCACCAGCCTAAAGGAAGATGGAATCACCACCAATCCTGTTGACAAGACTAGAGTCGCAGCACTCATGGCCTCGGCCAAGGAACTGCGCTAGGTTTGCTCATCAGCCCGGGAAGAAGGCCACAGGGGAAAGCACCTGAAGGCATATGCAGGAGGACAAGAGAAATCGTTGGCGAATCAGCTTTAGAGCTTGATCAGCAATTGGGCCAGCAGCGATGTTCGACGTGGTGACTCTGGGTGACATCAACGTTGATATCCTCGCTCGAGTGCGGAGCTATCCGCCATTGGGCGGTGATAGCCTCGCTGACAAGGTAGAGCTGCGCGCCGGAGGCTCGGCCGCGAACACTGCCATAGTTCTGAGCAAGTTCGGGCTTTCGGTGACCATCATAGCGCGGGTTGGCCGAGACGTTTTCGCAGACCGCGCCCTGGCTGACTTGCGGGAAGCAGGCGTGAGTCTGGCGTCTGTACAACGCGACCCCGACGCGATGACGGGATTGGTCTTCGCAGCCGTAACGCCCGACGGTGAGCGCACCTTCTTCAGTTGTCGTGGCGCCAACACCAGAACGATACTTGGGTCCGCGGACCAGGACCACATTCGCAGAGCGCAAACCTTGCACGTTTCTGGGTACGCGCTGATAGAGAGTCCGCAGAGCGACGCAGCGCGCCAAGCCATTCAAGTTGCGTACCAGGCTGACGTGCCTGTGTCGCTCGACATCGGAGTCGAACTGCTGACAACTGTGCGGGAAGACATCTTGTCCCTGTTGCCTATGATTTCGATGGCGCAGCTAAACCGAGCGGTGGCGGAGTGGCTGACGGAGGAGAGAAGCCCCGAGGGGGCGGTGGAGACGCTGTTGAGCCACGGACTGGAGATGATTGGGCTCAAGCTGCGCGACCACGGGTGCCTGCTCGGCTCAGTTGGGGGTGTCTTTCATGTACCTGCCTTCGCGGTGGAGGCAGTAGATGACACCGGGGCGGGCGACAGCTTCAATGCGGGGCTTATCCTGGGGCGGCTCGAGGGCCTGGATTTGCAGGCGTCTGGAGTCTTGGCCAATGCACTGGGGGCGATGGCTACCACCGTTGCCGGCGCTGGAATCTCCCTGTCTGGCCCGAAGGCAGCTCTGTCCTTCCTTGAAGAACGCCAGGGCCAACCGACATCGCAGGATTGGAGTGAGGAACTGGCGACGGTGTCGAAGTTCTTGGTGAACCGGTCCAGTGCGTAGGCCGCGAAGTCGAATTGCACGACGAAGGAGTTGACAGGATGTCTGACCCCTACACCCGCTTGGCACACCATCTGGCCGCCCTGGGCATGGGCTATCCGCTCAAGGACGATCTCCTGGACATCTTGCGGGCCAACTTCAGCCCGACAGAGGCCGAGGTGGCCTTGGCCATGCCCAACACCCGCATCCCGCTGGAACTGGCCACCGTGGATGAGGTGGCCGGCAACCTAGGCCAACCTGTCAAGGAAGTTGCGAACGCCTTGGAGAAACTCGCCAGGCGGGGACTGCTCTTCTCTGGCACCACCGACAATGGCCAGCCGGGCTATGCCCTCCACCAAGTCGGCTACGGCTTTCCCCAAGCGTTTTTCTGGAAGGGGGAGCGAACCCCCCACTCCAAAGATATGGCCGGGCGCGTGGTGAAATACTTTCGCTCCCCGGAAATCAGAGAGGCATACGGGACCACACCCAAGGCCTACCGCTACATTCCCGTCAAGGAGGCGGTCACTGGCCCTTTCCAGGCCGTGTATCCGTACGAACTCATGGAAGTCGTGATCCGCCGAGCACGCAAAATCGCCGTGGCCCACTGCGCCTGCCGCATGACCGCCCAGCTGCTGGGCAAGGCCCTCTGCGACCATCCGCTGGAGGTGTGTTTGAAGTATGATGAACTGGCTGAGTACCTAGTCGAGCGGGGGATGGCCCGGCAGATCGACGCGGACGAAGCCCTGGGCCTGATCCGTACGGCTGAGGAAAGCGGGCTAGTACACATGGTGGACAACTCGCAGGAGGGCATCAAACACACCTGCAACTGCTGTGAGCACGCCTGCTGGAACGTCGGCCCCATCGCCCGGCGGCGACTGCAGCGCGACGATATTATGGCCACCTACTTCCTGCGAAGCACCGAAAAGGACGCCTGCGTTGGGTGTGGCGACTGCGTAGAAGCCTGTCCGGTGGACGCATTGGTGATGGGGGATGAGATGCCCACTTTGGACGAGGATGTCTGCATCGGCTGTGGCCTGTGCGCGATCTCCTGTCCCAATGACGCGGTGCACCTCAAGCGGCGCACTGACATCGTGCCGCCAGCGACCTTCGCTGAGTTGTTTGGCCGTATCCTGGAAGAGCAGGGGTGATGGCACCACGTGACCACAAGACATAGCCCCTGTCGAGGTCGGTATGCGCCTTCAGGTTGCGACTTCCGTTGATGAACCTCAGGAACTTCTCAACATGCTCTGGGCCTTGGATACGATATTGGAGATAGTGAAGCCCAGCTTCTCGGCCAGAATCTCGTAGGGAGCGGAAGCTCCGAATCGCTCAATCGTGATCATCTGGCCGTGGAGCCCTAGATACTTGTCCCACCCTTGACCAACGCCTGCCTCTATTACCAGGCGGGGCTGCACCACAGCAGGCAGGACTTCTTCCTTGTAGGATTCCGGCTGTTCTTCGAATAGCTCCCAACTGGGGAAACTCACGACTCTGGTGCGTATGCCGTCCCCCGCTAGTTCGCTCGCTGCACCAAGAGCTAGGTGCACCTCCGACCCGCTTGCCAGCATCATCAAGTCCAGGTCGTCGAACTGCTCACCGCTCAGGACGTAGGCGCCCCGAGCCAGGCCGTCGGCGGCGGTTAGCCTTGATCGATCAAGAACCGGCAGCTTTTGCCTGGTAAGCGATAGGGCCACAGGGCCTTGTCTCTCCAGCGCCACTCTCCAAGCCACCACCGTCTCGTTGGCATCCGCCGGTCTGATTACCACCAGGCCTGGTATGGCTCGTAGGGCGGCCAGCTGCTCCACTGGCTCATGAGTGGGACCATCTTCGCCCACGAACACGCTGTCATGGGTGAAAACGTAGATCACGGGCAGACGCATCATGGCGGCCAGACGGACACTCGGGCGCATGTAGTCGGAGAACACGAGAAAGGTGCCTCCATAGGGGATGATGCCACCATGCAAGGCCAACCCGCTGAGAATGCCGCCCATGGCGTGTTCTCTCACGCCGAAGTGGAAGTTCCGGGCCGCAAGATCGCTACTGCAAATGCTCCCATACCCCTTCAGGTATGTCTTTGTCGACGGCGCCAGGTCCGCCGAACCCCCTATCAGGGTCGGCAGACGAGCAGCTATGGCGTTGAGCACATCGCCCGAGGCCACCCGCGTGGCTATCCGATCGCCCGCCTCGAAAAACGGCAGATGCTCAGCCCAACCTGTTGGCAAACGCCCAGCCATCACCTGGGCCCAGAGATCTGCCAAATCCTCATGTTCGGCGGCGTATTCGAAGAAGAGTGCCTGCCACCGAGCCTCGTCATGGGCCCAGGACTCTCTCCGTTCTTCAAAGTAGTCGCGGACTTCCTCAGGCACCAGAAAGGGGGGCTCGGTCGGCCATCCCATCTTCTGCTTCGTGAGGCGGACCTCTTCCTCCCCCAACGGCGCCCCGTGAGCGTCGGCACTGTCCTGCTTGTTCGGGCTGCCCTTCGCTATGTGCGTGTGGCATCGGATCAGCGTAGGACGCTCAAGTTCAGCCTGAGCGGCGGCTATGGCCTCCGCAACGGCTCGCATGTCGTGACCATCCACCTCCAAGACCATCCACTCATAGGCCTCGAACCGCTTGCTCACATCCTCCGTGAAGGCGAGGGCCGTACTTCCCTCGATGCTGATGCGGTTATCATCATAGAGATAGATGAGCTTCCCCAAGCCCAGGTGCCCAGCGAGAGAAGCAGCCTCGTGGGAGATTCCCTCCATCAGGTCCCCGTCGCTCACAATGGCATAGGTATGGTGGTCTACGACGGGATAGCCATCCCGATTGAATAACTGCGCGAGGAAGCGCTCGGCCACCGCCATGCCCACGCCATTGGCGAACCCTTGTCCTAGAGGCCCAGTGGTGGTCTCCACGCCGGGGGTCAAACCATGTTCGGGGTGGCCGGGGGTGATACTGCCCCATTGCCTGAAGTTCCTCAACTGGTCCATGGGGACGTCGTACCCGGTTAGGTGGAGTAAGCTGTAGAGCAGCGCGGAACCGTGTCCCGCCGACAGAACGAAGCGGTCCCGATCTGGCCAACGAGGGTTGGTGGGGTTGTGTTTCAGGAAGCGGCTCCACAGCACGTACGCTGACTCGGCCATCCCCATGGGCATACCAGGGTGGCCTGAGTTCGCCTTCTGCACCATATCCATCGCCAAGGCCCTGATCGTATTGACGACTAGACGATCAGTATCA
>CAZBJW010000232.1:0-7109 GCA_964492135.1 uncultured Anaerolineales bacterium
AGCCAGGTCAGTGTGCCTAGGTTCCTCAGCGAGACCTCTAGCACGCCAGTTTGACTCGACGACATTAGACTGGGCGCGGTGTAACTGAGGTAGTCCGCCAAGTATATGGGTGTGTGGGCCAGGATCTGATTCCAGACCCCGGTTCGCAAAGAGGGCAGTTTCCCGTACAGGTAGTCGCCTGGGCAAGCGGTGGCGTTGTAGTCCCTGTGTCCTGCTATGTTCTCTGTGGCTCTATCGACGAAGAACGAAGTCTCGTTGGGGTTGACGAGGCTGCGGCTGCACTCCCAGGCCGACAGTTCTGCCAAGGCGTCCAGCAAATCTACGCTGGGTTGAACGCTATCGCTGGTATTGCCGTAGGTGCCCATGGCACAGATGCCCACACTCCCGTAGTTGTAGCCGTAAGCGTGGCCTGCCACCACGTCCGTGCCCCCGTACCGTCCCTCGTAGATGTTGCCATGCCAGTCTACCAGATAGTTGTAGCCGACGTCTCCCCAACCCAGTGTGACTGCGTGGTAGTAGTAGATAGCGCGGACCGTGGCCGGAGGGTTGGGATCATTGTTCATGGTCACGCTATGGTGAATGATCACCTTTTGTGACGCCTGGTACTCGCGGGGCCAGATCTCGTGGCCTTGACCGTCGAAACGGTAGGCTTCATTGGCTCCCCACAGGGAACGGCTGATGATAGGGGGTTGGGGTACCCTGCCTGCTTCCAGCGTCGATGGTAGAGAAAGGCTCTCCACGTCCAGCAAGGACGGCCCTGCCGAAGAATCGATGTACGTGAGTGCGATATCCTCCAGACGTGGCGTGGCACTGGGTCGCCCCCTGGAGAGGTCGAGACGGTATTGCAGGTACGTGCCGGACTCCACGACTAGGGGTGCAAAGACATAGAAGTGGTTACCTTCCTGCACGACGTCGATGAGCTCTTGCCAGGGCAACCAGTCTTGTCCGTCGGTGCTGGCTCGGGCCAACACGTGCAGGTCTGTTGCGGGCGGCAACTGAGCATGCCACTGGATCCCGATGGCGTTGAAGGGGAACTCAGCTACCTTGACGGTTGAAGTGTAGACTCCGGCAGGGCGATAGGTCTCATCCTGCATTGCCAGGGACAAGGCCCCATCTCCATAGTCCACCATCTGGACGCCATCGGAGGTGCCTGAGGAGAAGTCGGCCACGGAAGAGTGACGCCAGTCGGCGGCCCTGGTCTCTTCTGCGCCTTCGAGGGGCAACCAGCTGGATGAGATGGGGGAGCACAGGACCCAGAGGGCTATGCCGAGCAACGCCAGGGGGCGCCAGGAGGCTTTCATATGACGTCAGCTCGACGCCCGTGTCCGGAATCTCGGAGTGGCCCGGTTTGCGAATCAGCGGCAACGCTCCCAAGCACGGTGCGTTCCATTAGTCAGCCTCGCCCATATTATGACCGGGAGCCACCAGTAGTGCCAACAACTCCGTAGCACCAACTCTGTTCCTGGGGCGAAGCAGGTCCGAAGGGACATGCACGGGATTCGGTTCGCAGAGTGAGGCCTTGGCGCCAAGCTGGCGCCTAGCCAGTGACCTTGCCCCAGTCTGCAAGGAAACGTTCCACGCCCAGATCGGTGAGAGGGTGGCGGATCATTCTCTGAAGGACACTGTAGGGGACCGTCGCTATGTCCGCCCCTGCCAGGGCCGCTTGAGGGACGTGGAGCGGGTGGCGGATGCTGGCCGCGATGATCCGCGTGTCCAGGCCATAGCTGAAAAAGATGTCTGCCGTCTCGGCTACCACGCTCATCCCGTCGTGGCCTATGTCATCAAGACGGCCGACGAATGGCGACACGAAAGTGGCGCCCGCTCGCGCCGCCAGGAGGGCCTGGTTGGTGGAGAACACCAGGGTGGCGTTGGTCCCGATGCCTTGCGTGAGCGCCAGTTCCCGGGCCGAGTCTCTATCCAGCGCGCACACCTCGAGCCAGTTGCACTCCTGGCAGATATTGTCGGGATCTACCTCGCTCTCGCCAAGGGTGCTGATAGCTTCCAGGCCGTCAGCCGTCACTGGGACTTTGATAACCACGTGGGGGGACCATTGGGCTATTCTTGTGGCCTCCTCCACCATCTTGGCTGCCTCGGTGCTGACCACCTCCGCGCTGACGGGTCCCTGCACCAGGTAGCATATCTCCTGGGCGACTTGACGATAGTCCCCGCGCCCAGCGTGCATCATCAGCGAAGGATTGGTGGTGACGCCGCTGATCACCCCCATCTTCACCGCTTCTCTGATCTCCTCGATATTGGCTGTATCCAAGTAGATTTCCATGACTGATCACCTCCCCGCGACTGCGCGCATGACTCGCGAGCGCCTACCGGTCCGTTCTGACGGCGCATAGCAAGCGGCTGGAATTCGTCCAATTATACCATCTTCCACCCTACGGGCAAGCATTCTGGCCAGAGCCGAGCGCCGATCGAGTCGCGAGGCGTATCGAAACCAAACGAGGGACTCCATCGTGACGTTCTCCGGCAAGGTCCCAGAGTCATTCATGGTTCCACCGTAGGCGGATTGGTTGCAATCGGCCCAGGCGTGGGCTATACTCTTGAGCTAGCTGTGCGGCGCCGTCATAGAGAGGCCCCTGCCGACAGAAACAAGTGGACACACGGGGATAGTCGATGGAATTGGGATCCGAGAACGGCATCTCAGCCTTCTTCCCGGCGTACAACGATGGAGGCACCATAGCCAGCATGGTTCTCTCCGCCGTACTGGTTCTCCAGTCGCTGACCGACGACTACGAAGTGATCGTGGTCAACGACGGCAGCTCAGACTACACGAAGGACATACTGGACGAACTGGAGAGACAGTATGAGCGGGTGCGGGTCGTGCACCACGAGAAGAATAGAGGGTACGGAGGCGCGCTGCGCACTGGCTTCTCCGAGGCCAGCAAGGAATTCGTGTTCTACACGGATGGCGATGCCCAGTATGACGTGCGGGATCTGCCCGGCCTGTGGAAAGTGATGGACGACGGCGTGGACATGGTGCAAGGGTACAAGATAGGGCGCTCGGACCCTCTTCATCGCGTGATCATCGGACGCATCTACCACTGGGTGGCCAACCTGGCCTTTGGTCTGCACATGAAGGACGTGGACTGCGATTTCCGGCTTATACGCCGCTCCGTCTTCGACACGGTGCACTTGAAGTCGGATAGCGGCGTGATCTGTGTGGAGATGATGAAGAAGATAAGGGACGGCGGATTTCGGATCAGTGAGGTGCCGGTGCATCACTACCATCGTGCCTACGGGCAGTCACAGTTCTTCAATTATAGACGCATATTGAGGGTGGGCCGCGATCTTCTCAAGTTGTGGTGGGAATTGCGGCTACCGCAGCTGTTGGGCAGGGAAGTGCGAGCTTATGCACCTGAGTGATAGCTTCCGGGGCAAGAAGGTGATGATCACCGGTGGCCTGGGGTTCATCGGCAGCAACCTGGCGCACCGGTTGGTTGAGTTGGGAACCGAGGTCCTCATCGTAGACTCGTTGATCCCTGATTACGGCGGCAATCTCTTCAACATCGAGGAGATAAAGGACCAGGTGCGAGTCAATATCGCCGATGTTAGGGACAGAAACGGGATGGATTATCTGGTCCGTGGACAGGATTACATCTTCAATTTGGCCGGCCAGGTAAGTCACATTGACAGCATGCGCGACCCCTATACCGATCTGGAGATCAACTGTCGGAGCCAGCTTTCTCTGTTGGAGGCATGCCGGTACAACAACCCCGGCGTGAAGATCATCTACGCCAGCACGAGGCAGATCTACGGCGTGCCGGACTACCTGCCCGTGGACGAGAGACACCTCTTGCATCCCACCGATGTCAACGGGATCAACAAGATGGCGGGCGAGTGGTATCACATTCTCTATAACAACGTCTACGGTGTGCGGGCCACTTCTCTCCGGTTGACCAACACCTACGGGCCGCGGCAGCTGGTGAAGCACAAACGCCAGGGCTTCATCGGCTGGTTCATCCGCCTGGCCGTGGACGGAGACGAGATATCGCTATACGGTGACGGAAAGCAGCAGCGGGATCTCAACTATGTGGATGATGTGGTGGAAGCTTTCTTGCTGGCCGGCGCCACGGACTCGGTCAATGGTGAAGTCTTCAATCTGGGCGGTCGACGGCCCCTTAGCCTGCTGGAGGTAGTGGAGACGCTCATGGAGCTCTGCCCCGAGGCCAGCTACAAGCTGGTGCCCTTCCCCGAGGATCAGAAGCGGATAGACATCGGCGACTACTACGGGGACTACAGTAAGATCGAGGCGGCTCTGGGTTGGAAGCCTCAGGTCTCCCTTCGAGACGGGCTGGCCAGGACCACAGAGTACTACCGGCGCCACAAGGAACACTACTGGGAGTGAGCAGGTGATTCCCTTCAGCGATCTGAAGCTCCAGTACCTGTCTATCAAGGAAGAGATCGATGCGGCTGTCGAGCGGGTCTTGACCAGCGGATGGTTCATCCTGGGCCAGGAAGTGCAAGCTTTCGAGGAGGAGTTCGCGTCCTACCTCGGCGTATCCCATGCGGTGGGCGTAGGCTCCGGCACGGAAGCCTTGCATTTGGCCTTGCTGGCGTGCGACGTGGGGCCGGGCGATGAGGTGATAACCGTCTCCCACACGGCCGTGGCTACCGTGGCGGCCATCGAGCTAGCGGGAGCGAAGCCGGTCTTCGTGGATATCGACCCCTCGACCTACACCATGGACCCGTCACAGCTGGAGAACAAGATCAGTCCTGAGACCAAGGTCATCCTGCCCGTACACCTCTACGGGCAGACGGCCGATATGGAACCTGTTCTGGAGACGGCCAGGCTGCACGGACTGACCGTGGTGGAGGATGCAGCACAGGCTCACGGTGCCGAGTACAAGGGACAGAAAGCCGGTTCGCTGGGAGACCTGGCTTGCTTTAGCTTCTATCCCACCAAGAATCTCGGGGCCTACGGCGATGGTGGCATGGTGGTCACCAACAATCCGGCTCTGGCTGAGCGCGTCTCCGTGCTTCGCCAGTACGGATGGACGGATCGCTACGTGAGCTCCTGCAAAGGGCTGAACAGTCGCCTGGATGAACTCCAGGCGGCTATCCTGCGAGTGAAGCTGGGCTGGTTGGACAAATGGAACGCCAGGCGTAGGGAGCATACTGGCCTCTACAATCGGCGCCTGCAGGACACGGGGCTCCTTCTTCCGGCTGAACCGGACTACAGCAAGCATTGCTATCATCTGTACGTCATCAGATCGAAGCGGCGCGATGAGTTGCAGAGATTCCTTCGGGAGAATGGGGTTAGGGCTATCGCCCACTATCCCGTGCCGGTGCACCTGCAGGATGCTTACAGGGATCTGGCGGTGAGCGCGGGGACACTGCCCTCCACCGAACAGTGCGCGCGAGAGGTGCTATCCTTGCCTGTGGCGCCAGAGCTCAGCGAAGAGCAGATAGAGGCCGTATGTGATCTAGTAGCCCAGTTCCAGGCCTCGAAGGGCCTGTGAGATGAAGGTACGGGACTAAGACGTATGCTGGACAGCTTGGCTCTGACCGTGCGCTCGGCTGTGGTGAGAGGGGGCTGGCCCATTCGCGTCTCGCTTGTCGCTGCGTGCGTGGTCCTCGGTGCCCTAGCTGGAGTGCTCCTTTCCCTCATGCACCCTCTAATCCTGCTCGGTCTGGTGGCGGGACTTGGCGTGGCCCTGGCCATGTTGAGGAGCACCCAGATCGGGCTCTTTATCCTCGTCGCGGTGATCTGCCTCTTGCCCTTCGGCGCCATTCCTTTCAGCCTGGGTTTCTATCCCACGTTCCTCGACGTAGCCCTTCTGGCGGTCTTCGGAGTCTGGCTGGCTCGGGTTTTCACGCGGGCTCAGGAAGGTTTCGTCACCACGCCACTGGATCTGCCGATCTTGGTCTTCATCTTGCTGGCCTTCGCGGCCTTCATCGCTGGCACCGCCCATGCAGGGATTACCAAGGATACTCTGCGGCACTTCGCGGAGATCATCATCGCCGTCTGTCTGTTCTACGTCGTGACGAATTCCGTCAGGGACTACAGACAGCTGAGGCAGATTCTGCTGGTCATCATCCTGGCCGGGGCTGCTGCCTCTCTCATCGGCGTGATCCTGTATTTCTTGCCCAAGGCGTTGACTGTCCGCTTGCTTTCCACGCTGCGCGTTTTTCATTATCCGGCCGGCTGGGACGTGCTGTGGTTCATCGAGGACAACCCGGACCTGCCCATGCGGGCCATTTCCACGTCGGTAAATCCCAACGTCCTCGGAGGGCTACTGATCCTGGTCGTGACCTTGACCACCCCACAGCTCTTCGCCCGTCGGCCTTTGATCGAGAAGAAGTGGCTGGCGCCCATTCTGGCCGTGATGCTGGTCTGCCTGCTCTTGACCTTCTCGCGGGGTGCCTTCGTGGCTATTGGCACGGCGCTGCTCTTCCTGGGGGTGATCAGATATCGTCGTCTGCTCCCCGTGCTCGGTCTGGCGGGCGCCCTGATCCTCATTCTACCTCAAACCAGGGAATACATACTGCACCTCCAAGCGGGCTTCCTGGTCCAGGATCAGGCGACAGCCATGCGCATGGGGGAATACAAGGATGCCCTGACCCTCATCTCGCGCTATCCCTGGTTCGGGGTGGGCTTCGGAGGCACGCCCTCCATCGATCTCTACCTGGGCGTATCGAACGTCTATCTGCTCATCGCCGAGGAGATGGGGCTCATCGGGCTGGGGTCATTCCTGCTGGTGATGGGGGTGTTCTTCGCCTATGCCTGGCGCGCTTGGCGGCGGGTGGAGAGGGATTCGGACCTCGAGCCTCTACTCTTTGGCCTGGGCGGGGCCTTGCTGGGAGCGATGGTGGGAGGCCTGGTCGATCACTATTTCTTCAACCTCGATTTCCCCCACTCGGTTTCGCTCTTCTGGCTGTATACAGCCTTGACCGTGGTTACCATCAGGCTCAGTGAAGAAGCCGGGGCCAAAGCTGGGGATCGCGGAGGTGCGGAGAAGCTGGTGGGACGCCCAGTGTTATCCCGGGACCGCATGTCAGAGCCTAATCAGTGACCATGCATCCCGCCCGCAAAGTGTCCTTGACCCGCGCCATGACCCTTTTCGCCCGCTCCTGGCTGGTAGCATCAAGCATCAAGA
>CAZBJW010000233.1:0-7101 GCA_964492135.1 uncultured Anaerolineales bacterium
TGCGGGACACACTCACCAAGAGCCTGGAACTGGGGCGCACCATCCGCCAGGCCAGAGACCTGGGCGAAGACCCGATCCTGGCTAGCCTGGAGTTCACTGGGGGCTGGCTCCTCTTCGAGGGAGAGGTGGTCAAGAAGGAGTGGGAGGACCGGGAAGGTTACATGTTCGGCGCCACCCTCATCGACGGCACAGGAGAGTTCAGCGGCCACACGTTCAAGGTCTGGTTCAAGAATGAGAACCAGGTCTCGTGGCTGGATGACCAGCCCTTCGTGACCAGCCCAGACTTGGTGGTTGTGGTGGACCGCAAGAGTGGGGAGGGGATAACGAACACCCTCCTCGATTCCGGGCAAGAGGTGGCAGTGATCGGAGTAAGAGGGCTGGAGGCCTTCCGCTCCGAGAAAGGGCTGGCTGGTGCCGGACCTCGCTATTTCGGCTTTGACATCGATTACATCCCCATAGAGGAGAGGATGAAGGGCCGCTAGGAGTTGGCGAGAAGAAGGACCGCACGGCTTGACCATGCTCGGACCTCCGCGTGAGAACGAGGTGTTTGTGAGGCAAGGGGCCAGTCTGCCTCGTCTTTGCGGAAATCGCTGATTTGGAGTCAGGGAGGCTGTGACCATGGAGCTTCTGGAAGCGCTGCGCACCCGCAGGAGTGTGCGCCAGTGGACCGCTGACCCTATTGAAGATGAGCAACTGACATTATTGGTGGAGGCTGCGGCAAGAGCCCCAAGCGGTAGCAATAGTCAACCGTGGGCTTTCGTCGTCATCCGAGAGCCAGGAAGGCTGAAACGTGTGCGGGCCGCTGCCCCAGGCATAAGTGGCCTGCCCACCGCTGTGGTCGTCATCTGCCTGGACAGATTGAAAACCGATTGGGAACTGGACAAGGGACTCGACGAGATGGATCTTCTGAGCCTCGGAGCCGCGCTGGAGAACCTCCTGCTGGCGGCGCACGATCAGGGACTTGGTGCCTGCGGGATCGGCTCCTTTCACGTTGCGTCGGTCCGCTCCATCGTTTCTCTGCCCCAACACCTGGAGCCCAAGCTCCTTGTGGCCTTGGGCCATCCTGTGAGCCAGCCCGATCCCCCGAGTTTGCGCCCTTTGAATGAGATTTGCTTCTTCGAGGAGGTTGGGACAAGTGGTGAGCGCTGACGATCTGAGAAACGAGCTACTGCTGTTAGTTGGGTTTCTGTTGACTAGCGCTCACGGCCTGGTGGACGAACCAGAAAGCTATGGTCCTACCCGGCTTCTGGACGCAGCGGGTCGCGTGCTGGCCATGATGGATGAGCAGGGCATGCTCGATGGCTCGCTCAGGGAGATCAGAGCCGAGATTGATCGCGAGCTGTCCGCTTCTATGGACCAAGAGCGCCTGCTCGCGAGGCTCGATGAGCTGGCTCTGCAATGGACGGAATTGATCGCGGATAGATTCCAGAAGAGACGCGAAAGTCGGTGACTATGCGTCATTGCAGCAAATGCGGCATCTCAGGTAGGCGAAGCGAAAGACCCGGAACATGCTCGAGATTGTGATCAAGAATGGCCTCGTGCTAGACGGCACAGGGGAAGGGGCTTTCAGAGCCGACGTGGGGATCTCGGCGGGCCGCATTGCCGTGGTGGCAGAGAGGATCGAGCAAGAGGCGAAGCGCACGATAGAGGCGCAGGGGTTACACCTGGCGCCGGGCTTCATCGATCCTCACACCCACTCAGGTCTTACCTTGCTGGTTAACCCCCGGGCCGAGAGCAAAATCCGGCAGGGGGTGACCACGGAGATCATCGGCAACTGCGGCTTCTCACCGGCCCCGCTGTCGGGCGCGGCTATGGAGGAGGTGCGGGCTGAGGCCAAGAGACTTGGCCTGAACGTCACGTGGACGACCATGACCGAGTACTTGGACCGTCTGCGCCAGCCAGGGACCGCCGTGAATGTGGTGCCCCTGGTCGGTCACCACATGGCGCGGGGCGCGGTGCTGGGCTTTGACGATGTGCAGCCTACACCGGAGCAGCAGGCCGAGATGGAGCAGTTAGTGGCCCAGGCCATGGAGCAAGGAGCTCGGGGGCTCTCGACTGGTTTGTTCTACCCACCAGGTTTCTACGCCAGGACCGAGGAGGTGATCGGGCTGGCGCGCGTGGCAGCGCGCTATGGCGGCATCTATGCCACGCACGTCCGCAGCGAGACCGACCGCCTGTTCGAAGCGGTGGCTGAGGCCATCGAGATTGGAAAACAGGCCAACACTCAGGTGCAGATCTCCCACATCAAGCTGGAGGGCTACCGAAACTGGGAGGGCATTGACCGGCTGCTGGCCATGCTCGAGGATGCCCATTCGCAGGGGGTGAGAGTGGGGTGTGATCAGTACCCCTACACTGCCGGTACGAGCTGGCTGGCGTACATTCTTCCCTACTGGGCCCAGGCGGGCGGGGCAAAGGCTGTCGCTGAGCGCCTGCGCGACCCCGAGGTACAAGGTGGTCTGACGAAGGACTGGGAGGAGAACCGCGCCGAGTGGGAGGAGCGAGGTGGCATGCGCGACTGGACCGACCTCCTGATCACCGACTGCGCCCCGCGGCCAGACGTGCAGGGCAAGAATATTGCCGAGCTCGCCGCGGACGAGGGACAAGACCCACTGGACGCTGCCCTCGATCTCATAGTTGTCAGCGAGGGGCAGGTCGAGTGCGTGTGTTTCGGCCAATTGGAGGACAACGTGCGGGCTTTGATGCGCCACCCTCTGGTGGTGGTCGGCAGCGACGGAGAGTCCCTGGCTCCTCACGGTGTGCTGGCTCAGGGCAAACCCCACCCGCGCAGCTATGGCACGTTCCCGCGTGTGCTGGGGCGCTACATGCGTGAGGAGAAGGTGCTCTTCCTGGAGCAAGCGGTGAAGAAGATGACCTCCGTAACCGCGGAGCGCTTCGGCCTCAACAACCGGGGGGTGATCCGCGAGGGGGCGTGGGCCGACCTGGTCTTGTTCGACGCCCAGACCGTCGCCGACAGGGCAACCTACGCTGACCCACATCAGTATCCCGTGGGCATCCCCTGCGTCATTGTCAACGGCGCGGTGGTGATTGACCACGGTCAACATACCGGCGCTCTGCCCGGACAGGTGCTCTAATCGTATGATACATGTATGTTGCCGTCTCTGGGAGCAGTCGTTTCTCCTGGGGGGAGCGGCCCGGGCAGCGGCTGGCTGAAGCACTGAAGGGTGAGACGAATGCGGTCGGAGTTCGCTGTCTTGAGAGGAACCCATGTCCACTGCCGGCGTGACAATGATCGATGCCTACTTGGCCAGACAGAGGATCACATCCATTGCCAAGAGGACGCCGCTAATCCATTCGCCCGTGCTGACGGAGAGCGTCGGCGGCTACGTTTGCCTGAAGCTTGAGAGTCTCCAGGAGACGGGCTCGTTCAAGATTCGGGGCGCCGCGAACAGGATGCTCAGCCTCACGGCGGAGGAGAAGACGCTAGGGGTCATCACGGGTTCCAGCGGCAACCACGGCCGGGCGGTATCGTACGTGGCGAGGGCATTGGGCATCAAGGCCGTGATCTGCCTCTCAGCGCGGGTCCCGAGCAACAAGGTGAATGCTATCAGCCGCCTTGGTGCTGAGATAGTAGTATACGGCACGAGCTATGACGAATCCGCTAGTCACGCCTCGGAGGTGGCGGAGGAACGAGGCTTGACCATGATTGACTCTTTCGACGATCCCTTCGTCATCGCCGGTCAGGCTACCATCGGCCTCGAGCTGATGGAGGACTTCCCTGAGCTCGACACAGCCGTCGTACCCCTTGCAGGGGGTGGGTTGACCGGCGGAATTGCGATGGCCTTGAAATCGGTCAACCCCGCGATTCGCGTGATCGGTGTTTCGATGGAGCGCGCGCCTGTGATGTACTACAGCCTGCAAGCGGGCGCACCGATAGAGATGAAGGAGGAGGAGACCATCGCCGACGCGCTGGCGGGGGGTCTCGGTGAGGACAATCAATACACCTTCCGCATGGTCCAGGAATATGTTGACGACGTGGTTCTGGTGTCAGAGGAAGCGATTGCCGAGGCCATGGTCTTTGCTCTGGAGAAGCATCATCTCGTTGTGGAAGGGGCTGGGGCTGTAGGTATCGCAGCCCTTCTGCACGGGAAGGTGAGAGCGGTCGGGCGAAAGGTCGCTGTGGTCGTTAGTGGGAGCAATGTGGAAATGCCTTTGCTCTTGAAGATCGCTCAAAACCACAGTGGTAGGGATGACAACGCACGGCAAGAAGCCTTGAAGGAGTTCACGTCGTGACGGACTTTGAGGGAACGTTCAAGCGGTTGGACCAGTTCATCGAACAGAAGATGAAGGTCGCCAACGTGCCCGGCATGGCCCTAGCGGTGACTGATCGTGAGAGACTGCTGCGTGTGTCAACCTATGGCTTTGCCGACGCGTCTGCAAAGACCCCTGTCACGCCGGAGATGCTCTTTGAAATCGGTTCCATCAGCAAGTCCTTTACCAGTATCGCCTTGCTGCAATTGTGCGAAGAGGGGCGATTGGACCTGCACGAACCGGTCACGCGCTACCTACCCTGGTTCGACGTACAGTCTGAGTACGGGCCGATCACCCTGCACCATCTGATGAGCCACACCGCTGGCATCATCACGGGGATGGAGTTCACAGGCGAGGTGCGCTATGAAGTTTGGGCCTTGCGCGAGACGGAGGCCACTGCGCCTCCAGGCACGTATTATCATTACTCGAACGTCGGCTACAAGGCGCTAGGGGTGGTACTGGAGGACTTGCTGAGTCGGCATTACGGGGACATCATCCAGGAGCGCATCCTCGATCCGCTGGGGATGACAGCGACCGAGCCTATGATCACACATGACACGCGCAAACGACTGGCGGTGGGCTACGAGGGCTTCTACGGTGATCGCCCTCTGCCGCGAGACTGTCCGCTTGCCCCAGCGACGTGGCTCGAATACGCCGGCGGCGACGGCAGTATTGCCTCAACACCTGCCGACATGGCCGCCTATCTGCGGATGTTCATGAACCGAGGCCAGGGGCCGCGCCGACGCATCCTGTCCGAGGAAAGCTTTGATCTGATGACGCACAAAGTCATCGAGGCGAAGGAAGAAGGGAGGGGCTCTTACTACGGGCACGGTCTCGAAATCCGGGAGAGCGATGGTCACACCTACATTGAGCACGGAGGCGGTATGGTCGGCTACTATTCTTATGTGATGGCCGACATGGACGACGGTCTGGGAGTCGTCGTGTTGATGAATGGGCCAGGGGGCCGGTGCGATGAAGAAATAGCCAAGTTTGCACTCAAGCTCTTGCGCGCCCCGCTCCACGATCAGGAGTTGCCGCCCATGCCGGCAATCGACCCGGCCACGGTCGAGAACGCGGCCGAGTACGCCGGAACCTATCGGGCCTTTGCTGAGCGGAGTCGAGGAGCCGTCCCCAAGATGCTCACTCTGGTCGCGGAGGGGGAACGGTTGATGCTGCGCTATGGCGATGAGCGTATCGGGCTCGAACGGCGTGGCCCAGACCGTTTCTATGTGGATCATCCTGACTTTGCGCTCTTCCTGCTCCGTTTTGGGCGCCAGAAAGGGAAGGTGGTAGAACTCTTCCACGGCCCGGACTCGTACACCAACGATCGGTATACAGGCCCGACGACCTTCGACTATCCGCAGGAATGGGATGCGTATCCCGGTCACTACCTCTCGTTCAACCCTTGGCTCTCCAATTTTCGTGTCGTCCTGCGCAAGGGCGCGCTGGCACTGGTCGATCCATCAGGGGATGAGGAGCCGTTGGTGCCTTTTGGTACCGGTGTCTTCCGAGTCGGAAAAGATGATCGCTCTCCGGAACGCATCCGCTTCGACACCATCCTCAATGGCCGGGCGCTTCATGCGAATCTGTCATGTGGCGACTATTATCGTACCTTTACAGCGTAGTCGCAATACACAGAACGAGCATCGGTGCAGGTAGGTCGTCAAGGCCTCGGATCGTGGCGTCAACTGCGTAGCGGCTCCGCGCATCTGAAAGGAGGTGATGCTAACGAACCTGAAGTATAACCGATGTCTAGGAACAGACTCACCACGAGCATGCTCAGAAAAGGAGGAAGAATCGTGAAAGCCAACATATGGAAGCTCTTGACGACAATGGCCCTTCTGACCATGCTGGTTGGGGCCCTGGCGGCCTGTGGGACGCCAGCACCACCGCCAGCGCCCACCGAGGCCCCCCCGCCGGAGGCCACCGAGCCCCCCGAAGCCGAGCCCGTCACCCTGCGCGTCGGCGCTACCACCATTATCGACGCGATAAACCCGGCCACTGGCTGGGAATCCTACTACCTTCGCTACTGGTTCCACGACGGGCTGGTGGAGTGGGCCGAACTGAATACTTTTGAGCCCGGTCTGGCCGAGAGTTGGACCGTCTCCGACGACGGCTTGGTGTGGACCTTCAAGATCCGCGAGGGGCTGACCTTCCACGACGGCACGCCCTGCACCGCCGAGGACGTCGCCTGGAGCCTCAACCTGCTAATGGAAGAGAAGTTCCCGCCCCTGATTGGCTATGTCTATGGTTTCGAGGAGGTGATCGCCCTGGACTCGACCACCGTCCAGATCACCGTTTCGGAACCGTCGGCCCTGATGACCAGCGCCCGCCTCCACTATGCCATCATACTACCGCGGAGCGTCAGGGAAGGCATGAGCTTCGACGAGATCATGGAGTTCGAGGATGTCAGTGCCGCGGTCGGCACGGGCCCCTACAAGCTGGTGGAATACGCGGAAGACGAGCACATGATCGTGGAGGCCAACGAGGATTACTATCGTGGCAAGCCGGTGATTGACCGCATCGTCATCCGGCAGTACGCCACCGAAGACGCCATGGTGCAGGCCCTCCTGGCCGGCGAGGTTGACCTGATCACCGAGGTTCCGTCTACGGCGGTACAACCCCTGCAGGCAGCGGAGAATGTCGAGGTGGCGATCATGGACTCGCTCTCTGTAGAGGACCTGGTCATCAACTCCCACGTGGACGGCACCCAGCCCGAGAGTCTCAACGACCCGGCGGTGCGGCTGGCTATTGAGTACGCCATCGACAAGCAGAAGATTATCGACGTGGCCTACGCGGGCTACGGCGAGGTAGCTACGAGCGTGCTTGCTC
>CAZBJW010000234.1:0-7098 GCA_964492135.1 uncultured Anaerolineales bacterium
TCTCCAGTTGGTCGTCCGTGTCATAGCCCAGCGCTTGCAGCGCTTCTGCACCGAGGACGACGTCTCCCTGAGCGTCAGGGGACAGTTCTTCCCCCGCCAGCATCTGCGGTGGCTTGGTGAAGGGATCATTCATCTCCCACTTGTACTGGCCTGACTGCACCCGCACCGATAGCCTGGCCTCTTCAACCTCTAGATAGATCTTGGCGCCCCAGGGCACCAGCACTCGAGGCCACACTTCCACCACATCATCCCGGGCTTGCATCTCCTCGACGAGGGCGGGGGTGATGAGCACCGTCCGCTTCGGTTCGACAAAGGCAGTGTATGCCGTGCGCTCCTCGGTGACAGGATAGACGACCAGCGTCTCCAGGCCTGCGCTCTTGAACTGGCGGATGATCTCATGTTGCACACCGATGCCGATGGAGAGCATGGTCACGATGGTGAGGATGCCCACAGTCACGCCGACGGCACTGAGAATAGTCCGCACGGGGTGGCGCGCCAGATTCCCGAAAGAGGTCCTCGCCAGGTCACGCAGGGTCATTCTTCCACCTGACCATCGCGCAGCGTGACGATGCGCCCGGCGTAAGCAGCCACCTCCGGGTCGTGGGTAACCACCAGCACCGTTACGCGCCGCTCTTCATTCAGCTCCTTCAAAAGACCCATGATCTCTGCCCCCGTGACTGTATCCAGATTGCCCGTGGGCTCATCGGCCAGAATGAGGGCCGGTTCACCAACCATGGCCCTGGCGATGGCCACCCGCTGCTGTTCTCCACCGCTCAGCTGGGTAGGCCGATGGCCCAGACGGGGCCCGAGGCCCACCCTCTGGAGCAGCGCACGAGCCCGCTGGCGACGTTCCCTCTCTGGGACGCCGGCGAACATCAAGGGGAGAGCTACGTTCTCCTCGGCCGTCAGCCGGGGCAAGAGGTTGAAGGTCTGGAAGACGAACCCCACGTGCTCACGGCGATGTCGCGTGAGCGTCCTCTCGTCGCTAGCACTCAATTCGACCGCGTCGATCCACACTTCACCACTGCTGGGGCGATCCAGTCCGCCGATAAGATTAAGCAAGGTGGATTTACCGGAGCCCGACGGCCCCACCAGGGCCACGAACTCGCCCCGCGCCAGGCTCAGATCCACGTCCCGCAGCGCATCCACCACGGTATCGCCCATCTTGTAGCGCCGGCTTAATCCCACCGCGCGCACCACGAAGTCCACCAATGTGTCCCTCACGCCTCCAGCAGACAGAAATGAACGCTGGCATGGGGACTGGCCAGCGTTCATCTACGTCGTACTTAGCTACTGCAGTGACTCAGCTACCTTCAGAACTTCATCCTCAGCGATGTGACCAGCCACACTGATGGTAATCTCGTTCTCAGTCCAGGTCAAGAGGCTTGTGCCCAAAGCAGCATTCGTGGTAAGGCTGGCTGGCTGGCCACGCACGGTGACCTCCGTGGTTTTACCCAGCGGGTTTTCGTCCTGCCGGGGGGACGGGCCCTGCATAATGGTGAAGGAGGTCATGGAGTGGTCGTAAACGAGAACGATGGCCTCTTCCACCGCCACCACATCGGTCAGCGTCGCTCCCTCCGGCACGTAACCGGGCACCATCAAGAACTCCGCCCGGTCCCTGGCTTCGTCCAGAGTCAGAGGGATCACAGGAACAGGCTCCATCTCCTCCATCTCGGCGACCTCTGCCCCCTCGGGAATCTCGAACTGGAAGAGACTATCGTCCAGGCCCGTGTTCAGCTCGTAAGACCGCACGCGCATCCAGCCCTCACCCACGGCTCCCCCGCTGAAATGCGCCTGCAACACAACCCAGCGCTCCTGGTCGACCCACACCGTGGCCTTGCTGCCCACAGGCAGAAAGGTGTCCTCGCCGCCGCACGTGAACTCCAGTTTGTAGGTCCCCGTGCCAGCCACATCCTCTTCGCCGACCAACTTGACATCGCAGATATCCAAGACCCGCTCAAGTATCTCGTCCATGAACTGCACGATCTCTCGCGGACTGGACGGCTCATCAGGGCCGACCTTGTGAACCAGCACACGATTGTCGGCTGGGACGTACATCCATGCCTGCTCACCGTCACTGACCATCACAACCCCTGCCAATTCAGGGTCAGTGGATTCCACCGTCTCGATGCGGGTCTTGTCGGGCCTCTTCTCCCATACCTCGACCACCACCTCCTCATCTGCCCCCAGATTGTGGATGGCAAACTCCACGACGCCATGGGCGTCCCCCGTGCTGGCCTCAACCTCCCGCATCTTGGCCACGATCTCCTCGACGGTCGGCTGGTTCTGGCATCCGCCGACGACCAGGACGATCATGGACAACACACCCAGCACCACCAGCAGTCTCCTGCTCATCTGTCGCTCCTTTCCAGACGTGCTACCTGCGGACCTTGTCGAACCACTGTGGTCCAGACATCTTGTTCCCCTCGAGCGACCGTAGTATAGCAGAGAAATATTGCCTCACGGCCAACAAGCCGTTACCAATGTATGAACGACTGTTACAGGGGAAGGGTGAACCACACCCGGGTTCCCCCGCCCGGCGCGCTGTCGATGCCCATCCGGCCACCATGGGCCTCTACGATGGCCCTGGAGATCGCTAACCCAAGGCCTGCCCCGCCCCCCTCACCTCGATAGTAGGGTTCGAAGGCTTTCTGTACTTCCTCCTGGCTCATCCCGCGCCCTGTGTCGCGCACACTAACCTCGAGTTCCTCGCCCTCACCATAGACGCCGAGCGTCACTTCACCCCCGTGGGGGGTGAATTTGATGGCGTTGTCCAGCAGGTTGATGATCACGCGCTGGAGACGATCGTAATCGGCTGAGATGACCGGCAAGCCGGCAGGGATGTCCGCCTGCAAAGTAATCCCCCGATGTCGAGCGGCCGTGTCGCTCAGATTGAGAGCGGCGGAAGTGATATCCCTCAAGTCGACGGCCTCGAGGTTCAACTCCAATCGGCCAGCCCGCCACCGCGAGAAGTCCAGCAACTGATTCACCAGCCGGATGAGACGGTCGGTCTCACGCTCCGCAGTCTCCAGGGAGGGCCGCTGGTCCTCTTCGGCCCTGTCAACGAGATTGGCCAGTAACCCCTTGATGGCGGTCAAAGGTGTCCGCAGGTCGTGGGAGATCTCGCTGATGAACTGAGCCCTGGCGGCCTCCGAGCTCCGCAATCGTTCGGTCATGTGGTTGATACTCCGAGCCAAACGCCCTATCTCATTCGACGGGAAATTGGCCAAGCGCACGTCCATGTCGCCCGAGGCGATGCGTCGAGTCGCGCGTTCGACCTCCAGGATGGGCCTGCTTAACTGGCGCGCCAGCAGAAGACTGACCAGCAGTGTGACTACGATGGCGACGAGGATGACAGAGGCCAAAATTCGCTGCAAGGTGGTCAAGAACTGCTCAACGGGCAGAGTCGACCTGGAGACCTCTACCACGCCGATGGTTCGCTCGCCCACCACCACTGGTCGCGCCTCGTAGCGACGGTGGGGCAGGTCGAGGCTGGGCCTGGTGAAGATTGTCAGACTCCGGTAGCGAAGTTGCATCAGTGCTTCGCGGCTGGGCTGGGCACCGATGTCCTGAGTGGCGGCTAACAGCGCGCCACTGCTGGCTGAGAAGAAGCGCACGTTGAGGTCGCTTTGAGGCGCAAAGAGGCTGACGATAGTCGGCGCCAGGCTGGCGAGCCCTCCCTCATCGGAGGTCCACTGGGCCGCGTACATGGCATAAAAGTCGGCCTGAGCGCTGAGCTCCGCTCCCAGCCGCTGATCTAGGTAGAAGGCGGTGAAGGAATAGGCGGCCGCGCTTAGACCGATGACGATCACCAAAGTGGTCAGAAGGAACGCTGCGGTCAACCGCCAGGTCAGGCTTCGCCAGCGACGTGGTGCTGATTCCGTCACCTCGGCTCCCTAGATGTCTTCGGCCAGATAGTAGCCTACGCCCCATTCGGTGAGGATGACCTCGGTATCGGAGTCTACGTCGAACAGCTTGGCGCGCAGCCGGCGCACGTGGACATCCACCGTGCGCCGGTCGATGTAGGCTTCGTGGCCCCATACGTGCGACAACAGGGCCTCGCGGGTGAACACCTGGCCTGGATGTCGATACAGGAAATACAACAACTGATATTCCTTAGGACGAAGGTCCAGAGGCTGGCCGCGGAACCAGGTTCGGCGCCGGGAGTCATCGAAAAGCAACCCTTCATGCTCCTCCGTGGGCTGCACTTCAGCCTCCAGGCGCTGTGTCTTGGCTTCCAGCGCCTTGAACTCACTCTGGCGGCGCAGCACGGCCCTGATGCGAGCGGTCAACTCGCGCGGGTTGAAAGGTTTGACCAGATAGTCGTCGGCCCCCATTTCCAGGCCCACGATCTTATCCACGTCCTCGTCTCTGGCCGTGAGCACGATAACAGGTACTGTGTCGCCCCTGCCTCGTAGACGCCGCAACACCTCCAAGCCGTCGATGCCGGGGAGCATCAGATCGAGGACGATCAAGTCCGCCCTGTCGACCTCCATGTGGGTGAGGGCCTCCTCGCCGCTGGCTGCTGCTCTGACCGTGAACCCCTCGCCTTCCAAACGCTCTCTCACCACCGTGACGATGGCTGGCTCGTCATCCACCACCAGGACATGTCCCATCGCTTCCTCAGCTGTGACCTCCATACTCGGTTCAGTTCATCATTGGAGAATTGACGGCGGGCCGGGAGGCCGCTCCAGCAACGATCCTACCATGCTATGGGTTACGCGTGGCCCTGAGAGCAAGCCATAGCTCCTAGAACGGGCACCACATATTGATCGAGCCATGGAGCCGCCCATGTTGATCCCATTCTATCACCCACGGGGGCACAAAGGCAACGGCGGTGCAGAGGCGGGGACCAGAAACATCCTCCCTCCGCCAAGCGCAGATTGAGTAGCGAAGCGTATCGAAATCAAGCAGGTGATTATGCAGGCGGGACGCTTGCCTTCGATACGGCCCCTCGCTGCGCTCAGTCCCTACTCACCCAGCGCTCTCAGTCGAGCGGTGTTTGTCTGCTTGCAGCTTGACATTGCTCGGCACCTATGCTATAGTGCGCGCCAATTGAATAGGAGCCGATGAGAGTAATCTCATCCAGAGAGGTGGAGGGACCGGCCCTGTGAAGCCTCGGCAACCAAGCGTGCTTCGGAGGACGCTATGGTGCCAACTCCGTCAGACCCGCGGCGGGTGCTGGAAGATGAGACCACGGCATTGCCTAGTGCCTCTTCAGACACATAGCCTCGCTGGAGAGGCTTTTTGGTGCACCTCTCTACCCTCCGACTTCACAGTTTCCATCATGGCGACACACAAAGAAGGGAGAGGAGATCACAAATGGCCCCTTGCATCGGTACTGAGGCCGTTCATGCTGGCGAGGAGAGACGCAAGCCGTACGGCGCGCTGACCACCCCCATCGTCCAGACCTCGACCTACGCCTTTACGGACACGGCGGAGATTTCGGATTTCATGCATCGCAAAGCGGCAGGTGATGAGCCTTTGCGCCACGAGTACGGCCGCTATGGTAATCCTACCCAGACGGCCGTGGAGGGCAAGGTGGCAACTCTCGAAGGTGGCGAGAGGGCTTTGCTTTTCGCCAGCGGGATGTCCGCCATCACCACCACCCTGTGCGCCCTGCTGGCCAGTGGTGACCACCTGGTGATGGTCCGTGATGCCTATCACCGCACGCAGGAGTTCGCTGTCACGTCTCTAAAGCGATGGGGAATAGAAGCAACCCTGGTGCCCATCGACGAGCCCGACACACTGGCGGCGGCGGTCCGCCCCACGACCCGCCTGATATTCTCCGAGACCCCCACCAATCCCTACCTCCGCATCATAGACCTGTCGCGGACCGTTGAAATCGCCAGACAGCACAACTTGATCACCATCGTCGACGGCACGTTTGCCACACCCATCAACCTGCGGCCATTGGAGTACGGCATCGATCTGGTCACGCACAGCGCGACGAAGTTCCTGGGTGGCCACAACGATCTGCTGGCCGGAGTGGTGGTGGGGCCGAGGGACATCTTGACTGATATCGAGGAGCTGCGGGGGGTACTGGGACGTATCAGCAGCCCCCACGACGCATATCTCCTCTTGCGGGGTCTCAACACCCTGCAGGTGCGTGTCTTGCGCCAGAACCACAACGCCCAACGAGTGGCCGAGTTCCTGGAGGGACACCCTGCCATCCGTCGCGTCTACTACCCGGGACTATCCAGCCACCCCCAGCACAATCTTGCCTGCCAGCAGATGACCGGCTTCGGGGGCGTGGTGAGCTTCGAGATAGAAGGTGACATGGACAGGACCTCGCGTTTCATCGATCTCTTGCGGCTGCCCTTCGTCGGTCCCACGCTCGGAGGTGTGGAGGCCGTCGTCCAGCAGCAAGCAGCCTTCTTCTCCCTGGACCCGGAAGAACGAAAGGCGGCGGGGCTCACCGATAACCTAGTGCGCTACTCGGTGGGCATCGAAGATGCCGAGGATCTGATCTCGGACCTCAGCCAGGCACTGGCAGGCATCTAGCCCATCGGAGGAGTTGATGATGATCGTAGACAAGTTTGGCGGTACATCGGTAGGAAACGCCCCCCTCTTCGGGAGCGTGGCTGAGATACTGATTGAGCAGCAGAAGAGCACAGACTCGGCAGGGATACTGGTCGTCGTCTCCGCCATGAGCGGCGTGACCGATCATCAGCTTCAAAAGCCAACCTGGCCTAGAAGAGGTGACAGCTGCTCTCGAGGCCTTCGCGGGGCCCTCCGAAGTGGCTAACCTCCCCAGCTCCCGGTCTCGACCGATCCCCGTTCACAACGAACCAGACCGGCCGCAGCCTGTGCGGGAGCGTCAGGCGGGCGACGGGATGTGCATCAGCGTGGGTCGTGTTCGACGTTGCGCGATCTTCAACGTCAGACTGGTGGTTCTGGGACACAACACCGTACGTGGAGCTGCCGGCGGATCGATACACAACGCAGAACTGCTGGTGGCACAAGGATGGATCGCGTGACCCTCACTGGGAGGCAAGGCGACGCCAGTCCCGCGCTGAAGATTTGCGGCACCTCAGAAGGCTATCAATCACCCCACTGGAGTTCGAGATGGCATATGAAGTAGCGGGGCTGACCTCC
>CAZBJW010000235.1:0-7003 GCA_964492135.1 uncultured Anaerolineales bacterium
GCAGGCGGGGCTCATCTTGCCGCATACGATTCAGGATACGTCTCACCGTGGAGAGGCTGATGTGGCTCATTCGATCTAAGAGCAGTGGTGGGGCCTCGATTTCACACGGTGGGCCAGATGAGAGGCCATCCACACCAGATTGGGCTGGAGGCGTTCTGCGCAGAGATGGTCAAAGCTCTCGGAGATGACCCGCAACGCATCATCAACTTCAGGTCCATAAGTGCGTCACCGCTGCTTATGGTGGACCTTTCGTTCCAGGCTACCTGACATGAGGCGGATCAGACTCTTGCGAAACAAGCCTGTTATGGCCTCCATCTCATCCAGCAAGCACCCCCGCTCGAACTTGTTCGCTTTGAGATATCGCTTCTTGATCAGTCGGAGATACTTCTTACGTTCGTTCAACGTCATCCTTTCTTCGTCGGGCATAGTCCCCTCGGTGACCTTATCATTTGAATGAATTATACCACGTCGGTAACATTAATACGTGAGTGAATGCGGTAGTATTATAGATGAGTGAATGCGGGTACTTGACCTTGCGACATAACGGTGGTATCCTATTGAGTTGCTTTCGTCCGTCCCCGCCTCAAGATGGGTTACGTAGGAAGGTTGTACAGCCGTGTCGGCCGGAGCAGCCAGGGTAACAGAATACGACGCTGGTGCTACGCGTCCCGACCCAGCTGCGCTCGAAATGGTCTGCAGATTGGCGGGCGAATCAGCGGACCTGGGAGAGATACTCAAGTTTGCCTTGAGCAAGGTCTCGGACATTCTGGAGGTTGAGATCGCCTACGTTTCCTTGATTGACCAGGAGACCGGGGAACTTGAGGCTTTCGCGTTTGGGGGAGCATGCGAGGAGATTTCCCGTGAGGCCAGCGGGGTACAGTCAGGACGGGAGCTCGCAGCGCAAGTAGCACGGACGGAACACTTGGTGGTGGACGACATGTCGGTGGCTCCCCGACTGGCCGAACGCTGGGCTGAAGCACCCCAGGTACTGAGCTACGCTGGTCTCCCTCTGAAGTCAAGCGCCAGAACACTGGGCGTGTTAAGCGTGGCAAGCCGCGAACGCCGACGCTTCACTCCAGGCCATCTGGGCTTCCTCTCGGCCCTGGCTGGTCAACTGGGTGCCGCCGTCGAGAACTGGCTGCTGCATGAGGAACTGGACAGCTCTCAGTTCCGGCTCCGGGAGCGAGTCAAGGAACTTCGCATTCTGTACGATGTCAGTCGTGAGGCCCTGGTGTCGCCCGATGTCGATGCTTTTCTGGCGTACGTGGCTCGACGTCTACCAGCTTCGATGCAGTATCAGAGGGCGGCTGCGGTGATTTTCTGTGAGGTCGAAGGGCGAGAGTACTTGGCTTGGTCAGATAACCTGGATGAGGGCGCGGCCCGGCAGTTACGCATCGTCCCTGGAGAGGGGACACTGGGCAGGCTTCTCGCTGGTGAGGGAGTGCTCCTGGAGTATGGGATTTCCAGGTTGGACGCCTTCTGGGCCGATTGCGACGTGAAATCGATTCTCGCGGTTACGGTAGCAGTGAATGGGGAGAAGGTAGGTTCAGTTGGCGTCTACTACCTGAGTGAGAAGTGGCGTTTTCTTGAAGAGGAGAAGGATCTCCTTCGTGGCATATCGGAGCAGATTGCTCAGTACCTCACCAGGGATGCCATCGAGCGGGAGAAGCGACTGCGCGGTCAAGAAGTGTCCACCCTCTTCGAGGTCTCCAAGGCTTTGGCCTCAGTGGTCGAACTGCAAGAGCTGCTGCCTGCCATCAGCGATACCCTGGTTGAGACCCTACAACCGGCTGACGCGGGAGCCCTCTTGCTGTTCGACCAGACCACAGGGATGCTCACCATCGAGTCCGCTTTTGGCTATGACACGAGAGCTCTGTACAGGATCAGCCTGGGTATCGGAGAGTCAATGTCCGGCAGAGTGTTCGAGTCTGGGAGACCAGCAGTGTGGGCCACCCCAGAGGAGTCGGCTTCTGCCATGGCCAACATGGCGACCCATAACCGAGCTCATTTCAAGCAGGCCTCAGGCGGGTTGGACCATCCGAGGAGCGCCATCGGCGTTCCGTTGATCTATCGAGATGAGAAGATGGGCGTGCTGACCCTGGAGACACTCAGGGCCGAGACGGGGTTGTCGGCTTCGCACCTGCCGTTCCTACAAGCCCTTGCGGAGCTAATAGTCATTAACGTGAATCAGATTCGGCTGTTGCAGGGGACACAGCAAGCGAGGGCTGCCGAGGAGGCGGATCGTTTGAAGTCGGAGTTGATAGCTGCCCTCGCTCACGACATGCGGACCCCGTTGACCTCCATTCAGGGCTATGCCTCGGCATTGTTACTCAACGATATCGAGTGGGATGAAGAGTCCAGAGTAAGACATCTGCAGATCATTGACGAGGAGGCCCGCGACCTGCACACGATGATTCAGGATCTGCTGGAATCCTCGATCATCGATGCTGGCCTACTTACCATAGACAAGGAGCCCATTCTGGTCCCTCGACTCGTGGAGGGTCTCGTCAATGAGATGACCCGCCGCACAGCGAAGCACCGGTTCGTGATCGGCTTCCCCTCCGATTTCCCGATAGTGGATGCCGACCCTCGGCGCATCGAACAGGTGCTGCGCAACCTACTAGACAACGCAGTGAAGTATTCACCGGATGGCGGGCTGGTCGTTGTCAGAGGTCAGATCGCTGGTGACGAGGTAATCGTGAGCGTGGCAGACAACGGGGCAGGTATCGCACCAGAGCACCTCAACAGACTGTTCGAGAAGTTCTTCCGAGTGAAGTCGCCCCTCGGTGACAAGGTGAGAGGGTCGGGCTTGGGGCTTCCGGTCTCGCGGACCATAGTGGAGAGCCATGGGGGGAGGATTTGGGCAGAAAGCGAGCTAGGCAAGGGGACCACAATCTACTTCTCCCTGCCTTGTGAGCAGGTCTACGTCAGAGAAGACGACGATTAGCGCCGGTCAATTGGAGTAAGACCAATGTAAGGAGAATGAGGAATGACAGATGAGCTAAACCCTTTCGAGATCGCGCAACGTCAACTCGACGAGGCAGCGGAAATCCTGGGACTTGACCCGGGGATGCATGCCTTCCTACGCGAGCCGATGCGCGAGCTACACGTCACGCTGCCAGTGAGGATGGACGACGGCTCTATAAAGGTGTTCAAGGGCTTTCGGGTCCAATACAACGATGCCCGAGGACCGGCCAAAGGCGGTCTTCGCTTTCACCCAGACGAGACCATCGACACCGTCCGAGCTCTCGCTGCCTGGATGACCTGGAAGACAGCGGTGGTGGACATCCCGCTGGGAGGTGGCAAAGGGGGCGTTGTCTGCAACCCCAAGGAGATGTCTCAGGCTGAGCTACAAAGACTCAGTCGGGCCTACATCCGGCAGGTAGGCCGCATCCTGGGGCCCGAGCAGGACGTGCCAGCCCCAGACGTGTACACCAACCCTCAGATCATGGCCTGGATGATGGACGAGTTCTCTGCGATGAAAGGCCACGGAGAACCTGGGGTGATTACCGGCAAACCTTTAGCCCTGGGGGGGTCCGCCGGACGAATGGACGCCACCGCCCGTGGAGGCATGTATTGCCTGCGCGAGGCGGGCAAGGTGCTGGGCATGGATTTGAAGGGCGCCACGGCCGCGATACAAGGCTATGGAAACGCTGGCTACTATGCACAAGTCCTTGGCGAGGAGTTGCTCGGATTGAAGTTTGTCTCCGTTAGCGACTCCAGGGGCGCAATCTGCTGTGAGGACGGCCTAGAGTGCCAGGAGGTCAAGGCCCACAAGGACGAGACTGGTACTTGCGTCGACTTGCCCGACACCGTGTCCCTCTCCAACGAGGATCTCTTGGAGATGGATGTCGATGTCTTGATCCCGGCAGCTCTGGAGAACGTGATCACGGCTGAGAACGCCGACCGGATTAAGGCTAAGATTGTAGTTGAGCTTGCCAATGGGCCTACTACCCCCGAGGCGGATAGGATCCTGCACAAGAGCGGAGTGTACGTCATCCCCGACTTCTTGTGTAACGCCGGTGGTGTGGTCGTCTCTTACTTCGAACAGGTCCAGAACGCCATGAACTACTACTGGGAGGTTGAGGAGGTCCATCAGAAGCTGGATAAGATCATGACGGGGGCTTTCGAGGCCGTTCATGAGACGGCTCAGGCGAAGAAGGTTCACAACCGGTTGGCCGCCTACTTGGTGGCGGTGGCAAGGGTGGCCGATGCGGTCAGACTGCGTGGTTGGGCCTAGGCGACTTCCTCTGTCGCGGTGAGGCCTTGGTCCGAGGGCTCGATTCTGAGCTGACGGGAAATGCAGTGAGGAAGGAAACCGTCCTCGTAGTAGACGACGAACCACGTCTCGTACGGCTGGTGCGCGAAATCCTCACCGCTGTAGGCTATGAGGTGATTAGCGCGAGTGATGGTGACCAGGCACTGGAGATTCTCGCCATCGAGCAACCAGACCTGATGTTACTCGACATCATGCTGCCTGATGGCATGGACGGGTACGAAGTATGCACGCGGGTGAGGGAGTTCTCGGCCGTGCCCATCATCATGTTGACGGCGAAGACTCGTGAGGTAGATCTGCTTCGCGGCTTCGATGTCGGCGCAGATGACTACCTGACCAAGCCCTTCAATGCCAAGGAATTGATCGCCAGAGTCAATGCCGTGTTGCGCCGTAGCAAGTCGCCTGGTCAGCAACCAGTGATTACGGCCGACTTGCCATGTGGTGATCTCATTATCAGCTACGCTCGGCGCAGGGTCAGAGTGCGGGGTCAAGAAATCACGCTCACTCCTACGGAGTTCAGGTTACTGCAGCAACTGGCACTGAACGCCAACCGCGTAGTATTGCGCGAGGACCTGCTGACCAAGGTCTGGGGGCCTCAATACCGAGACGACGTTGACTACCTGAGAGCCTATGTGCATCATCTACGGCGCAAGATCGAGGAGGATCCCTCAGAGCCACGTTACGTTGTCACCACTCCAGGTGTAGGGTACATGCTTTCTTGCCCCCAAGAAGAGTGACCTTCAAGCTACCCAGGTCCTAGTCCTGGACGTCCCAGCGAAAAATCCGTGATTTTTTTCACGGGTTTTTCATTTTCTACCCCCCAGTTTTTATGAGGATTCCACGGTTCTTCCGGTACAATGAAGGTGGTGCGACGTGGCGTGCTGAGAGGGTGTCAAGCCGCAAGTCTCGCGCTCTCGTGCTGTCCGAGAACGTAGCTGTAAGGAGGGGAAAACGTGGATTTCCGACCGACATTTGACGTCACCGACATAGAGGACTTGTTGGACGGCTGGAAAGATGGTGAACAGAGATCTCTGATGGGACTGCTGGAGGAAGTGCAGGGGAGATATCGGTACCTGCCGCAAGATGCTCTCATTCTCATCAGCGAGAGGATGGGAGTGCCGCTTAGCCAAACCTACGGGGTAGCCACGTTCTACAATGCTTTCAGTTTGAAGCCCAAGGGTAAGCACGTGATCAGCGTGTGCCTGGGAACGGCCTGCGTAGTCAGGGGGGCGAGGAAGGTCCTGGAGAGGATCCGCGACAGGCTGGGGATACAGCCGGGTGAGACGACAGAGGACGGTGAGTTCACACTGGAGACGGTGAACTGCCTGGGCGCGTGTGCCCTGGGGCCGGTAACCGTTGTAGACGGGACATACTCCGGACAGATGAACAGCTCAAAGGCAGATGCCTTGCTCCGTGAAGTGATGGGTGAAGGCGAACCGGTGTAACTGATGACACGAATTCAAAGTCCGGGCGAGTTGGAAGGGCTCCGGGCGACGCTGGTCGCTAGACGCGACCCGACCAAGACCCGCATCTCAGTGTGCTGCGGCACCGGCTGCAGGGTCTACGGAAGCACAAAGGTGTTGGAGGCGTTCGGGACGGAGCTTGGCAAGAGGCGTCTTGGCAGCAAGATCGACGTCGTCAGCACAGGGTGTCACGGCTTCTGCGAAAAGGGACCTGTAGTGGCGCTCAAGCCTAGCGGCATCTTCTACCAGCGCGTGGGTGTTGACGACGTACCTGAGATCATATCGGAGACTGCGCTGAATGGCACGGTCATTGACAGGCTGACCTACACTGACCCGAGCACGGGCAAGAAGGCTGTCTGTGAGCGTGACGTGCCATTCTATCAGAAGCAACGAAGAGTTGTGCTGGATCTGAACGGCGACATCGATCCCACTAAGATAGAAGACTACATCAGATCGGGTGGGTACTCTGCTTTGAGCAAAGCCTTGAATGGACTGGCACCGGAAGAGATCATCGAAAAGATCAGCGACTCTGGCTTGAGAGGCCGAGGGGGAGCAGGGTTTCCGACTGGTCTCAAGTGGAAGCTCTGCAGGGAGGCCAAGGGCCAGACGAAATACGTGATCTGCAACGCGGATGAAGGCGATCCAGGGGCGTACATGGACCGCAGCATCATGGAAGGGAATCCACACCGAGTGCTTGAAGGGATGATCATTGGTGCTCGCGCCATCGGGGCTCGCGAGGGCTATGTCTACATTCGCAATGAATACCCTCTGGCCGTGGAGAATCTGAGGATCGCGATAGCGCAGGCCGAGGAGTACGGCTTCCTGGGCGAGGGCATATTGGGGTCCGGGTTCGATTTCTCAGTGCAGATACGACCCGGAAGTGGTGCCTTCGTCTGTGGCGAGGAGACCGCCTTGATGGCCTCCATCGAGGACAGAATAGGAGAGCCCAGACCCAGGCCGCCCTATCCTGCCGTGAGCGGCCTTTGGGGCAAGCCGACGAACATCAACAACGTCGAGACCTGGGCCAACGTGCCCATCATCATCGATCGAGGAGCAGATTGGTATACCCAGATTGGCACCGGCCACAGCAAGGGGACCAAGATCTTCTCTGTGGTAGGCAACATCAACAACACAGGCTTGGTTGAGGTGCCTATGGGTGCCACCCTGGCTGAAATCGTGTATGACGTCGGCGGCGGAATTCCCGGCGAGAAGGAGTGCAAGGCAGTCCAGCTGGGTGGACCATCGGGGGGCTGTGTACCAAGAG
>CAZBJW010000236.1:0-6934 GCA_964492135.1 uncultured Anaerolineales bacterium
CGACCACGACCGCTGCACCCGCAACCATAGCGCCGGGTCAACAGCATTCCAGCCTGTGCTCAACGTGTACTTCCGGTCTCATTGCGGTGCACCCGTAGCGATGTGAGCTCAGGCATCGCAGACTCAAACGCCGTTGTCCAACCTACGGCTCGGCTACACTGGTGATTTCAGGACAAAGTGGATACAATTGCCGTGGCAATAGGTTCCACCACACAACGAAGGACTCCGCACACAGGGGGACAGAGCGCCATGGAGATGGAGATCAACTTGCAGGACTATGTGGATGTTATCCTGAGGCACTGGCGAGTGGTGCTTGTCGTCTTCATTACGGCGACGGTGGTGGCCACTGTGGTCAGCTTTCTACAACCATCCACGTATGAGGCCAGCGTGACCCTTGCGGAGCATACTTACGAATTCTTGGATGAGCCCCGGCTCTACGCGCTGGACCGCACGGTGGTGAAGCTTTATCCAAGCCTGGCGCGAACAGAGGCTGTGGAGAATAGGGTTATCACAGCACTCGCATCCAGTCTTACCGCCGAGGAGAAGATGCCTGGCGCCCTTCTAAGGATGGTGACGGTGCGAGAAGATAAAGACAATCCTGCCTTGTTTCAAATCATGGTTCGCGCCAACGATCCAGACAAAACCGTCCAGATAGCCAATACCTGGGCCGAGCAATATCTGCAGACTTCCAGCAACCTGGAGGCTGGTTGGAGTTCACAATTGGAGGTTGTGGAGCAGAACCTGGAATCAGCGGAAGAGGCCTTGACGGCGTTTGAGCAGGAAACCGGGCTGATGTTTGTCGAATACCCAGGGGGGAGTGAAGAATTCACACTACAGTTCATGATCTTTGGCGCGCGCGGCGCGGAGTTGGAAAGAAAGCTCGATCTTCTCGCTCAACATGTGGAAGCTCGCGACAACCTCGCCATCTTGTCGCAGAGTGCTCGGCAGGCCAAGGAGGCCGGCAAGGCAATAGACGATTTGCCTCTCCAGCTGCTGAATGTGCCGGTCATCGTCGAGAGGGGTCAACTGTCGGTAGAAGCCGCCAAGGAACTGGGTGATCTGGACGCTGTGATCCTGGCGCTACAAAGCGAGGAACAAACTTTGTCCTTCGTCATTGACGAATTGGCCGACGATGTGGAGCAATTACAGCAGGAATTAGCCCAGGATAAGCTCGAGCTAGAACGCCTGACACGGGCGAGAGATCTGGCTGAGGGGGCTTATGCAGCCCTCACCAAGGAGGTGCAGGCGTCCCAACTATTCCAAAGCAGAACTGAGATTCTCAGCGAGGCGGAAAGGTCACAGCCGGTGGGCGCCAGCCCGTGGTTGAACGTGATCGCGGCTGGCGTATTGGGCTTATTCGTAGGTGTGGTACTGGCCTTTGGTTTCGAATACCTGCGGCGGACACATAATTCAAGTTCTAACTAGTGAGGCAAGGGTGTCGAGGCTCGTACCTCACCTGTCTCGTCATAGACATACTGCTTGGAGGAGCCTAAGAGCCCGGCCAGTCGCGGTCGGCGTCCTGGCTGCTCATCTTGTCTTGGGTGCGCTGTATAGCATTGCCGTGCCGATGTGGGAGGCGAGTGACGAGACAGGTCATTTCGCCTTTGTCACGTACCTGGCAACTGAGCGACGCTTCCCCTCTCAAGGGCAAGACCTCACTGAATGGTACGACGAGTCGCACCAGCCGCCGCTCTATTACATGCTCGCCGCAGTCGCCAGCTCGTGGATAGATACCAGTGATTGGTTGGAGCCAGAGATAAACCCCTACGCCTTCACCGGAAAAGGCATGGGCGGAGTCAACATCGCGGTTCATTCTGACCGGGAGGCTCTTCCCTATCGAGGCACGGCGTTGGCGATACATGTGGCGCGCCTGGTGTCCGTACTCATCAGTACAGGGGTAGTGGCGGTCACGTACCTCATCGGTCGTTTACTCGTTCCCCAAGACGAGGCGATAGCTACAGGGGCCATGGCTCTCAACGCCTTCTGGCCTCAATTCCTGTTCCTTGGTGCAGTCGTCACTAACGACATCCTGGTGCCCCTTTTCTCCGCCCTCGCGATCCTGTTCCTGCTGCGCATTGCGTACAGGCCAGGTAACTGGCCAGACTTCCTGGGGTTGGCGCTGTGCCTGGTGGGGGCGTTAGCCACAAAAATGAGTGCCTGGGGGCTTGTGCCGCTGGCCGGTGTGGTGTTGATACTTGTCGCCATCAGGAAGATACCGGCATCCCGCCGCTGGTGGTCGCTGCCCCTCATATCTTGGGTTTTCGCTGTGATCTGGTGGGGCATCCGTCACGTGAGTGTGCCGGACGCCTGGTTCCAGAGAATGACCAGGGGCAACGATATGCGGAACGCACTGTCCATGATCCAGCACCCGCTAACCGAGGCTGGGAGGGCACGCTGGGATGCCCTACCTGACGCGCTGAAGTACTGTTCGCGCACCATCTGGGCGAGCTTTGGCTGGGACAACATCGGAGTGGAAGAGTGGGTCTATCAGGTTTTCATCCTTCTGTGCGTTGCCGGTGCCGTAGGATTGGGTGTCTTCATGGCAAGAAGAACCGAGACGGTGGGGCGGTTTGGCATCGTAGTCGTGATGCTCGGCGTGCTCTTCGCCTCCGCTCCGGCGATCACGATTACCGTCACCCGAAACCCGGATTTCCTGCGCGGCAGGATTGTCTCCGGCGCATTCCCTCTGCTCAGCGTGCTACTGTTCCTGGGCATGGCCCGGCTCGTAACGCAAAGCTGTACCAGCCTCCTGTCTATGGCACTGGGAACCGGGCTGTTTGCGCTGGCCCTGATGATCCCCTTTCGATATATCGCGCCCGCCTATGCGAGACCGCCCATCTTGTCACAGGCCGATATTGAACACGTGCAGCATCCTCTGGAGGTGAACTTTGACAACAAGGTCCAACTCCTTGGATATGACATTGAGCCTGAGCATGTGAGATTGAGGGAGGCCATCGTTGTGACCTTGTACTGGCGAGCGCTGAACGAGATGGAAGAAGAATATACTGTGGGAGTCCACCTTGTGGGGCCCGGGTACGAATCCTATGGCGGACGGGACAGCTACCCAGCAAGAGGGAACTACGCCACCTCATTGTGGAACGAGGGGGATATGATACGGGACATCTATTGGTTGCCCGTCCCTCGGGATTTCCCCACTCCAAGCGCAGGCCGAGTCGAGGTGACGCTCTACGTTCATTCCACCGGACAACGTCTGCCAGTGCTGAATCCTCAAGGAGAGATGGAAGGGGATAGCGTGCTGCTGTCCGGGTTTGGAGTGGTGGCCAGAGAGGAGCCCCGTTATTCGATTCAGTACCCGCTAGACCACACCCTTGGAGGTATGGTACGTCTGCTTGGCTACGATGTGCCAGATAGGACGCTAGGCGCGTTGCCTCTGACCCTCTATTGGCAAGGCTTGGCCGAAATGGAGGAGGACTACACAGTGTTTGTCCACGTCCTCGACGAGGAGGGGAATTTGCTGGGTCAAGATGATCGCCAGCCGTGCAATGGCCGCTACCCGACTAGCGTATGGGAGGAGGGACGGATAATTGAGGACAAACACTATGTCGACGTCGCCGGTGGCCTACCGCCCGGGCCTCATCTTTTGCGGATTGTGGTCGGCATGTATCTCTTGGAGACAATGCAACGCCTGCCGGTGCTGGATGCCGATGGAACCGCAGCGCGCCATGACGAGATAGTGATTCTGCATGACTTGCGCGTGGTGGATGGTGCTCGTCTATACATACCACTGATTCTTACGGGTGAGGCATCCGGGCAGCAGAGCTAAGCCGCGGCGTCGAGCCGTCCAGTGATTCTCATCGCCCAAGTGCAATTGACAACAGAGCGAAGGTGAGTCCTCTGCTGACCCATCGAGCTTCGTTGCACCCGCCAAATAACCCAAAAGTATTATTGACGTGTAACATGCTTTGACGCTATAATGCGTAATGGGATGTTTCCTACAGTAAGCGATGCTAGGAAAACACGGGTGCGTGGGCCAGACTGAAAGGGTAGCCATGCCTAGTAATAGATTGCGAGGATTGAAGATGATGAGACGAGCATTGATGACAGCGACAGTGATTGGGGCCCTCGCCTTTTGTGTGTTCGGTGTGTACCAGGTTCATGGACTTGGACCAGGGACCTGGCGATCAGGAATCACGCTTCAAAACTTGGGGGACGAGGAAGCCATGATAGTAATGGAGTTCCGGGATGAACAGGGGGATGTGGCAGGCACATGGAGCGCAGGTACCCTGCTAGCCGTTGGTGGCTCCTTGGAGATATATCTACCTAACTTGTCGGATGCTGAGTTGCCTGGCGGCGATAGGTATTCCGTTACGATATATTCGGATAGCCCGATAGCCTCAATGAGCACCATGACTAACTATCAATACCAGATCGCCGACAGCTATAACGGCATGGAACCAGCAACTGAGTTGTTCACACCATATATCTTTCACGACCACAGCTCGTGGTGGACAGAGATATACGTGCAGAATGCCTCTGATTCAGCATCGACTGTACACGTCGATTTCTCTCCATCAGTCAAGGGCAATGCGTACGCGACTTCTAGGAGCATTGCTCCTCATGGGACCGTGTGCTTCGACACGTCGGATGCGGAATACGCGCCTATGGGGTCTTTCATTGGATCAGCGGTTGTCACTTCCACCGACAACATAGACCTAGTGGGTGTCATCGTCCATACAAGGCTGACTGCCAGCGGCACGCGCGTCATGGTCAGCGTAAGAGCCAATACCGAAGCTGATTCTGGCACTCTGCTGGCGGCACCGTCCTTATACAACAGGTGGGATTCGCGAGGTGGCGACTGGCGATCAGGGATCACGATCCAGAATGTTGACCCGACCAACCAAGCCACCTTCGATATAGTCTTCCAGGCACATCCTGATAGCAAATCGGGACCGTTCGACGGCGCAGTGCGGGACGTGACCCTGGGTCCGCGCGAGGCGTGGCAGTTCTATCTGCCTGCCGACACGTTGGACGAACCGTCCGGTGCCGCAATTCCAGCCAACTGGAAGGGATCAGCGGCTGTGACGGTGACGGGAGGGGGTGGACGCCTGGTGGCTATGATAATACACACGAACTACGGGACGCAAGCCCTAGGCTATCGTGGGGTCGCTAACGCCTACTTTGCGGCTGCGTCAGGTTCAGACAAACTCGCGGCCCCGTCCATATACTCGAACTTCCCATCGGGGCCAGGAAAGTGGATATCTGGGCTTAACATTCAGAACCTGAGCAGCACTGACACAGTCACCGCGACCGTGACCTTCAGGGCGCATCCCGACTCTCCGTCAGGGTATCCTTGGGTAGGTGTCGCCAGCAATCTGCAACTGGGACCCCTTGAGGCGATAGAGTTGTGGGGGCCGAATCCTACCCTTGATGGCGGTGCCCCATTGCCTTCAGGTTTCAAGGGAGGAGCTACTGTGGAGCTTACGGACGCCTCCGGCGAAGTCACTGGCGCCGTGTTGCACTCCTGCTATGGCCGCGGGGTGGCGGCTATGTATATGGCTGCGGCATATTGAAATGAGATCTGGCGACGAGCAACCATGCTGAGCTGCATTCGATATCGGGGGAGCAAAGCGCGAGTGTTCGCGCCAGAGGTATGAGAGAATCCGGGGGGGACGGGTACTCAACCGTCCGCCCCCTTTCTATTTGTATCGAAGAGAGAGACCGGCGGGATTGGTGCTGAGCCGTCGTCCTCCCGCTTTGTATTTGTGTCGAAGACCAAGCGTCAAGAGACGCCTGTTTGGTAGTCTTGCTGCTCACTGTGCCGCATCCAAGATTCCTTGGCCGTCGGTCATGCGCCATGACCACCCTGTGCGAGCTGGCAGCACTCGACGCTGGGCTCTGCACGACGACAGCGACGATTCCTACCTTGCACACGTGCCCAGACGTGATGTACTATATGTGTGCCAGGGGGAGGTGTGATTGGTGAACCGCGGTCGACTACTCCTCATCCTTCAACTGCTACTGCTTGGCGTGTCGTCTGCCTGCGGGGAGCGGAGCGCCACCAGTGAGGTACCAGCTCTGTCGGTGGGTACAAGTGAACCGTCACCGCGCGCTCCCACGCCGCTACCGGGCAGGGGTGTCGTGACGGGGACGTTGCTGTCGTCGAGTAGCAACCGGTCAATTCCCGCTACGCACCTGTTTTTGGCCAAGCTAAGTCCGGCGAGCGGCAGCATCTCTATCCAGGTAGCGGTCATGGATCCATACTCCTCGCCACGCGCAGTCACGGATAGTTCGGGGGCATTCACGTTCGTGGATGTCGAGCCGGGCGCTTACACGGTAGTTTGCTGGTCCCCAAGCGGGTCCACGCTAATAAGGAACCTTGAGACCGATAAGGACCTGAGCCTCGTGGTGGCCGCGGGCCAAATAGTGGACCTCGGCGTGATCTACAGCCCCGCTGGCTATTAGGTGGTCGAGCGACTTGGCATCTTCGCGTGCCTAGCTGCATCGTGACGGTGGGGCGGGTGACTAGCATATCGACGGAACTGCGGCGCCCGAGAGTGCTGCTGGGGACTTTGCTGGACTGGTAGTCTCTGAGCCGGACTGGACAGATGTCTCTTTGGTCTCGAGGAGCCTGGTTGGGATCCTTGGACGAGGGGACCTCGCCGGCTTGCGGCAGAGGAGTGTCATTTCTCCGCACCGCTCAGAGGCAAGTCAGTTGCAGGCCACTTGCCTGTGTCTCAAGACTCCACGCAGTTGGGATTCCTCCGGGGCACGTGGCCAATGACGCGGAGAGGCTGCTCCTGTCCACAACCAGAAAACCCCCTTGGACTGGGCCGCTGTACCGGCGTAATTGGGAATGTTCGGTTAGAACCTCGGACGACTCGGATGCGTCCAGGCACTGGAGAGATAGACAGGCTTTCAGCGTCAACAGCAGGCAAATTCGGCGACTGACATGCGCCGTAGGGAGCACTACGCC
>CAZBJW010000237.1:0-6928 GCA_964492135.1 uncultured Anaerolineales bacterium
GACTGGCTCCTTTCGGATTCCGGCAGTGTCTACTCTGAATCGATCATCGAGCAACTCCAGCTCGCAGCAGGCAATCCCTCCGTCAAAGCTATCGTCCTGCGGGTGAATAGCCCCGGGGGCGGCGTTGTGGCGTCCGACGAGATATACCACGCTCTGCTGGAGATTGAGAAGCCCGTAGTGGTCTCGATGGGCGAACTCGCCGCTTCAGGAGGCTATTACATCTCCTGTGGAGCCGACGAGATCGTGGCGAATCCCAGTACCCTCACTGGTAGCATCGGCGTCATTGCCACTTCGCCCAACATGGAGGAACTGCTGGACAAGATAGGGATAGAAGTCGTCGTGATCAAGAGTGGGGCCATGAAAGACGCGCTAAGCCCCTATAAGGAGCCCACGGAGGAGGAACTCGAGTACTGGCAGTTGATCGTCGGCCAGGCTTATGAGCAGTTCCTAGGTATCGTCGCCGAGGGGAGAGATCTTCCCGTTGAGGAACTCCAAGCACTGGCCGACGGGCGGGTCTACACGGGACAGCAGGCCTTGGAGTTGGACTTGGTGGACGAGTTGGGCAACCTCCCGGAAGCCATCGACCGGGCAGCTGAATTGGGAGGTATCGAGGGAGAGCCCCAGATCATCGAGTACGGGGGTCCACCCAGTCTGATGGACGCTTTGTTGGGGGCTTTGAGTCGCCTGTCGCCGCCAATAGGCGTTCATGAGTTCCTGGGCATCGAGCGGCACTTCACCGTCCAGTATCTCTACGTCACACCCTGAGTCAGGCGCCTCTGACATCAGCTGGCGGCGGGGCTGAGCGCCCGCCGCCAGCTGGGAAGCCAAAGAATCCGCGCCGCCCCATTGGTGCAGATAGTGCACTACGGGCAGGCCGAATCGTTGAGGACGGTCACGGTCCCATCCTGGTAATTGCTAACGTAGATCTTGTCACCCCACAGGGCGATGCCCTGTCCACCCTCGACAGCTCCTTGTCCTCCGACCGGTTTGCTGCCCAGGACCTGCATGGTGGGGCCATCGATCACGTACAGCAGGTCTGCCTCCGCGGCGATGACATAGATTCTGCCCTTGGAAGAGTTGACTGCGATTCCGTAGGGCCTGTCAGGCATATTGACAATGGCCTCCACAGAACCGCCATAGATCTTGGTCACGTCGCTGCCATTGCGGTTGCTGACAAACACGCGCCCGCTATTGGTATTGGCCGCCGCCGCGAAGTAGCTTTCCCTATTGGGAGAGACAGCTATTGGATTGCAGCTTGGCCCCAGTCGCAGAACAGGGCCCAACCCGTTTGTGGGGACAAATACATACAGCCCGAGCGATCCCAGCAAGCCGGGTTCGCGTAGTCCGACTCCAGGTGCGTTGATGCAGCTACCGACCACAGAGTCCGTCGTGGAGTCGATGATGCTGACACTGTCGCTCCCGAAATTGGCCGCATAGACGTATTGACCCGCCGTCGCCACGCCGAAGGGCTCTGATCCGACAGCTATCACTTTCGGGCTTCCGGGCGCGCTCGGGTCTATGGCAGACACCGTATTGTCACTCTTGTTGGCCACATAGACCCGTCCGGATCCGGTGTGGAAAGCAATGCCGTTGGAGTACCTGGGCCCAGACGCGCCGGTATTCAGAGTCGGTGGCAACACGGCGTCGGTATCGGTATTGATCACCACCACCACGGGCGCATCGTGTAGCCCCACGTACGCCCTGTGCGCGCTGACAGCTACCCCCTTGGGATGCCCTCCCACGTTGACGGTGCCCACGACTGTGGGCAAGCAAGGCCCCGGCACCGGCGTGTTCGTGGCCGGAGCAGGCGTGTGAGTCGGTGGTTGGGGCGGCGTGGTCGCCGTAGGTGCAGGTGGACCAGGCTGTGTCGCCGTCGGTTGAACTGGTGACGGCGTGGGCTGCGCCTCCTCAGGCGTCGGCTCTGCTCCTGTTGGGCTGGGTTGCGGACCCGGAGGAGTGGGCTCCGGACCGGGACCCCTCTCCACCACGACGAGCGTGATCGGCTCGGATTCTCCCACATTCCCTGCTGAATTGTAGGCCTTGACGACAACGCGGTGAGAGCCCCGCACCTCCGCCCTCCAGATTAGGACCACGGTGAACGAGGCCTGCCCTTCGGCGACGGGACTGATCTCCGAGGCGTAGAGGGCATCGTCAGCCCAGAGTTCCGCCCTGGTGACGCCTGTCGAGTCGGTGGCAGTGGCACGGACGGGCATGGTCTCGCCCAGGGGCACCTCGGTATTGTCGAGCGGCCGTTCTATGACTACACTTGGGACCTCCCCGCCGCCCAAGAACCCTCCAAGGTCGCAGGCCACGATCATGCCCGCGACCAACAATGGTACTAGCAGCGAAACAAACCTGGTGCCTTTGCGAAGTCTGACTTTCATCTCTCCCTCCTTCATCCACCTGGAGTATTGCCAGTCATGATCGCCGTCGCTGTGGACCCACCCGTCGACCAGGAAACGCCCAGCTTGGCCTTGGCTGCCTATGACCTTCTTCACGCTGACGACAACAAGTACCGAAGTCCACGCCGGACGGCGGTCTGGCACCGGCAGGCCACGCCGACAATTGGCCGGATTATAGCCTACGGCCCTGCGCGTCGCCAGGGATGACGCCACGCATGCGCCTGAGGATCGCCAACAGATGCGCTATGCGGATCCTCCCAGTGCCTTCTGCAACTCATAGAGTTTGTTAAGGGCCTCAAGTGGCGACATGGTCGTCAGGTCGAGCTTCTCGACCTCTTCCAGCACCGGGTGCGGTCCCATGGTAAAGAGGGGCAACTGCTCGGTCCCCTCCTTCCCAGGCAACCCCCTGGGCGAGCGAGAGGCCCCCTTCTCCAGTTCTTCCAGGATTTCCTCGGCCCGTCGAATGACTGCCTTGGGAAGCCCCGCTAGCTCGGCGACGTGAATACCATAGCTCCGATCAGCTCCCCCGGGCACGATCTTGCGCAGGAAGACCACCTTCTCGCCGTGTTCGGCCACCGCCACGTTGTAGTTGCGTACCCTGGGCAGCACTTCGGCTAGCTCCGTCAGTTCATGATAATGGGTGGCGAAAAGCGTCTTGGCTCGCAGTCGAGGGTGATTGTGAATGTGTTCCACCACCGCCCAGGCTATGGAGATACCATCATAGGTGCTGGTACCGCGCCCTATCTCATCGAGGACGAGGAGGCTTCTGTCGCTGGCGTGATTAAGGATGTTGGCCGTCTCCACCATCTCCACCATGAAGGTACTCTGCCCGGCGCTTATCTCGTCCTGGGCGCCGATACGCGTGAAGATGCGGTCCACCACGCCGATCCGAGCTTCGTCCGCGGGTACGAAAGAGCCCATTTGGGCCATCAATACGATGAGGGCCACCTGGCGGAGGTAGGTGGACTTGCCGGACATGTTGGGCCCGGTGAGGACGATGATCTGCCCCTCCTGGGGCTCCAATCGCAGATCGTTGGGGACGAAAGGCTCCTCCCGCTGCGACAACTCCACGACGGGATGGCGCCCGGCCACGATCTCCACGGTGTCCCCCTCGTCGAGGAGCGGACGCACGTAGTTGTTCAGCGCTGCGACCTCGGCCAGAGCCGCGTAAACGTCGATTCGGGCCAGCGACCGCGCCGTGGACATGATCCGCGCTGAGCTCTCAGCCACCTGCTGGCAGACCTGTCTGAAGATGGCGGCTTCCAGGTCGGCGCTTCGCTCGTCGGCGTTGAGGATCAGCGTCTCATACTCCTTCAACTCTGGCGTGATGAAGCGCTCGCTGTTGACCAGGGTTTGCCTGCGGATGTAGTCCTCGGGAACACGTTCCAGATTGGGCTTCGTGACCTCCAGGTAGTAGCCGAAGACCTTGTTGTATCCCACCTTAAGGGACTTGATGCCCGTACGCTCTCGCTCGTGCTTCTCCAGCCCAGCGACCCATTCCCTCGCTTCCCTGGCCGAGGTGGTGACGGAATCCAATTCCGCCGAGAAGCCCGGTGCGATGACGCCACCACTCCCCAGAGTCACCGGCGCATCCTCGGAGATGGCCTGGTCTATCAACTCCACAACCTCTTGACAGGGGTCCATCTGCGCGAGAAGATCACCCAACGCGGATTGGCCAACAGCGGATCCCTGGAGGAGTTCCACGATCGGCGGCACCGCCTCCAGACCTTCCTTTAGAGTCAGCAGCTCACGAGGGCCGACGATTCCCTGCACAACCCGATTGCTCAACCTCTCCAGGTCCCGCATTCCTTTCAGTAGTCCCCTCAACTCCGCCCGCCTTGGCCCCTCGTGGTACAAGACCTCCAGGGCGTCCAGTCGTCGGTTGAGGTGCTCCACGTCCAGCAGGGGTTCGCTCAGCCACCTCCGCACGAGCCGCGCCCCCATGGGCGTCACAGTCGCATCCAGGACTCCCAGGAGCGAACCGTCCGTCCTTTGCCCACGGATGGTCTGCGTAAGCTCCAGATTGCGGCGGGTGGCTGCGTCCAGGAGCATGAAACCCTTGGTGCAGTAGGTGGAAAGGCTATCCAGTTGGGTCAAAGCTGCCTTCTGCGTCTCGGAGAGGTACTGCACGATGGCGCCAGCGGCTGACACGGCCAGAGCAAACCCCTCGCACCCATATCCATCCAGGGTGGCAACACCAAAGTGATCCAGCAGTGCCCGCCGGGCGTTGCCGACCTCGAACCTCCACCCCTCGTAGGGCGTGAAATGCGTTACGGATTGCTCGTAGGAATCGCCAATCCGCAACTGATTCTCCGGGATAAGGCACTCTGCGGGCTGAAGCCGAGCCAGCTCCTGCCAGGCCAGGCTAAGTACGTCCGCGCCGTCAAGCTGAGTGGTGGCGAACGCCCCCGTGGTGATGTCCGCGTACGCCAGGCCGGCCTTGTCGCCCTCGATGATCACCGAAGCCAGGTAATTGTTGCGCTTTTCCTCCAGTAGTTCCGGCTCTACTACCGTGCCAGGGGTGACGACCCTAGTTACCTCGCGGGCCATCAAGCCCTTCACCGGCTCCGCGCCTACCTGCTCGGCGATGGCCACTTTATGACCGGCGTTGATCAATTTGGCGATGTAGCTGTCCACTGCATGATGGGGGACCCCTGCCAAAGGGACCCGCTGCCCCTTGGTCACGGGACGAGAGGTGAGGACGATGTCGCAGACCTGGGAGACCACCTTAGCGTCTTCGTCGAAGGTTTCGTAGAAGTCACCGAGGCGGAACAGGACTATGGCATCTGGATACCGCCTTTTGATCTCCAGATACTGCTTGCGCATCGGCGTGGTCATTGTTGACCCACAGGCCTCCAGGCAGCGGTTTCGAACGCAAACGAGGGCGGGCTGAGAGCCGCCCTCTATTCTATCATCGGTGCCCCTTTTCTGGCTATCGCGCCCTGCTGGCCTCCGAGTCCAGCAACTCACGCACTTTGTTATCAGTCCACTCGTTGTGAGCCGAGTACTCGGGAGAAGCGACGTGAACCAGTTCGTGAAGGATGGTATGCTGCAAGGCCGTATGGGCGGAATTGGCACACATGGGACAGCGCTCCTCCGCCCGTCCCCGCAGAGCCCAACCGGCGATAGAGATGACGATGAGGTCGAAGTTGCCGGCCCGCACCTCTCTGACGTAGGGATGATCAGGTTCGAGAGGCTTGGCCACGGTGTCCAGCTCCAGGCAAGTCCCGTCCTCCCTATAGAGCTTCATCGAACCCGAGAAGGGACGCGGCAGGCCCTCTTGGTCCTCCAACAAGAAGCACCTCTTGTCACCCAGGCCCAGTTCCTCGAGCCAGAAGCGGGTGAAAGGCACCAAGCTGCGAGGCACCGGATCCACGGACATGACATGGCCTTCGATATGGTCGAAGACGCAACTGCGTAGCGGTTCTGTGCTCATGCCAAAGGCATTGTACTCCGACCTGCACCACGCGGCAAGGGGGTTTCACGAATGCGATAGCAGGCTTCTTCCGGTAGGGTTTGAGTCGAGTGTGATGTTAGTGGCTTCTCTTGGCCTTTTCCAACAGCCACTGGTATTATCCCTTGAGACCGGTTCTTCTGCGAAAGACTGAGAGGCACGAGGCGCCACAACAGCGTCGATTCAGGAAAGGAGATCCATCGAGAATGAGCACCGATCATCACCCCGACCCAGGGACGTTGTCGGTATGGGCAGGCGAGGACCAGGAAGTCCTGCAACAGCCATCCGCGGTGCCTGTAGTCCACAGCGTCTCATTCGACTACCAGGACGTCGATGAGTGGCTCGACGTCGCCCTGGCGCGACGGCGCGGCTACATCTACAGTCGCAACACCAACCCCACGGTCTATGCCTTCGAGGAAAAGGTGCGCCAACTGGAAGACGCAGAGGCTGCCACCAGCTTCTCCACCGGCATGGCCGCCATCAGCAATACGCTCTTCACGCTTCTCTCCCCCGGGGAACGCGTGGTCTCCATCAAAGACACCTATGGCGGCACGAGCAAGATCTTCATCGAGTTCCTGCCTCGCTTTCAGATCGTGGTGACGCTATGCGACACCACGGATCACGAAGCCATCGAGGCCGCAGTATCAGAGGGGTGCAGGCTACTATACCTGGAAAGCCCCACCAACCCCACGCTCAAGGTCATCGATTTGGCTCGCCTGGCTGCGGCGGGCCATGAAGCCGGAGCTACAGTCGTCGTGGATAACACCTTCGCCACCCCCATCAATCAGAGCCCTCTCCAGGTGGGTGCTGATCTAGTCCTTCACAGCGCCACCAAGTTCCTGGGAGGCCACGCCGACGCCCTGGGCGGAGTGGTCTGCGGGCCAACCGACCTGGTGGAGCGCATCTTCCACTTCAGGGAGATCAACGGTGCTTCGTTGCATCCCATGGCCGCCTATCTCCTCCTGCGCGGGATGAAGACGCTGCACCTGCGCATCCGGCACCAAAACGACAGTGCCTTGCGGATCGCTCAGTACCTGGAGGGGCACCCGTTCGTGGAGCAGGTCTTCTACCC
>CAZBJW010000238.1:0-6922 GCA_964492135.1 uncultured Anaerolineales bacterium
GTCTATTCCTGGCTCGTATCTCCGAAATCGCGCTGCAGCAACGGGGGCAAGAGGAACCGCCTTGGCCATGAACCTTCAGGAAATCCCTGACCTCCACATCTATGTCATCTCCCACGCGCTCTCTGATGACTACTATAGCCTCGGACAGGACAGATCGCATGGCGCAATACAGGCGCTCGACTTCTTCGGGGGAGAGGCTGGGCCGCTTGCGGAAGGGATAAAGTCCTGCTTCAAAGAGGATTTCATCGGCATAAGCGTTGCCAATCCCGGCCACGACGGTCTGTCTGGTCAAGATGCCCTTGATCTCACCTCGTCGCTTACGCAACCTGTCACGGAAGACGTCCAGCGTGAGCTGTGGATCCAAGGCTTCGGGTCCCTGGGAGGCGAAACCGGGTATGGAGTGTAGATCCCTCGTGAGGTAGATCTTGCCCATGGCTTTGGCGTCTACATAGCGCAGCTCCATGCTAGTGGACAGGCGCAAGATCAGAAAGGTTCTCTTTTGTCGGGACCTGTTCGGCTCACAATACTGCAACCGGCCTGCCAGCATGGGGTTGATCACCAGCTTCTCGCCAGTCTCAAGGTCCAGTAGCAGGAACTTGCCCCGCCTCCTTACCGCAGCGAACGCGCCACCCGTCAGTGCATCGATGAAATCCTCTGAGATCAGGTTGCGCACGACGAGAGGACGCAGTACTTCGACGACCTCGACACGCTCTCCCGGCAACACGCCTCGGAGATAATCCTTGATGACCTCCAGATCAGGCAATTCAGGCATTCTTCTCCGTGCGGCTTGAGAAGGCATCGATGAGGGCTTGCGGGAGCCGCCCCACCCTTCCTTCCCGGTCCGTGCACAGGTGCTTCGAGTGCCCGGTGACCAGACGTTGGCCTGTGTCTTTCATCAGTATCTCGTAGGAGAGGGTGACGCTTCGGCTGCGAACTTCCTCAACCCAAGTCCTGACCACGACCTCGTCGTCATAGCGGGCTGGCGCGATGAATCTGGCATCCACCTCCGTCAACGGAAGGTACAGACCCAGCTCCTCGAACTTGCGGTAAGTGCCTCCTCTTCGCCTCATGTACTCACCACGACCCACCTCGAACCAGACGATGTAGTTGGTGTGGTACGCAATGCCCATCGCGTCGGTCTCAGCATAGCGAACGCGCAGCGTGGTCTCCACCACATCTGTCTGGCTCATGACTCCCTCCTTGCTCTGCACCCATCAGGAATGCGACAACTGCTTGCTCTATGGCCCCGTACCCATCGTCTCCCACGTCAAACCAGACAATCGCCTCGTCGTCCAGGCGAAACCACTTGTACTGCTGCCTGACGAAACGATGGGTCTCGCTCTTGATCTTGGTTATAGCCGTGGCCAGATCTGTCTCTCCTCGCAGATACGTTCCCAGTTGCTGGTAGCCCAACCCTGACATAGCAGGAAGGTTGTAATCGTACCCTTCCGCAACCAAACCCTGTATCTCGGCCAATAGCCCCCTGCTCATCATGCTATCCACCCGCTCATCAATGCGACGGTACAACTCGTCCCGGTCCATGGTCAGGCCAATCTTCAGCACACGGTATGGCGGAGGCTCCCTGTCCTGCAGCTGCGAGATGGGGTGCCCCAGGGCTTCATAAACCTCCAGCGCCCTGATTACGCGTCGGACGTTGCGAGGATCGATATTCGCCGCCGCTTGCGGATCCACCTCCTCCAGACGAGCATGAACGGCTTCGTGCCCTTCCCTCTCTGCCTCCCGCAGCAGTGCCTCCCGCAGTCGCGGGTTGGGCTGAACACGAGGAATGGTGAATCCCTCCAGCACGGCTCGCATGTAGAGTCCCGTGCCTCCCACTAGGAAGGGTACCTTGTCCTTACCGAGAACATCCTCGATAGCCTGGTACGCCAACTCTTGGTACTGGGCCAGGGTGAATTCTTGGTCCGGAGACACGATGTCCACCAGGTGGTGCCGTACGAGCTTTCTTTCCTTGGCCGTCGGTTTGTCGGTGCCAATGTCCATGCCGCTGTAGATCTGCCGCGAGTCAGCAGAGATGATCTCGCCACGCACCTTGAGGGAGAGAGCCACGGCGACCCTTGTCTTGCCCACGCCTGTAGGGCCCACTATGGCCACCAACGGGGAAGACAGATCTTCCTCCGATGTCTCACCCCTCGACGGCATTCTTGATCAACTCCAAGCGCTCCAGTCTTCCCTGGGGAGATACCTCAATGGACACCACATCGATCCTCCAATCAAGGGGCAGCGATTCACGCTCCTGCAGGTACGTTTGAGCCACCTCAATCAGCTTCTGCTTCTTGGCAGTGCTGATCGACTCCTCCGGAGACCCGAACCTCTTGCTCTTTCGCGTCCGGACTTCCACAAAGGCCAGGTACTCGCCGTCGAGAGCCACGATGTCGATCTCACCCACAGTGCAGCGGTAGTTTCTCTCGCAGATGACGTATCCCTGTTCCTCTAGATGCTGTGCGGCCAATCCCTCACCAAGCTGGCCGAGTCTGCGGGTACCGCGTCGGATGCTGCCCTTCTCCCTTCCCGGCTTGTTCTGCTGAATCGTGGATCTCAAGGGAGCGAAAGAAAGGCGATGTATGGCACAGGGGCCCAGGCGGGATAACGCTTCTCGATGCTGAGCTGTGCCATACCCCTTGTGCCGATCGAATGCGTACCCTGGGAAGACTCTATGGAGGGTTATCATGATTTCATCCCGCACTACCTTGGCCACGATGGACGCTGCAGCTATGGAAAAACAAAGATCGTCGCCCCCCACGATGCTCTCATGAGGGATATCACGGTACTCCAGAGGAAAGCCATCAACCAGAAGATAGTCGGGGGGAATGGCCAGCTTGTCGAGCGCCCTGCTCATGGCCAGTTTGCTCGCCGAGACTATCCCCATCTCGTCCAGTGCAGCCTGACCTACCAGCCCCACTCCCAGAGCAGCAGCACTGTGGACGATCCTGTCGTAGAAGAAGGCGCGGCGCTCCGGAGTCAGCCGCTTGGAGTCACGGATGCCGAGCAACTCCTCTGCCAGGGTCGGCGAATCCTGGGGCAGGATAGCGACGCCCGCCACCACGGGCCCGGCCCAGGCACCGCGTCCCGCTTCATCCACCCCTGCGATGGCATGGTAGCCTTGGCTCTGGAGGGTTGATTCCTGTTGGAGAGTAGGTCCGCTCTCCATAGAGCATACCGCAACACAACAAGAGCCCCGCAGCCGACGTCATCACGGAATCTGCGGGGAAGAAAGGTAAAGAATCTAGTCCTTGCCAGCAAGCGGCCGAGAGGACCAAAGCCTAGCCCGGAGATTTATCCTGCATGCGCTTCTCTTTTAACCTGGCCGCCTTGCCTTTGCGATCACGGAGGTAATAGAGTTGCGCCCTGCGCACGTGGGAGTGCCGCAGCACCTCGATCTTGTCGATCCGTGGCGAATTGAGCGGAAACGTCCGCTCCACACCCACCCCATGGGCCGCGATGCGTCGCACTGTGAAGTTCGCATTGGCCCCACCCTTGCGAAGGCGCATCACCGTCCCCTGAAAGATCTGAATTCGCTCCTGTCCACCTTCAAAGATCCGCATGTGAACCCTGACCAAGTCTCCTGGCCGTAACTGCGGAAGCTTATCTTCGCTCTCCAGTTGCTGCTGCTCCACAGATGCTACCAAATCCACCATGATGCCACACCATCCTGACCATCTATATCTTGTATATTCTACCATCGATCTTGGCAGCTTGCAACCACCCTGCGAACCTGACTTTCCTCATCTCATGGCATCCGTGGTTGGCTCCGGTATGACCCACTCCCCTCAGCACGCAACGGCAAACGAAGATACGCCGTCTGGCGCTAGTCCTCCGTAAGGTCCAACCGCAGGTGCAATTCCTTCAATTGCTCATCGGACACAGGAGACGGAGCATCAAACATCAGGTCAACAGCAGTCCCCGTCTTGGGAAAGGCCATAACCTCGCGGATGTTGTGTTCCCCAGCCAGTACCATCACCAGGCGATCGATACCCGGAGCGATGCCCCCGTGGGGTGGCGTACCGTACTCGAAGGCCTCAAGGAGGTGTCCAAACTGCGATTGCGTCTCCTCCGCGGACAGACCCAGAATGGCGAAGATCTTCTCTTGCGTGACGCGGCTATGGATTCGGATGCTTCCGCCACCGATTTCCACATCGTTGCACACGATGTCATACGCCTGCGCACGCACTGCTCCTGGATCGGTGTCCAGCAGCGATAGATCCTCCTCCACAGGGGCGGTGAAGGGATGGTGCATGGCATCCCAACGATGCTCCTGCTCCTTCCACTCAAAGAGGGGCATATCGACGATCCATACGAAGGCCAACACCTCGTCGTCGCGCAGACCGAGGCGATCTCCCATCTCCAGCCGCACCTGACCCAGGGCCTTTGCTACCACATGCGATTCACCGGCCACGACCAACATAAGGTCGCCGGTCTCAGCGCCCATTCTGGCCACGATGGTATCCAAGGCGTCAGAAGAAAGGTGCTTGGCCACCGTGGACCGAACGCCCTCCTCCGTCAGGGCAAGAGAGACTAAGCCCTCAGCGCCATGTTGTTTCGCCAACTCGCCCAACTCATCCAACTGCTTTCGGCTGTAGCTGGCGCATCCAGGCACCCTAATTCCCTTCACCTGACCACCTTCAGCCACAGTGGAGGAGAAAACGCGGAACTCGCTGTCGGCCACCAAGTCAGAGAGATCCGTTAACAACATCCCAAAACGCATGTCGGGCTTGTCGCTCCCGTACTTCTGCAACGCCTCCTCGTAGCTGAGCCGCGGGAAGGGCTTAGACAGAATACGCTTGGACGACACCTCCTCCACCAGTTCTATGAACAACTCCTCGGTCAGCTGTAAGACGTCATCTCGCTCGACAAAGGACATCTCCAGGTCAAGCTGGGTGAACTCCGGCTGCCGGTCTGCACGCGGATCCTCATCGCGGAAGCAACGTGCGATCTGGTAGTACCTGTCAAATCCGGCCACCATCAACAGCTGCTTCAGTTGCTGCGGCGATTGCGGCAAGGCGTAGAATTGCCCGGGGTGTATCCGACTCGGGACCAGGTAGTCCCGTGCTCCTTCGGGCGTCCTCTTGATCAGGATGGGCGTCTCGATCTCCACGAATCCCCTGGCATCCAGGAAGCGACGGATGAAAGCGACCACACGGTGCCGTAACATCAGCTTGCGCTGCATCTGCGGCCGGCGCAGATCCAGGTAGCGATACCGCATCCGCAAGGACTCTTCGCCTGGTGCTTCGCCCTCCACATAGAATGGGGGTGTGCGCGCCTCGTTGAGGATGTCGACTTCGCGCACCAACACCTCGATCTCCCCTGTACTCATCGCGGGGTTCTCCTGCCCTTCCGGACGCCGCACGACCTCGCCTTCGACCAAAATGACATATTCACTGCGCAGCAAAGAGGCCATCTGATGCGCCTCTCTTGATACAGACGGGTCAAAGACCACCTGCACAGTGCCCTCCCGATCGCGTAGAACGACGAAGGTCAGCCCTCCATGGTCACGGCGCCGATGAACCCAGCCGGCCAGTCTCACCGTCTTGCCAACATCCTCTGCTGTCAATTCACCACACATGTGAGTTCTAAGCACAACTCAATCTCCTGTCCAAACCTTTCTCCAGTTCGATCTCGTGCGCGGTCATGCCTCTCACTTCGGCTGGATCTCACCATGCCTGCCCAGAACGGCTGGTGCCCGCCCGTCTGCCCTAAGAGCGCAGCCGAGTGCCACGCACTATAGGTACACAATCCTACCCGAGATCGTCTTCTCACTCACATCCAGAATCCCGACGCTGGGTCTAACCCCCGGAGCAGGAGCCACAGCGCCCGGGTTGAACAGAAGCACCCCGCCCCGCATCTTCACGTAGGGCCGATGGGAATGGCCAAACACCACACAGTCCACGCCCTCGAACTGGTTCAGCACGTACTTGTAGAGCTCCTCTTGAGAAGAGGCGCGGAGCAGCTTCCTCGCCAGAGACTGCCACCTCGAGGGCGATCCGTCACGATGACCGTGAATCATCCCGATGCTGCTCTGTCCAAACCTCACAACCTTTTTCTCGTCCAGGTACTGCTTGACCTCCTCCTCGTCGCTATCTCCAGCCACAGCCATGGTGATAGTCAACCTCTCTTCCAGCTGATGAAGCGTCCCCAGAGTGCAGATATCCCCCGCATGGAGGATGATGTCGAGTCCGTGGAATATCTCCTCGATCCGAGGCGGAAGGGAAGGAAGGCGGTCAGGTATGTGTGTGTCGGCGATGACCCCGATTCTCACTTCCGCAAAGGCCCTTCCAGATAGATGATCCCTCTATCAACCGCATAGCGTGAACCACAATTCTGACAGCTCAACGCGACTCGCGTCCCTGTCAAGGCGCATTCAGAACAACGGGGACAGCACAACACATCTCGCAGGTCGCGGCCATCTCCTTCCGATGACCAGGGTCCGTCCTTCCTAGCCCAGACCAGGTCATAGTACGTTTGCCAACTCTTGATCTCCACCGAGGTCAATCCCGATGACCAGAGAAGCTGTCGAAGCTCTCCATGGGAGAAACTGCGCCCCGGCATCAGCAGTCCATCAAGACCTATACGATTTGTGGTCAGCAACGTGCCGCCCGGCCTCAACACTCGGGCCATCTCCTCGATGACAACGCGCGGATCAGCCATGAACTCCAAGGCTTCCACACAGCTCACGGCGTCGAAGCTACGGTCGAGAAAGGGAAGGGCAATGGCGTCCTTCCACACCAACATCACCCGCTCTTCACTCCCTGCTGTCTTGCGCCTCGCTTCCTTCAACATCCCCAAGGATCGGTCCAGCCCAACGATACGACCTTCGAAGTCCAGGTCACGCAACAAGGCCAGCGGCAGCCGGCCCGTGCCTGTACCCACGTCGAGAATCAGAGGCCTGTTGACACCGCCCAGGGCC
>CAZBJW010000239.1:0-6907 GCA_964492135.1 uncultured Anaerolineales bacterium
CTTCCAGGTCGAGAGCACTGGAATGCGCCGGGTGCTGCGCGATCTGCAGCCCAGTTGCTTCGGCGACGTGATGGCCGCTATCGCGCTGTATCGTCCAGGGCCCATGGAATACATCCCGGAGTTCATTACGCGAAAGCACGGTCAAACGCCCATCACATATCTGGTCCCTGAGCTGGAGCCCATTCTGGAAGAAACCCACGGCGTGATCGTCTACCAGGAGCAGATAATTCGCATCGCTCAAGAACTAGCAGGCTTCACCACCAGCGACGCCGACACCTTCCGTCACGCCATCGGCAAGAAGAAAGCCGAAGAGCTGGAGGCCCAGCGCGACAAGTTCATCAGAGGAGCGGTCGACAAGGGCTTGGCGGAGGAGACGGCCAAAGGGATCTTCAAGATGATCGAGTACTTCGCCCGATACGGCTTCAACAAGGCACACGCTGCCGCCTACGCCGTGATCACCTGTCAGACTGCCTACCTGAAGGCCAGATACCCTGTGGAGTACATGACGGCTCTGCTCACTGTCGACAGAGACAACAGCGACAAGGTCGCTGTGGGGGTTGCCGATTGTCGTCGCATGGCCATTCCTGTGTGGCCACCGAGCGTGAATCATGGAGACCTGCACTTCACCATAGGGGAAGAACCTGCAGATCCTAACAAGGATGGAGAGCTAGAACCCGTACGGGGCATAAGGTTCGGTCTGGGAGCGGTGAAGAACGTGGGCCAGGGGCCAATTGAGGCCATCTTAAAAGGGCGCAAAGACCGCCCCTTCACTGACATCAACGACTTCTGCCGCCGCGTCGACTTGAGGCAGGTGAATCGACGGGCACTGGACAGTCTCATCCGTTGCGGAGCGCTTGATGAGTTCGGGCCCAGAGGTCAGCTGCTGAACTGCATAGATACGATGATGGCTGTTAGCCAGCAAGTCCACTATGCTGAGGAGATCGGCCAGATGAGCCTGTTTGGCCTCGACGAGGAGCCGGGACTTTCTCCGGACCTGGGTGAAGGCCCCGACATACCTCGCCGCACGCGACTCGCATGGGAGAAGGAGTTGCTGGGCCTGTACGTCTCCGAGCATCCTCTACAGCAGATTTCCGCCAGATTGGAGCGGGACGTCACTTGCTTTTGCGGTCAGATAGACAGAAGCCTGCACAGGCAAACAGTGATCATCGCCGGCATGGTATCGAGAGTGCGTCGTATTACGACCAAGAAGGACCAACTCATGGCCTTCGCGCAGTTGGAGGATTTGCACGGCAGCATAGAGGTCGTTGTCTTCCCTAAGGCTTACGAGAAGACACGCGAACTGTGGCAGCCTGACAATATTCTGTTAATCAGAGGCAAGGTCCAGGTCAGGGAAGATGAAGCGAAGGTGATTTGCGAGTCGGCCGTCGACTATCACTCCTGGACCGAGAACGCCCAAGGAGAGAAGGATACCGGCGACAAAGAGGAGGCTGCACCGCGCAAAGTCCGACGTCAATTGCACATCAGCATTCCCCGCAGCGGCGACCACGAGAAAGACGTAAGGCTCTTGAGCGAGGTTCATTCCCTCTTGACAAGTCAACCCGGTGACGACGTCTTCAACCTCTATGTACCTCGCGATGACTGCACAGTGCAGCTGATTTTCCCCAATGATACGACTGGCTATTCCCCATCTTTGGAGAAAGCCGTCGCCGAATTGCTGGGGGAAGGCTGTCTCATGGTAGTGAGACTCGATGAGCCCTGAACCGACGCAGCCATACGCTTCGGCTGCGACCAGCTTTAGGGGGAAGATCCCAAGGGGGCATTCATGAAAAGACTAGGTGTACTAACCAGCGGGGGCGATGCTCCCGGAACGAATGCCTGCATCAGAGCCGTAGTAAGGACGGCGCTGGCCCACGATCTCGAGGTCTTGGGCATACGCCGGGGCTACGCAGGTCTGATGGAAGATGAGGTGGAGCCCATGTTTGGCCGGTTTGTGGGCGGCATCAGCCATAGGGGCGGTACCATTCTTAAGACCGCCCGCACGGAGAAGTTCAAGACGGCCGAAGGTCTACAGCGGGCCATGAATACCCTACGCAGGCACAACATCGACCTGCTGGTGATCATCGGTGGAGATGGTTCCTTGCGAGGAGCCCTGCATCTATACGAGCAAGGATTCCCGGTCGTCGGTATACCTGCGACGATAGACAACGACGTTCCTTTCACGGACATGGCCCTCGGTGTCGACACGGCCATGAATACCGCCCTCAGAGCTATAGACAAGATCAAAGATACGGCCACTTCCCACAGAAGGGCTTTCCTAGTCGAGACCATGGGCCGTGATTCAGGTTACCTCGCCCTCATGGTTGGAATGGCCAGTTGCGCCGAAGCGATCGTGATTCCTGAAATGCCCACCACCTGCCAGGAGATCCTGGACTCGATGAAAGAAGCCTACAGTAAGGGGAAAGCCCATTTCATCATTGTCATTGCCGAGGGCGCCGAGCCTGACTGCGGCACGATAGACGAGTACCTGAAGGAGCGAGAGAAGGAGCTAGGTTTCGGGGTGCGCGTAAGCATCCTAGGGTATATCCAACGAGGGGGCTCGCCCACCGCCTTTGACCGGCTCCTGGCAACGCGACTAGGCGTGGCCGCCGTTGAACAGTTGTTAGAAGGCAACTATGGCAAGATGGCAGGACTGATCGGATCGCGGATAGTCGTTACCGATCTTGACAAGGTGGTCAGCGGAAGAAAGGAAGTGGAGCTACGTCTCTACGAAATGGCTCAAATGCTTGAGATCTACCCGCCCGTCTGAGCCTATTCCTTCACTCTTCGAACCTCGAAAACGACGGGGTTATAGGCATCGGGACAGGCGTGGGTGGCCACATCCTTGTCCTTCAGCCAGGGGAACTCAGCCCCATATCGCATGGCATAAACTTTAGGTATGACGCTATAGAGTGCGCTGAAACAGATCTCCCCATCGACCGTCCGTCCGTCGAAGACGATCACGTCCCCCACTTTGTGACCGAAGCCGCACGTTCCTTTCTGCTCGATCACTCTCAGTTCGACCTTGTACTCTTGATTCTCAGCCATTCGACGCTCCTTCCATCAATCTACTAGCTGTCCAGCGAGCCTGTGCTGGGAGGGGACGCACAGCCTTCCATCCTTCGCCCAAGGTCCGTCACGCTTGCAGGGGCAGAAGAACGGAGAACTCTCTGAACTCGTACTGCCGCAGAGGTCCCCACGCAGAGTCCATCACCCGGTACGGGGCCGCACTTGAGGCTATCAACTCGAAGCCCTCCGCCATCCTTACCAGGATGTCCGGTTCCAGGGGCGTCTGGTTGTGGCCCGGTAGCACCAATTCCAGGCTGGACGCCAGGCCGCCAAGTCGCTCCATGGTTTCGTGATACGCGACAAGATCGGAATCCTCAAACTGTGCGTACAAGGGACCGGCATAAACGGTGTCTCCGGTGAACAGCAACCCGTCCTCGGTCAAGAGACAGACGCTGCCCGGCGAGTGGCCAGGGGTGTGGAGTACCAACAGACGACGACCACCTAAGTCCAGGACATCCCCTTCGCCCAGCAGCCGGTCAGCCTTGGACGGCAGAATGTGGTAGCTACTGGGATCGAAATCGGGAGGGGGCGCGCCCCAGAAGTTCTCCGGTCGCATGGCGTCTCGCAGTATCTCGTCAGGCGCATCTTGTTCCAAAAGACGGGCCTCCGCCTCGTGTATTGATATGTGATCGAAGCGGTGGTTGTCCCCGATGTGATCCCAATGATAGTGGGTATTCACCACCGTGACGGGCAAATTCGTCAATCCGCTCACCAGACTGTGCATATCTGCGATGCCCATCCCCGTATCCAAGAGCACGGCGGTTTCATTCCCCAGGATGAGATAAGAAATCACCTGCTCCCAATGTGCCGACTCCAGGATGGCGTAGACATCCTGAGCCACCGTTGTGGTTTCGAACCAACTGTTCACTGCCAGTAAGGCCCTCGAAGTGCCGCTGCCAGCTCGCCCGCTACTCCCTCGTGTAGACCTCTTCCTGTCTATCCTGGAGGGTAGGCATGGCTTGTCTCACCTCATCCACGGCGTCGAGGTCTAAGACGGCTGTTATCAGCGTTTCCTTGTCATCGGCGCCGACTATCAACTCGCCAGAGGGATCGTAGATGGCAGAGTGGCCGAAAAAGCGCCACTCGCCCGACTCGCCCACGCGGTTGCAGGCGACTACGAAGAACTGATTCTCGATCGCCCTGGCCTTCAGAAGGGTCTGCCAGTGCGACAGTCGCGGATAGGGCCACTCGGCGGTGAGGAAGACTACCCTGGTACCTGCCAAGGCATACTTCCTGAAGAGCTCTGGGAAACGGAGGTCATAGCAGATGGCCAGAGCGCTCTTGCCCCAGGGCAAGTCGAAAACGGGGGCCTCGTGGCCAGGGACAAGATACTTGGGCTCCTCCATCGGTTTGAAGAGGTGCACTTTGGAGTATTCTGCCAGGCAGTCACCCTGAGGGGAGAAGATCGTGGCCTTGTTGCTGTAGCCTTGGTCGGCCGAGGAGAGCAAGGAGCCGATGATGTAGATAGAATGCACCTTCGCTATCTTGCCAACCTCGGCGAAGACCCCTTCGTCAATCGGCGTGGCGTGCTCTCGAACCCGTTCCAGGTCATAGCCGGTAGACCACAACTCCGGATAGACGACCACCTCCGAGCCCCTTCGTCGGGCTTCGGCCGTCATGGCCTGCATCTTGTCCAGATTCTTATCTGGCTTCCCGAGGGCGATGTCCATCTGCCCCAAGGAGACATTGAGCTTCATGGAGAGCCTTCTGAGTTCCACCTAGCCAGGACCCGAAGGAGCGAAGCTCAGCGGCAAACCCTATGCCCGCCTGTGTCCAACCTCGTGCTCCCTCAGCCAGCTTTGTATGCGCTCCCTGTTGAAGCGCCACCGATTCCCCACCTTGTACGCGGGGATGTCGCCTTGCCTGGCCATGCGGTAGATGGTCATCTCATGCATCCTGAGATACCCGGCCACCTCTCGGACGGTCATGATCGTCGGCAGTTCACCGTCGGCGGACACCGCTCCTCCTTGCCTCTGACCTGGAAACCTCTCGACTCGTGAATGAACTGACGGGCGTACTTCCGGTCGCCCGCGTTCAACAGAGTGACAGTTATGCTACAGCCAGGATAACTAAATTATAATGGACTTAAGGCTGGGGTGTCAATGGCCCAAAGGTACTGTTTGGCATCCCCTGAGCACAGTGTTATAATGACGGCGGCATACAGAGCGCGCCATGTGGAAGGGCACGACATGAAGATCACCAGCACAGACCAGATGCGAGAGATAGAGAAAGAGGCAGACGGCCGAGGCTTGACCTACGCCACCATGATGGAGAACGCCGGCCAAGCGGTGGCCCTGGAGATACGGGACCATTTTGGAGCGCGAGACAAGGCGGTGCTGGTGCTGGTAGGGCCGGGGAACAATGGTGGGGATGGACTGGTAGCAGCTCGCCATCTGCATGACGAAGGCGCCAACGTGCGTCTCTACCTCTGGAAGCGAAAGGTCAGAGGGGATGACAACTTCCGCCAGACTCAAGACAGAGGGATTCCCTACCTGCGGGCAGACGATGATAAGAATCGCCAGCAACTGAACAGCTTCCTCGATGCGACAGACATAGTGGTGGACGCTCTGTTGGGCACCGGTGTTACTCGACCTATTGGAGGCGTGCTCGAAGATGTCTTGAATCTGCTCAAGCAGAAGAGAAACGAGCTCAGGGGGGATGCCCCTCGAGTCGTGGCCGTGGATGTTCCCACGGGCTTGGACTGTGACTCGGGAGAAGTAGATCCGGCCACGGTGCCTGCCGACCTCACCGTTACACTGGCGCTTCCCAAGAGAGGTTTCTACTCCTTTCCCGGATCGGACTACCTGGGGGAACTGGTGATCTCCGATATCGGGATCCCACCAGCCATGACCGAGCATCTATCGGTGGAACTACTGGAACCTGAGCTGGTCAAAAGCAAACTCCCTGATCGGCCCCGCCGGGCGCACAAGGGCACTTTCGGCAAGGCCCTCATAGTGGCGGGCTCTCCCAACTACACCGGAGCCGCGTATCTTGCCAGTGCGGCAGCCACCCGGGTAGGCGCGGGACTGGTCACGCTCTCCCTGGCACAGAGCCTCCATCCGATTCTGGCGTCCAAGCTCACTGAGGTCACTTTCCTCCTGCTGCCCCACGACCTGGGGGCGCTAGTGCCTCAGGCGATCAAACTCCTGCAAGAGCGACTTCCCGAGTACGACGCCCTGTTAGTTGGTCCTGGTCTGGGTCTGGAGGATTCCTCGGTGGAGTTCGTGCACGAGTTCGTGTGTGTGGAGCCAAGTGCTGTAGCGCGAAAGCTCGGCTTTGTGCCCGCCACGGGCCAGCCGAGCAGAGAAGCGGAAGAGAAAGGGCTTCCGCCCTTGGTAATAGACGCCGACGGCCTCAACGCGCTGGCACGAGCCTCGCGATGGTGGGAGTCCCTCGCTTCCCAGGCGGTCCTGACCCCCCACCCCGGCGAGATGTCTCGACTGCTCGACTGCTCGCTGGAGGAGGTGGAGTCCGACCGCGTGGCAATCGCTCAGAAGGCGGCTCAAAAGTGGACGCAGGTCGTGGTTCTGAAAGGCGCCCACACGGTCATCGCTGCCCCCGATGATCGCGTGGTGATCAGCCCCTTCGCCAATCCAGGCCTGGCTAGCGCGGGGACAGGCGACGTTCTGGCGGGTTCCATTGTGGGCTTTCTCGCTCAGGGATTATCGCCCTACGAGGCAGCTGTCGCCGGGGTATATGTGCACGGAGCAGCCGGGGAGATGGCCACAGCGGCCATGGGGAACGCCGGTACCGTGGCCGGGGACCTGCTACCACTCCTTCCACTGGTGCTCAAGAAGCTTCGGACCGACTGATAGGCCACAGAGAATGAGAAAGGCAAGAG
>CAZBJW010000240.1:0-6903 GCA_964492135.1 uncultured Anaerolineales bacterium
CAAACAATGCGTGCACCCTGAGCCCATCTTGGCCCCCTTCCAGTCGCGATGAAGCTCATCCCCAATGGCGGAATTGATGCTGTGCGGGTATGCCTGACAACAGTCCAATTACAAGAGCTCTGATCATCGGCGGCGGCATCGCTGGCATGCAAGCAGCGCTTGACATCGCCAACTCGGGTTATGAGGTCGTCTTGGTAGACAGGCTGCCTTCCATTGGTGGCCGGATGGCGCAGCTGTCGGAGACCTTCCCTACCCTGGACTGTGCCCAGTGCATCCTCACCCCCCGCACCGTGGAAGTCGGGCACCACGAGAACATCAGACTGCTCACCTACTCACACGTGGAGAAGGTGAGCGGCCAAGTGGGCGACTTCCGAGTGCGCGTGCGTCGACACCCCGCTTATGTCAAGTGGGACGCGTGCACGGGCTGCGGTCTCTGCCAGGAGAAGTGTCCCAAACGCGTAGAGTCCGATTTTGAGCGAGGAATGGGCAGTCGAAAGGCCATCTACACCCTCTCACCTCAGGCAGTGCCCAACAAGCCAGTCATAGACCATGAGAAGTGCCTCTATTTTGAGCGCGGTAAGTGTCGGGTGTGCGAGAAGATCTGCCCAGTAGGGGCCATCGATTTCGAGCAACAAGCGGTCACCGTCGAACAAAGGGTGGGTTGCATCGTCCTGGCCACGGGCTACAGCCCATACGCCTTGGAAGAACTGGGCGAGTACGGACACGGCGCGATTCCCGACGTCATAGATGGCCTCGCCTTTGAGCGGTTGCTCAGCGCCTCGGGGCCCACCGCTGGCAGAGTTCTACGCCCTTCCGATGGCAGGGAGCCCAAAGAGGTGGTCTTCGTGCAATGTGCGGGCTCCCGCGATCCGGAACTAGGGGTGCCCTACTGCTCCAAGACATGCTGCATGTACACAGCCAAACACGCCATGCTCTACAGACACCGCGTTCTCGACGGTCAGGCCTACGTCTTCTACATCGACGTTCGCTCGGCGGGCAAGCAATACGAGGAGTTTGTACAGCGCGCGATGGAGGAGGATCGTGCCCTCTATATACGAGGCAAGGTCTCCAGGGTATTCCGTGACGATGGCAAAGTCAAGATCTGGGGCGTTGACACTCTGAATGACACGCAGATAGAGATAGCGGCTGACCTGGTGGTCCTGGCCACGGCCATGGTTCCCAGCAGCGGGTCGAGGGCTCTGGCTGAGATCCTCGGACTGCAGGCTGATGAGTTCGGCTTCTTTTGCGAGATCGACGCCAACATGCGACCACTGGAAAGCTCGCGTCCCGGGATCTTCCTGGCTGGGGCCTGCGTGGGTCCCAAGGACATCTCTGAAACGGTCGCCCAGGCGTCGGGAGCAGCGGCCAAGGTGCTGTCTCTCTTCTCACAATGGAGGGCTGTTCCGGAGACAGGGGCGCCCTCACGTACGGTGGAGATCTTGTGAAGAGGATCGGGGTCTTCTTGTGCCACTGCGGCCTCAACATCGCCGGCACGGTGGATGTGGAGCAAGTAGCAAAGGAATTGCGCGAGTATCCAGGCGTGGCCTACGCAGAGGACCAGAAGTACATGTGCTCCGATCCAGGTCAGGATGCCCTCCAAGGAGCTATCCGTGACCACCTCCTGGATGGCGTGGTGGTAGCTGCCTGCTCGCCGTCCATGCACGAGGCCACTTTTCGCAAGGCCGTGGCCTCGCAAGGCCTCAGTCCCTACCAGTGTGAGATAGCCAACATCCGGGAGCACTGCTCGTGGGTGCATCGGGAAGCTCCGGCTGAGGCTACTGCCAAGGCTGCTGAAATCACCAGGACCATGGTAGAAAAGGTGCGCTTCAACCAACCGCTCGAACCCCTCAGCCTGCCCCTGGTCAAACGAGCCATGATCGTTGGCGCAGGCGTCGCCGGGCTGCAGGCGGCTCTGGACATCGCCGATGCCGGACATCCCGTGATCCTTGTTGAGAAGGAGGCCAAGGTAGGAGGCCACGTGGCTCAGCTTTCCGGCACCTATCTCAGTCTCGAGACTGCCTCTGACGTGCTGACTGCGATGATAAGACGAGTCGAGGAGCATCCCCTTATCCAGGTTCTGACACGGGCTCAGGTGCAGGAAGCCGGCGGTCATGTAGGGAGCTTCACTGTCAAAGTCGATCAAGAGGACAACGAGGCAGATGGTCGATTCGAGGACGCAGCCTGCGGCAGACCAGGGGCGCAGCTGCGGACTTTCACCTTTGAAGTGGGAGCCTTGGTCCTGGCTACGGGCTATGAGCTCTATCCGAAAGAGGGACTGGGGGAATACGGCGGGGGCAAGCAGGCCGATGTCGTAGATGCCCTCCAGTTCGAGCGCATGTTGGCTCCCGACGGACCAACAGGGGGCCAGATTCGCCGACCATCGGATGGCCTGGTCCCCAGGGAAGTCGTCTTTGTACAATGTGCCGGATCACGCGATCCGGCACTGCACAAGCCCTACTGCTCCAAGATATGCTGCATGTACGTGGCCAAGCAAGCGATGATGTACAAGAAGCAAGTACCGGAAGGCCAGGCCTACGTTTTCTACATTGACATCCGTGCCCAGGGAAAGGGCTACGAGGAGTTTGTGCAGAGTGCCGTGGAGGACTACCACGTGCTCTATCTGCGAGGAAAAGTATCCAGGATCTTTGAAGACGACAGCAAGGTGATAGTCTGGGGCGTGGACACGCTCAGCGGAGTGCCGCTGCAAGTCGCCGCTGACCTCGTAGTGCTGGCCACGCCTTCCGTACCGAGTGCGGAGGCAAAAGAGCTCGCACAGCGCCTGCGCGTCTCCCTTGACGAAGATGGGTTCTTCCGGGAAGCCCACCCCAAGTTACGGCCGGTGGAGGCGCTCACGCCCGGGATATTCCTGGCCGGTGCGGGTCAGTTTCCCAAAGACATCCCTGAGACGATCTGCCAGGCAAGCGGCGCAGCGGCCAAAGTACTACAACTCTTCTCTCAACACCAGATTGCACAGGAGCCCACACTAGCGTATGTCGTAAAGGAGTTCTGCTCCGGCTGCGCGCTGTGTGTCTCCGCATGCCCTTACGACGCCATGAGCCTGCACCCACGACGCTCGATAGCTGTTGTCAGTCCGGCCCTCTGCCGGGGTTGCGGCGCCTGCGTGGCCGTGTGCCCTAGCAAAGCCTGCAGTGTACACAATAGCGATACGGCCCAAGTACTGGCCATGGTGGATGCCTTGCTCTAGAGAGTGGGCTGGAAAGGATGACTGAAATATGAGTGAAAACCTTGTTCCCATCTTCATCATGGGCAAGAAATACATGGTACCCGCCAGCCTGACCATCATGAAGGCCATGGAATACTCCGGCTACCAGTTGATACGCGGGGCGGGCTGCAGAGGCGGCTTCTGTGGCGCTTGCTCCACTGTGTACCGCGTGGCAGGTGATTACAGGTTGCAGATCGGACTGGCTTGCCAGACCGTGGTCGAGCCAGGAATGTTTCTGGCACAAATCCCCTTCTATCCAGCACACCGTGCTGACTATCGCCTGAGCGGACTCGAACCGACCTTTCAGGCCGTGGTGAAAACCTACCCTGAGTTGCTCCGCTGTCTCAGCTGTGGCACCTGCACCAAGGTGTGCCCCCAGGAGATCGATGTGAAACAGTACATGGCGGACGCCATGCGTGGGGACATCACCTCCGTGGCCACCCGCTCCTTCGACTGTATCATGTGCGGGCTGTGTGTTTCCCGGTGTCCGGCGGATGAGGTGCAACCCAACATCGCCATCCTCTGCCGCCGTCTCTATGGGAAATACCTGGCTCCCAGGGCAGAACATTTGGAGGAACGGGTGATGGAGATCGAGGCCGGGAAGTTCGACCACGAACTGGCGACACTGAGAGGCCTGGGGGAGGATGAGTTGCGGAAACTATACAACGACCGGGATATCGAGCCAGAGTGATGCAGGGGAGAGACGCGTGAGCTATCCAACGGAGATGCGCGAGTCCATACTGAGAGTGGAGGCGACCCGGCCGAGTCGACTGCAGGAGGCCTTCCCCATGATGGTGCCTCACGAGAAGCACTCCATCTTGGAAAAGTTCCACCCCGATTACAGGGCAGGGGGCATGCGCCAAATCAGGGTGGGGGTCAGCAAAGGGCAGCGCATGCCTCTGGAGTTGGCTGAAGTGATGGAGGGGGCTAGCCACTTGACTTCCGACATGCTCGACCTTCAGCAGATCGATCACGATACCGATGTGCTGATCATTGGTGGAGGTGGAGCGGGCTCTTCGGCTGCCCTGTTGGCCCGCGAGAACGGAGCCAAGGTCATCATCGCCAACAAGCTGCGCCATGGCGACGCCAACACCATGATGGCTCAGGGTGGGATTCAGGCTGCCGACAAGCCCAATGACTCGCCAGCCATTCACTACCTAGACCTTATAGGTGGAGGCCATTTCGCGAACTATCCCGATCTTGCACAGGCCCTCGTGAAGGATGCACCGTCTGTCATCAAGTGGCTGGAGGGGTTGGGTTGCATGTTCGACAAAGAGCCCGACGGCACCATGAAGACCATCCACGGTGGCGGCACATCCCGCAAGCGGATGCATTCCGCACGAGACTATACCGGGGCTGAGATCATGCGTACCCTGCGCGATGAGGTGCGCAGTTATCCCGACGACATCACGGTCTTGGAGTTCTCACCGGCCATCGAGCTGATCATGGATCACAAAGGCCAGGTGGCTGGGGCGGTGCTGATCAACCTAGAGACCGGCGAGCACCTGGTCGTACGAGCGAGATGCACTATTCTGGCGACGGGCGGCAGTGGACGGTTGCACTATCAAGGTTATGCCACGACCAACCACTATGGAGCCACTGGCGATGGTCTGGTACTGGCCTATCGAGTCGGCACCAGGCTTGCCTTCCTGGACACCATGCAGTACCACCCTACCGGCGCCGCCTATCCAGAGCAGATCGTGGGGTTGCTCGTGACAGAGAAGGTGCGCGGACTGGGAGCCCAGGTCTGCAATGTTCAGGGCCTCCAATTCGTGCACCCAAGGGAAACGCGCGACGTGGAGGCATCGGCCATCATCCGAGAGTGCACTGAGCATGGCATGGGTATAGTGACCCCGTCAGGCACTGTGGGCGTGTGGCTCGATTCACCGATGATCGATGTCCTCCACGGCTCAGGGACCACGGAGACGGCGTTGCCCGCCATGGTCCGCCAGTTCGGCCGCTTCGGCATAGACATGGCCAAGGAGCCGATATTGGTCTATCCGACTCTACATTACCAGAACGGTGGCATATCGCTGAAGCCTGACGGTTCAACCGATGTCCCCAATCTGTTTGCCGCTGGGGAGATTTCAGGGGGAGTGCACGGGCGCAATCGTCTCATGGGCAATTCCCTGCTCGAGATCACGGTCTTCGGCCGTCGGGCAGGGGAAGCCGCAGCGCTTCGAGCCAAAGAGGTCAAGCTGGCAGAGCTCACCCTGGAGCACGTCGATGAGTGGCACCGGCAGCTTCAAGGGGCCGTCATCGAGAATCCGGTCAAATCACCTCTTCTCTTGCCAGACTACAGGCGGAAAGTTCGGTAGGTCTGAACCCCGACTCTCGCCCTTCAGGTACGGCCTCGAGGCCATCGACGAACGGCAGTCCGCGCAAAGGATTCTCTCGAAGGCCGAGCTAGATCGCGTGGCGTGGCAGGACTTCCAGGAAACGCAAAGTCAGAACGTGAACTCGTCCTTCGCTGACCTCCATTCATTCGATAGTCAAGATCTCGGGTTTCCCCAGACGCCCTCTTCAGGACCGCGACGAGCGTTCCGGCTGGCGGGCTACTGTCAGCGCGCATCGCTCACTAGCCCCTCGTCGGATCGCCCTCGTCGGCCCTCGTGTTCAGCACCAACTTGTCCCCTTCCGGTCCCTAGGTGCAAACGTACCCGAGCATCTCCAGATGCTGGTCGTACGGCAATCTAGGTCCGCACCGACCCCAGACCACGTGGCCAAGGACTCCAGGCGCTTACGTCACCTCTGCGTAGTTCAAACTCGCTGCCGCGCCGACTGCAAACGACGGCACGCTCTTCAGTCCCCTCGCCTTCCACCAACGGCCCCCGCATGTGACGGCAACCATTGTCCACTACATATCTATCGCCGTTGGGGTCTACTGGCAAGACGGGGATCCACTGAGCTCCTCCGCACGGCGTCCGTCCGGAAGTTCATCTTCGGAAAGAGCCTCGGCCCAGCTCATCATCGTTTTCACCTCCCTGGAGTTCTTGGCCCTCGATACTCGATGGCCGCAGAGACGGCCTAACGATCAGGCCTGCGGCCAAGTCCGTTGGGGCCGGCAGAGGACAGGATCGGAGGTTTTGGCGTAAGTCGTCCAGCTTGAGGTACTAATGTATCGGGCATGACCTTTGCCCGGCATGGGTCATCGGTGGCCTAGGTCGAACGTCTCACCAAGCCGTCTTGTAGTGTTCGAGATGACCATCTGCCGCCGAAGGGGCTACGCGTTCCAGGAGTTTATCCCGTTGTTCGTCCGAAAGGGGGCTCCAGTTCCGCACGATTTCCAGGTTCTGACCCAGGAACTCAAGAGTGTCGATCCCGCTCACCAGTGTATGAATAGGCAGAGACAGGGCATAGGAAATCGCCTCTCGCGCTGTGATGCCGGTCTCCAAGATGGGTGCTCCGGTTCCGCCCAAGCTCTTCATGCCGATGATCCCGATTCCCCGTTGAACCAGTATCGGCAGTATCTCTTTGGTGAAGCTGCGGTAATGGTGATCCAGGAGGTTGGTAGGCATCTGAACCGTATCCCACTCGAAATCCTTGCCCAGCATCTCCTTGAAGAGGCGTGGCCAGCGGTGTCCAGTGAAACCTATGAATCTAATCTTCCCTTCCTCGCGAGCTTTGATCGCCTCTTCTATGGCGCCTTCGGAGAAAATCCTGTCGGGTTCCCCCTGGTG
>CAZBJW010000241.1:0-732 GCA_964492135.1 uncultured Anaerolineales bacterium
ATCCAGTTCCATCTGCTACCTCACGTTCATCAAGGAGATCACCAAGGCGTTCGCATCCGACTATCAGGAGGAATTCGGTGAACAGGTAGACGACACCGAAGGGCCTCACGTCTCAACCCTGCATAGCTTCGCTTGTCGGCTTATTCGGAACAGGGGCTTCGCCGTTGGCTTTGACGGTCCTTTGTACTTCGCTAGCATGGCCGACAAGTCGGTAAAGCCCTCGGAGGTCTTCGTCTCCGATCTTCGGCCACTAGTAGAGCACCTTGGGCCAAGGACGCCACCGCAAGTCAGGAAATTGCTTGAGAGGGCCAAGGAGGCGTGGCGCAACGACGATGAGCCTCTTGAGTTGGAGGACCCCATCCCAGCTCTACTAAAGGCCGCTCTGCAATTGGGGTTGGCCTATAGGCTAGTCGATTGGGATCAGGCCATACCCCTGGCCCACCGACTGTTCGTAAGACCAGAGAATAGGCAGGCGTGGGTAAGTCAGCTTCAGTACTTCCTCGTCGACGAGTACCAGGACTTCAATCCCGCCGAGCAATCGTTCATTTCAAGTCTTGCGTCGAGTGTCACCTCTATGATCATAGTCGGTGACGACAATCAGGGCATCTACCACAGTCTCCGCGGCAGCTCCCCGGAAGGGCTGATGACGCTCTTTAGGTCGGAAGGGTGTGATCGGGTCACGCTTGTGGAATGTTGGCGATCTAAGTCACGCATCCTCGAAGCGACAAATGC
>CAZBJW010000241.1:742-6867 GCA_964492135.1 uncultured Anaerolineales bacterium
CAATGTGTCCGGGCCGTGAGCCGATGACGGCGGTCCACGAAGGCGGTCAAGTCGAGTGCTGCCGCTTCAAGAGCTGCAAGGCCGAGGTGGTCTTCCTTCGCGAGTTCCTGTCCCAGCGGGTTGACGAACTACCGGAGCAGCCGAGGTCAAGAGACGGCATCGTATGCCTTTTTCCGTCTTGGAAAGCGCTCGACTTCTACTTCGATCAACTCTCACCGAGCATTTCTTGCTGCCGGAGAAAGGAGCCAACGGAACCTCGACGCGCCTGGCTCTCACAGGCCCTCCAGCTTGTATGCAATCCGCAGCAGCGCTTCATTGAGCGGCTTCTGCTTGAAGATGTGTCCGAAATCAAGCCTAGTCACAAGAAGGCCATGGTCGAGCTGATCTTGGAGAAAGACATCTCGCCCATTGAGGCTCTGCGAGCCCTGCTCAACGATGCTATCCTGAAGGGCGCAGCGGCGACCGCTGCTCGCTCTCTCATTGAGCTTTGCAGTGCGTTGTCGTCGCAGGAGCCTGACCGTGCCGCGGGCGCCATCTCCGACGAGCTCGGGCTAGACCCAGGAGAGGCTCAGGCGCACCTGCAGGAGCTGGTGAGCGGCTTGGCTGAAGTCGACCAAGACGATGCAATAGCCGCTTGTTGTGACAATCTACTGCCCAACTCGGCTGCTCCGGCGGAGGATCCACGCTCGGTTCTTTTCCTCACCATGCACGGCTCGAAAGGGCTGACGAAGGCGACCGTAGTAATGCCGGGCCTTGAGGATGCGTGGCTCCCGGGTGAGGCATCTGGGGCGGATCTTGAGGAGAGACGGAGGCTGTTCTACGTTGCCTTCACGCGTGCAACGGACCGGGTGCTCGTCACCTATCCCCGGACGAGAGCTCCGGGTGACCCTTTCACCTACCCCGCGCCCGGTCGGTGTCAGCTGTGCCGATTTGCCACCGACGGCGGCATCCGGCCCACTTATCACGAGTGACTGCTCGCCAGGTCTGAGCAGCTAGGTTGTCGGCTTTCCGTCATGGCACCTGGCCAATCCTATGTTGGAGCGGGTGGAGGCATCGCAGAGCATTTAGTCCCGTGTGCGAAAAAGGGCGGCGAGAAGTGGACGAGGAGCATCGAGAGACTCCGGAAGAGCGCATCTTTTTCTTTGATGAGCAGGAGGTCACAGTCGATGACTTCGAGGCTGAGGGGCACATCCTGGATATCGGGGGAGGCAGAGAGGGGGTCATTGGGAGACTGAAAGGCGCGCAAGTCATCGCTATCGATCCCAACAAGAGGGAACTGGAAGAAGCGCCGCCTGGCCCACTGAAGATCGTGATGGACGCCACGGATCTGAAGTTCCTCGATGGCACCTTCGACACCGTGACTTCGTTCTTCACTCTGATGTACATCGACGCGCCGGACCATGAGAAGGTCTTCGGTGAGGTCTTCCGAGTCCTCAAACAAGGCGGACGGTTCCTGATCTGGGACGCGGTCGTGCCGCCTCGTGGTGATGAGGACAAGGATGTTGTTGCGTTTACCATCTCCGTGAAGCTGCCGAAGGAAGAGGTCGCGACGGGATACGGGGTGCGCTGGCCGCGGAAGGAGCGGAACCTGAGCTACTACTTGGGGCTGGCACGCGAGGTGGGGTTCGAGGTCGTCGAGAAGTGGGAAGACGGTCTGGCGTTCTTCCAGGAGTTGCGGAAGCCCTAGAATCTGACGGCCATCTACGCGCACAGCCCCTGTGAACCGCCTCCGCTGCTTGCGGCGTCGTCCGTGTCCAGTCGGGGAGCCGAGGGACTATTCTTTACTCCTTCTCCACGGGGATTTGCAGTTCAGTCACGTACTTCGACGGCTTGGTGAGAAGACCCGGTCCCTTGATGTACACCTCGCGGTTGGGCCCGCAGATCCGGTACCCATTGTCCTCGATCCAGGTCAGCACCTTCTGATACGGTTCGCCCATGGTGTCGTAGCTGCCCCTGTGCACGATGCAGGCCATCTCCTCGACGGCCGGCAGTTCGCGAACCCTGACACGATCTCCATCGGGCAGGTCCTTGGACACAGGGACGGCGGCCTCGACATCGATATCTGTCTCGCGGTATCCCTCGTCGTAGTAGATCGAGAGCGCCGGGCCGCTGGGTCTCGCCCTCCGTCGGCCGACGTACTTGAAGAGCTCGCCGTACAGCTGGCTGATGTCGCCATAGGTAGGAATGACGTCCCGCACAGAAGCCACCTTCAGCGCTGGGACGTTCTTGATCACAACTTCTTGAGTGGACATGACTCCCTCCTGTTCGATCTGTTTCAGTCGCCACTCGACCCGAGCCAGTCTGGCCTGCTCTTCCTCGACGCGGCCTTTGACCTCCGCCTGCTTCATACGCAACATGCCCCGCATCTGCTCCACGGGCAGGTCACCATCTAGCAATTCGCCGATTTGCGCCAAAGACAGCCCCAGGTCCTTCAGTGCCAGGATGCGATTGAGCCGGTACAGCTGCTCGGCCGAGTAGTAGCGATAGCCGGTGAAGTCGTCTACTTTAGCCGGCTTCAGCAGGTGGATCTCGTCGTAGTACCGCAAGGTTTTCACCGGCACCTGGCTGAGCTTCGAGAACTCTCCGATCTTGAACATGTATCAGGCTCCGTCCATCTGTCCTCTGTCGAAGGCCTTCATGGACCATTATACACCCTGCCCTAACTGGAGAGTCAAGACCCTCTCCACAGTTCCGGCGGGTTTAACATTGAACCTGTGGTGGCGTGGTGGAGTGCTGTCGTGCCCAGCCGGGAAGCTGGCACGCCGAGCATGCCAGGAGGGTGTGGCGCATCTCGACAGATGCGCCCTCCTCGTACCGAGAGACAAGCCAAGGCCCAGGTGTCCACCCGAGGCCGAGGGCGCGGTGGGAGATTCACTACGCCTTGTGAACGGGGAACTGTAGCTCGGTGACGTAGTCCGACGGCTCAACGCCTGGGCCGGGTCCAGTCAGATAAATCTCGCGGTTTGGCGCCACTATCTGATAGCCGTTGGCTTCGATCCAGCCGAGCAATTCGCCGTACGCTTCATTGAAGCCCTCATAACTGCCGCTGTGCACCAAGGACGCCACGTGTTCCATGGCCGGTAGCTCTCGGATCTTGACCCGCTCGCCTGACGGCGCTGTCCCCGCTATGGGCACCGCAGACTCTACGTCGATGTCCCGCTCCTTGTGCTCCATGTCATAGTAGAGGCACAGCGGCGGGCCCGCTGGCGCGACACCGTGCTGGCCAATATAAGCGAAGATTTCCTCGTACTGCTTGCCCATGTCGGCGTAGGTGGGTATCACCTCTCGTACCGACGCCACAGTCATCGCAGGCACGCTCTTCAGCACGACTCCTTCGGTTGACACTACTACCTCCTCGGCGTCCTGTATCCATAGTATTCGAAGATGACTTCGAACATACCCTGACTGAAGACCTTCCTCTATGATTATACACCCTCCAGTCGCTGGAGAGTCAAGACCCTCTTCACCGTTCCGGCGGAGTTCTAAGGTCGGCAACCCGCCTCCCTTGAAGTACCTTGCTCCTGGGCTTCTGTGCTTGCCAGAGGCTGTTGGCTGTGATAGACTTTGACTGGCCTTGGGAGAAGCGTAGTGCACCTACTGTTCGTCATTAAGGAGATCGACAACGAGCCCCACGGCATCCTGCGTGTGTCGGCGGCGCTGAACCAGGCGGGCCACAGGACCGACATGGTGGTCGCCACGGAAGAGGATCCGGTCGAGGTCGCTCGCCGCTTGAAGCCGGACGTGGTGGCTTTCAGTGTCTATACAGGGACGCAGCGGTACTACCTGGATCTCAACCAGCGCATAAGGGCTGAGATGGACACGCTTTCTATCATGGGCGGACCCCACCCCACATTCTTCCCGGAGATCATCGAAGAAGAAGGCGTGGACGGGATTTGCATCGGCGAGGGAGAGTATGCCACCGTGGATCTACTGAACGCCTTGGAGAACAGGGATCCCGTAGAGGGCATCCCCAACTGGTGGATCAAGTCCAACGGCCGCATCCATCGTAATCCTCTAAGGCCCTTGGTAACAGATCTGGACGAACTGCCCTTCCCTGACCGCGAACTCCTCTACAGGGCGCATCCGCTAAGTGGGGAGCGAAGGCTTAAGCCTTTCATCACGGGGCGTGGCTGCCCCTACAACTGCTCCTTCTGCTTCAACGAGGCCTACTCCGACCTCTACAAAGGAAAGGGACGGCGGACCAGACGCCGTAGCGTGGACAACGTGATCCAAGAATTGAAAGAGGTCCGCGACAGGTACCCTTTGGATTTCGTCATGTTCTTGGATGACACTTTCATCATCAACAAGAAGTGGTTGCAGGAGCTAGCCGTACAGTACAAGGAGGAGATCGGTCTGCCCTTCTGGTGTCAAGTGCGGCCCAACCTGGTGACGGAAGAGAAGGCCGCCATGTTCAAGCACATGGGGTGTGTCAGCGTCAGCTTCGGGTTGGAGACCGCCAACGACCGCCTGCGGTATGAGATCCTCAATCGCCACATCACCAAGGAGCAGATGCTCAAGGCCAGCCGCATCCTTCGCGAGTATGGCATCAAGTATTCGACCAACAACATGTTGGGCTTGCCCACGGGCGGTCTGGAAACAGACCTGGAGACCCTGGACCTGAATATCGAGTGCCGGGCGGATTACGTCAACGTTTTTCTGTATCAGCCGTATCCCAAGACAAAGCTTGGGGAAATGGCCTTTCGCGAGGGGTTAATGGAGGGCACCTTCGATGACCTGAGCGGCTCTGTCACGGAGGACACGATCATCAAATTCAGCAGCGAGACTGAGAAGCGGCAGATAGAGAATCTGCAGAAGCTGATGAGCGTGACCGCTGAGTTTCCATTCCTCAAGCCTCTGGTCTTGCGGCTGATCACACTTAGTCCCAACGGGCTCTTCTGGCTGATCTATAAGGGTTGGAAGGGATATGCCATCAGTAGGCGCATCTATCCCGTCAAGATGACCATGGGGGAATGGTTTAGCGCTCTGCTGCAGTTCATGCAAATCAAGACGCAATAGAAGGGGGACTGCTATGCGACGTGTGGGTTGCAGGGAAGCGAAGTACGCATTGACCTTCTTGCTGGTCGCAGTGGCTGTGACGACGACGCTCGGTCCGTCAGCCGCCCTGGCGGAAGCCCAGGGGACAACCCTTGTTTGGGACGGCAGGGTGATCAGCGACATCAGCGAATTGAGCCCTGAGGGGACCATCATTCGAGTATCGGTGATCGGGGTTGTAGGTTTGCCCATCGAGGTCCACTCAGTTCAAGGCGGGTGGAGCACAACACAGGTGAGTGGCTCTAAGCCAGAGTTGGGCCCCTACGCCGCGGAGTTCGCGGGCTTGACTGCGGGTCAGTATATCATCACCCCGCAGGGTCTCAGCGCTACAGTCACCGTGGGGGCCGATGGCACAGATATCATCGTTGTTGAGTTCGTCCAGGTGCCCTCCCAGGCGTCTCCTTCACCTCCAGGAACCGCTCCCCAACCGCAGTGGGAGGGCAAGGTACTGGCCGTGACTCGAAACTTGGACCTGCCGGGCACTGTGCTGCGTGTCTCGGTGGTGGGGAAGGCGGGGTTACCGGTCGAGGTGGCGTCCGCACATGGCGGGTGGAGTACCACCCAGTTGACGGGCACCAAGCGCGAATACGGAGACTATGTGGCGGAGTTCGCTGCTCTGCAGAAGGCGGACTACGTCATCAGGCCGCAAGGGTTGGGCACAGAATTGAGGCTGTCCTTGGACGGGAAGAGCTATGTCTTCGTCGAATTCCGTCGCCGCGAGGTCTACGTGCCGCCTGCAGCCACCCCTAGCCCCACGAGTCTTCCAGTTCCTCCGCCTGCCGCCACCGGAACGCCGTCAGCTGCTCCTTCACCTGTGGGGACGCCGGTGACCATCTGGGTGGGCGAGGTCGTGAGCAACACCAGCTCTCCCGAGGGTGAGGGATACCTCTCCAGCATTCGGGTCGTGGTGGAGGGCATGAAGGGACTGCCCGTGGATGTGAAGGCAGGAGGCTGGATGGCAACGGCTGTCACGGGCACGAAACCCGAGTGCGGGGAGTTCTGCCTGGAGTTCGGCGGGCTCTCGCCCAGTCTGTATACCATCACGCCCAGAGACTTGGGAGCCAGTGTGGACG
>CAZBJW010000242.1:0-3554 GCA_964492135.1 uncultured Anaerolineales bacterium
CCAATATCTCCCCCACGAAGATCTTTTCTCTGTCCCACTGGGCGCCTATCTCTTCGATGGCCGCTACCTCAAGCCCCGCCAGAGTCATCCTCTCAGCAAGCTCCTGAACTGGAAGAGTTATGTCAACGTAGTCACCCAGCCAGCTCAATGGTATTCTCATGATGGTCATGACTGTCTCCTCTCAAAGGGGCAATTGTTTCACTTAAGCCGGAGCATGAGCACCCCTGCTCTATCCAAACTGCTTGGAGAAGCGCAGATCGTTGCCGTAGAAGTATCGTATGTCGTCGATGTCGTATTTGATCATGGCCACGCGCTCCGGCCCCATCCCAAAGGCGAAGCCGCTGTAGATGTCCGGATCGTATCCCCCATTCCTGAGCACCTGAGGATGGACCATGCCAGCCCCGCAGATCTCAACCCAACCCGTGTACTTGCACACACGGCAGCCGTCACCTCCGCAGATGATGCAGTCCATGTCCACCTCCACGCTGGGCTCAGTGAACGGGAAGTAGCTGCAGCGGAAGCGCACCTGCCTGTCTGAGCCGAACATCTGCCTGGCGAACTCTACCATGGTGCCTTTCAGATCAGCCAGAGTGATGCCCTTTCCCACTGCCAGCCCCTCTACCTGATAGAACATGGACTCCGACCGGGCGGTGACCGTCTCGTATCTATAGCATTTTCCGGGCAATATCACACGAAGCGACTCAGGACAGTGCTTCCTCATACTGCGTATCTGGCCGGGAGAGGTATGGGTACGCAGTACGACCTTGGGATTCACGTAGAACGTGTCCCACATGTCTCTCGCAGGATGATGGGGCGGCATGTTCAGCAACTCGAAGTTGAGATAGTCCGTCTCCACCTCCGGCCACTCCTCTACCTGGAAGCCCATCTGACTGAAGATGGCGTACACTTCCCGCAAAGTCAAAGTCGTGAGATGCAGTCGACCCAGCTTGACGGGCCGGCCGGGCAAAGTAACATCAAGGGGCTCAGTGGTCTCCACGGTGGGTCGACTCAGCTCCTCCAGGCGAGCCTCGTACCTCTCTTGCAGCAGCTCCTTCAGTTCGTTGGCCGCCTGACCCATACCAGGCCGCTCTTCCGCAGGGACTTCGCTGATGCTCCGCAGCAGCTGCGTCAGTGCCCCTCCCTTGCGACCCAGATAATGGATGCGCCAATGGTCCAGCTCAGAGAGGTTGGAGGTCGCCTGCAGATCCTCCTGGGCCTGTGGCCTCAATTCTTGCACCTTTTCCAGCATCATCCACACTCCTTCATATGAAAAGCCCTCTTCATCTTACTATGAAGAGGGCTCTGTCGGTCAGATAGAGACTGGCCGCATCATCCAGGCGGCATACTTGAACAAGTGCCCTCTATGGCACTCTTAAAGACGAAGATCCTCATCCCCCAGCGAACAGCCATCGTCTCTCTGCCTCAACGCTCTCTTTGACAAACATTATAGCACAACTGCCCCTCTTTGGCAAGGTCTCTCATCGTCCGCGATTGACACCCCCTATCGCATACACTATAATGTGGCATGCTCCTTCTCGGCCGCCTTTGTTGAGGATTCCGCGATGACGGCGCCTGCTGGGGGACAAATCGAGAACAAGGTGAGGAATTTGAGCGGGCTCCTGGAAAACGTGCGAGACGTACCGCCAGCACTCGCATTCAGTCCACCCCAGGGCACAGTGGCCAACGGAGCCTCACACAATCCCCCCAGCGCGCCGAGCAAACGTTCGCGTCGCACCCCTCTAGAAGGCATCAAGCCCACCATCCCGGACCCCAGCAACCTGACCACGCAGTCTCCACCGCCTGGTATCCAACTCCGAGTCTGGCGGCGGATCGTGTCACCTCAGACGGCCAAGGCGTTGGCCATTCCCGGCGGACGAGCGTCACAGCAAGATCTCCTGGACAACACCGAGGAAGGTCCCCGGAGAATCTGGTGAACCCACGATCATGGACAGACAAGCTATAGGACGGAGGTAAGACCATCTATGAAGGTTCACTTTCGCTTGGCACGCGAAGAAGACCTGGAGCCGGCCCACAGGGTCATGGTGGAATCACTGAATCAATTCGCCACGCAAAGGGGCATGCCTTTGCTGGAAATGGATTTTGAAGACAACCTGCCTCTGTGGCGTCACTTCCTCGGAACCAGTGGAGAGGGCTTCCTTGTGGCAGAGGTGAAGAAAAGGCTGGCAGGCTTCTGCTGTTACATTGAGCGCGGCAATCTTTGGTTTCTCTCCTACCTCGTGGTTGCGCCGGAGTTTCAGGGAACAGGCATCGGCCGTCAACTCTTCGACAGGGCCCTGGCCGAAGCACAAGGCCAGAAGCAGTCGAGAATCCTCGCCGCATACACCAATGCCTCGAACTGGCCTTCGATCTCCCTCTATACACGCAATGGCCTTTTTCCCCGGATTCCCGTGTTGAAGCTGGAGGGAGATATCTCCGGCGTGTGTGAGGCGACCCGTGTAGTCGAGCCGCTGCCGGGTGAGGTAGCGTCCCTCAACGAGGAGACGGTAGCCCTGGTAGATGAGATAGATGAGCAGGTCAGGCAGTTCAAGCGTGACATTGATCACCGGTTCTGGTTGGGCGCGAGCGGCATGCGATGCTACCTCTTCAAGAGGAACGGGAACGCAGTCGGCTACGCCTACATCTCCGATGACGGCGCCATCGGCCCTGTGGCCGCCTTGAAGCCAGACGATATGGAAAACATGCTCTGTTTCTGTCTCGATCGGCTCTCCTCCGAGGGCGTGGACAGGTTCACTCTACACGTTCCTGGCGAAAACACGGGGGCTCTCTCGCTCCTGTACGACAGAGGGTTCAAGATTCAAGATCTGAGCCTTCTATTGTCCTCTGTTGCCTTTGGCAAGTGGGAGAATTACGTCATCTCCCGTCCCTCACTCCTGTAGGATAATCATCACGTTCGAGAGTGGAGGGTGTGGCCGATGTTCAGGGCAGGTAGACTGCTCGTTGTAGACGATGAGCCATCTGTACGTTCCTCTCTGAGAGAGATACTCGAACACGAGGGTCATGAGGTGGTCACGGCGGCCAGTGGCGAAGAAGCGCTGTCCAAGTTGAGCGAGGGCAGCTTCGACCTGATTCTGGTGGACCTCAAAATGGAGGGCATAGACGGCCTTGAGGTCATGACAGAGGCCAAGCAGCTGATGCCCGACACCGTGATCATCATGCTCACGGCATATGGCACCCTCGACTCGGCTATCGGCGCTCTTCGCCAAGGAGCTCATGACTATCTCCTCAAACCTTGTAGCGTGGACGAAATCGTGGCCAGCGTCGAAACAGGACTGGCCGAGCGTTGGGAGGCCCTTCGCCGGCAGGAGTTGATGAGTGGTATCGAAGAGAGCATCCGCCAATTGCAGGCCCAGGCCGTACCGCTGGAAGCAGATGCCGACGATGCTGCTGTAGCGCGCTTCGTCCGGACGCGACATGTCTTGCTGGACCGAGAGAAGCAAATCGTCGTCGTCAAGGGGAAACCGCTGCTCCTGACCCCAACTGAGTATAGACTACTCGCGTGCCTTATGGACAACATCAATCACACCGTTAGCTAT
>CAZBJW010000242.1:3564-6790 GCA_964492135.1 uncultured Anaerolineales bacterium
TGAGCTCGCGCCAGAAGTACTGGGATGCGATTTGTCGGAGCGAGAGGCACGGAGCGCTCTGAAGACGCATCTATGGCGACTGCGCAAGAAGCTGGAGGTCCCGCTGGGCAACGTTTCCTGCATCGTGAATGTGCGCGGTAAAGGGTACATGTTCGTACCCTAGCGACAGTCCCGGAATCGGAACCCAATCGTGACCATTCCGGGAACTCCACCAAGCCTGCGATGTGATATACTTGAGGTGGAAACATTACGCAGTTGGTACGGAGCAACGATAGTATGACTGGCGAAAAGCGGGTCCTCGTGGTGGACGACGAAGAAAAAGTGGTTTTCTTTCTGCGCGAGAGTCTGGAAGAATTGGGGCATGATTTCACCATCAGCGCGGCCAAATCGGCCGAGGAGGCGCTTGAGAAGATCGGGCAGCAACCATACGACTTGGTGATCAGCGATCTCCGTATGCCTGGCACAGATGGCCTGGACTTGCTTAGGAAGATCAAAGAAAAGAACCCTGACACCCGCCTGGTCCTCATGACCGCCTATGGTTCTGACGAGGTTGAGGCTGATGCCCAGAGTCTCGAGGTGTTCGACTACATCACCAAACCCTTTCACGTCTCAGACCTCATCGAAGTTGCCCGCGAGGCACTGGCTGTGTCGCCGGTGATCGTCGAGGAGGAATCAATTGAGGTATCGATTCCTGCTGATGACCGATCCGAAGCGATCAACCGGTCGCTGAGCAACCTGCGCTTTGAGGTCGGCGCGCAGTGCATCGTCCTGGCAGATACGGAAGGTCGTGTGGTCTCCGAGGTAGGCATCACACAGGGGCTGAACATGGGCACTTTTGTGCCCCTCGTAGCGCAAGGCCTGACCACTGTCTCCAGGATTGCTGAGTATCTCCAAGACGAAGAGACCTTCAACCTGAACTTCTACGAAGGTAGAAAGTTCGACATCTATTCGACCCGCGCCAGCGACAAGCTATTCATAGCTCTCGTTTTTGACAAGAGGAAGCAGGTCAGCCGCATCGGGATGGTCTGGTTGTACACCAAACGTACCATCCAGGATTTGCTCAAGATCCTCTCTGGCGAAGAACCAGCTGCCCCTCTGGAGCAGGCTCGCCTGGAACAGGCGCCTCCCGAAAGAGTGGAAGAGCCCCCCGCCGACGCTGGGAAGATAGAGATTATCGAATCGGCGATGACCAAGCTGTCACAGCCCGAGGAGGAACGTGAACCTCAGCTTGAGGCCGAAGCAGAAGAGAACACCTCACTCTTCGGCATCGAGGAAGCCCTCAAGAAAGGGTTGATTGACGAAGAATTCGCCGAACTGCTTAAGGGCGAGGATTGAGGGCAGGGGCGCGATATCTGTGAATAGAGAGGGGGCCACCCGACCGGGTCGGTGGCCCTCTTCTCGTATCAGCCCTCCACGCACGGATGCGGGAAGACGCTGCGCGTTGCCTCCCATGAGCCCAGGCAATCTCCTGCGCCGTCTCCGCCTCCCCTCTCTCCACCATGCTTCAGCACCTGCCCGTTCCATCCAGGCTATGCTATAATAGCTACATACCAGATGCGAGACGGGGAGGGCGATACCGTGAAGGAGATACGCGTATCCACCAAAAGCCGCACAGAGCTAGTCGATATCACCCGCCAGGTCCAAGAGGCGGTCGATGAGAGCGGAGTGCAAGATGGGATGTGTCTCATCTATGTGCCCCACACGACCGCTGGCGTGACTATCAACGAGAACGCCGACCCCAGCGTTCGTGAAGATATCCTCATGGAGTTGAACAAGACCATACCCTTCCAAGACAAGTACAAACATCTTGAAGGGAACGCTGCCGCGCACATCAAAGCCACCATTGTTGGCAGTAGCGAGACGGTGCCTGTGGAGGGAGGTCGACTCACCCTGGGAACCTGGCAAGGCGTCTTCTTCTGCGAGTTCGACGGGCCTCGCAGCCGCCGGGTCCTGACCAAGGTGGTCTAACCATTGGCGGTCGCGTGCGTCGATGATATAATGTCGCTGTCGGGCACCAGGACGGCGAATCCTCTTGCCACGGCGTCGTGACGCCCCTCAAAGAAAGGAGCCGCAAGGTGGAACTGTCAGATTTCGAGCGACCACCCAGCCTGAGAGGCATTCATGGCTCTCCTGCCACCCATGCCAACTTCGACCACGACGCCTGGATCAGAGCAGTCCAAGAGATGGGCATCACTATCTACAAGCTCATGGACGACGGCAGCGGCTCGGTGCTGCAATTCGCTCGGACGCTTCGAGCCAACAACATCATGCCCATCGTCAGGATGTGGAGGGATAGACCCAATCCCGGCACCCTTTCCTCGCAGGCTCTGTCCTATGTCAAGCGGTACGTCGGTGAGGGTATCACCAGATGGTTTGAGGTCAACAACGAACCCAACCTTCCTCATGAGTGGAGAAAGGGGGAATGGCGGAGCGGAGGTAGGCCCGAACTGGTGGTTCAGAACTGGCTCATTGACGCCGAAGCGGTCATCGAGCTCGGAGGGTATCCGGCATTCCCCGCCCTGGCACAGTGCTCTCACCACCCAGAATGTAGTAGCATTCGCTGGTACATCAACGCCTTTGAGTACTTGGCGCGGAATGCGGCCGACAGGGCACGTGAAGTCTTCTCCCGCGGGGCGTGGATTGCCACCCATGACGCTGTGCTGAACCATTGCTATCGCGACGACGTAGGAGAATGGCACTTCGAATACCCCTACGACCCCATCTGCCAGGCAGATAGTCCCGACAAAGGGATCATGGACGATGACAATTCCCTCATCGGCCACCGGGTTCCAGTCGAGCTTCTTCAGCAGCATTTCGATCTGGAGGTGCCGGTCATGAGCACCGAGGGCGGCGTGTTCGTCCCCCATGAAGGCACCGTGCAGTGGGATGCCCGATACCCGGCCTATGATGTCCAAGGCCACGCGCAGCGTACCGTAGCCATGTTTCGATGGCTGGAGAGGAACACACCTGAATATTACTTCGGTATGTGCCCCTGGCTCATCGCCAGCGAACTCATGGGCCATCCGCCCGGGCCATGGAGCAAGGACTGCTGGTTCTGGGTAGGTAAGGAGCTTCCGGTCGTGGCCGCCGTCAAGCAGATGGGGCCTCCCATGATGGGCCTCAGGCCGCAACCAGCAGAGCCTGGACAAAAAGCGCGTCTGGTCAGCCAATGGATGACAGACGAGGAAGTTCAACAGTGGCTCGATCACTTCGCTCAGGATGAGAG
>CAZBJW010000243.1:0-6778 GCA_964492135.1 uncultured Anaerolineales bacterium
CAAGTGCCTCCCCATCAAACCTTAAACCTACATACCTTATTTTTCCACACCCTCCACCAGGCCTGCACGGGGTGGCGTGTCTGGAGAGAAGGAGTGGGGGGCGGCCGCCACGGTCGAAACCGGTGGCCGGTTGACTCAGGTTGGCGCCCACCGACGCAGCCAGGTCTGGCCGGTGGTCCAAACAGTCCAGGATCAGCTGAGTCATGGTCCGTCGATCCTCATTTGGGGGCGAAATAACCATGTGCCATGATGCCTTGAGTGCGCCCCAGTAGTCTAGACAGCGCTCTTCCCACTGTATACAGGGCAGCCCTGAGACACTGTTGACCAACGCTTGAACTGCCGCATCGCGGATCTCGGGGACAGCGCTGCCCGCTTCGAGCCAGGACCGACGAAGCCTCTCTCAAGCGAGCGCCGAATTGACCAGAGCAATGGGTTCTTCAGCCTCAGCAAGCAGTTCCATGGCTGGATAAGTCCAGTCCCGAACCCTTACCTATCTCTAGACAAGCGGGATAAGTACCCAGATTCCCGCCATTGAAGAAAGGCAGCAACGTACAGATGGCTTTCTCAGAGCCCATATATGGACACTTGCCATCGGAGTACCCAGCAAGTATAATAGAGCGACTTTCAGGGGGAGGAGTAGCCCTACGAGGAGTGTGACTTGATAGATCATGGTTAGCACACTAGTAACGGCCGTGGCGGTAGTGTTCGTGTTCAGCCTCATGATCCTGGTCCACGAGGCGGGTCACTTTGTGACCGCCAAGAGGGCTGGGGTCAAGGTTGAGGAGTTCGGTATCGGGTATCCTCCTCGCCTGTTCAAGGTGGCCAAGCGGGGGGACACCGAGTTCACCATCAACCTCATCCCTGTGGGCGGTTTTGTGCGCATGGTCGGTGAGGAAGATCCCGAGGAACCAGATAGCTTGGCCAGCAAGAGCAGGCTGGCCAGAGCCATGGTCCTCTCCGCAGGGTCGATGGCGAACATACTGCTAGCTATTGTCCTGCTCAGCGCTGTGTACATGATAGGGAGCCTGACTCCTGACGCGAGTCAGCCAGGTGCTGGCATCTACCAGGTGGAGCCTGACTCACCAGCGGCGGAGGCTCGCCTGCGACCTGGGGATACGTTGATCGCCGTGGATGGGCGAGATTTGGATGACTACGAAGAGTTGCGTGAGTACACGCATGAACACTTGGGTCAAGAGATCACTCTCACAGTCCGGAGAGGCGACACCATACTCGATCCCGTGAAGATAACTCCGCGCCCTGATCCCCCAGAAGGTCAGGGGCCGATGGGGATCAGAATAGGACAGGCCCTAGCTGTCAAGTCTTACCCCATCTGGCAGGCTGTCCCTCGCGGCGCGTACGAGACGATACTCTTCTTATTCGCCATGTTCCAGTGGGCCGCGGCAGTGATAAGGGGGTTGGTTGCCCCACAGGTGGCTGGGCCCATAGGTATCCTCCAGGCCACCAGCGAAGTGGTACAATATGGTCTGACGGATACCCTGCGCTTTTCTGCCTTCCTCAGCACGCAGCTGGCTGTTTTGAATATGCTGCCCATCCCTGCCTTCGATGGCGGCCGGCTCGTCTTCGTCCTGCTGGAGGTGATGCGCAGGGGCAAGCGCATATCCCCTGAGAGGGAAGGCCTGGTTCACGTCATCGGCATGGTCATCCTCCTGGGATTCGTGCTCATAGTATCCTATTTCGATATTCTGCGACTCGCCAGCGGCGAGTCGCTGTTGCCTTGAGAGGAGGGGCCCGGTTGGCATGGATTGGAGGGTGGTGGTCACCACGTTTGGTTTGATCTTTCTGGCAGAATTGGGAGATAAGACACAGCTGGCAGCGATTGCCATGGCCGCGGAATCGCAGACTCCCTTGGCCGTGTTTGTCGGAGCGGTAGGGGCGTTGGCCTTGGTCACGCTCCTAGGGGTAGCCATAGGTGGGACGTTGACCAGAGTCATCGCCGCCGAGTACATAAGGATGGGGGCGGGAGCGCTCTTCATTGTGGTGGGAGCCTTCATGCTGATTTCCAGAGGGTCATAGGTCGATGGAGACTTGCAGGTGGTGTGGAGGTCGCGTCTCTGCAGACGACGCGATCTGCCCTCATTGTGGGGTGCGACTGCGCCGGGAGAGCACGCGCTGTCCGCGCTGTAAGGAAGAGATAAGGGCTGGTCTGGCCGTCTGTCCCTTTTGTGGGGAGGAGCTGGCAAAGAGGCGAATCCGTTGGAAGCTGATCGGTTCAGTTCTAGGAGTAGTCCTGGCCGGGATCATCGCCTATGTGCTTCTGTTTGTGGCACCTGTGCGCGCCAACTTGCCTTTCGTTGGCGTCCAGCCGTCGCCCACTCCCACCGAGGTGATCCTGCCTCCCACCGAGACACCGACCGAGACCCCTCGTCCCCCCACGGCCACAGCGACCGCGACGACGACCTTCACGCCGGTGATCACAGAGACGGTAACAGTCACCAGGCAGGCGACGCGCACACCCGTCGAGTCACCGAACCCAACCAGGACGCCCGCGGTCACGCCCACCGGGACGACTGCGTTCAAGTATGGAGCGCCGCAGCTGATAGGACCTGCCGATGGCGAGCAATTCAACGGCAGTGGTGCGCGTATCCAGTTGGAGTGGGAACCCGTGGGGACTTTGGCCGACGACGAATGGTACAGTATAAGTCTGAGCTACGAGAACCGGAGTGGCGACCTGGTGGATGAAGTGGTAGGCTGGGTGAAGAACGACGGCATCCCGTGGCGTATCGGGGCGGATGTCTATGGTGTGCTTGGCGCGGACCGCAGCGTGACTTGGAGGGTCAGGGTCATATCTGGCGTGCCTGGGACTGGCACTGAGGTGCCCATTGGTCCTCCCAGCGAGAACTGGACGTTCCGTTGGCAGTAGGGATTTGACCAAGATGGGCATTTGTGGTAAGATATCGAGGTAATGAGTGGGGGCGTGGTGTAGCCTGGTTTAACATACCTGCCTGTCAAGCAGGAGATCGCGGGTTCGAATCCCGTCGCTCCCGCCAATAACATCCGGGCCGGCCTAACAGGGCGGCCCGGCTTTGTGATGCCTGCCTTTAGATCTAGCGAGTTCTATCTTTCCCGGCAGTGTTGAAGTTCAAGCTTCTGCCAAGCCTACTCATCGTCAGCCGCAGTTCCCGCTAGTTGTTGTCATACAGCTACTGAGCAACGAGGCCGCCGTCCAGAATCAGGAGATGGCCGGTGACAAACGAGGCGGCGTCCGAACACAGCCACAGGACGGCCTCAGCGACCTCTTCCGGCTCGCCTACTCGTCCCACTGGGTGCCCGTTTGCGAGACTTTGCCAGCTCAACTCTGGTTGGACTTCTAGAGTGCGCTCGATCATGGGGGTACGGATAGCGGCGGGGCACACGCCGTTGACCCGGATGCCAACTCTGGCGTACTCCAGCGCCGCCGACTTGGTTAGCCCAGCCACGCCATGCTTACTGGCGGCATACGCCGGGTGGGCCGGGTCGCCCACTAACCCTGACACCGACGACATGTTGACAATGGCCCCAGAGCCCCGCTTGAGCATCTGAGGAATCTCATATTTCATGCAGAGCCACACGCCTTTCAGATTGACGTCAATGACGCGGTCCCAGTTTTCCTCCGTGTACTGTGCCACCCTAGCGACGTCTCCCTCAATGCCCGCGTTGTTGAAGGCACAGTCGAGACGGCCGTAGGTTTCAACAGCCTCATCAACCATGGATTCGACCTCTGCAGCCCTTGAGACATCGCACTTGACCAGGATAGCATCGCCTCCGGATCCTTTGATCACGCCGACCACGTCTTCACCTGCCGTGGCAGCTACATCGGCCAACACGACCTTCGCCCCCTCCTGGGCAAATGCGATGGCCGTTGCTCTGCCAATCCCCGAGGCCGCGCCGGTCACCAGCGCCACTTTGCCTTCCAGCCGTCTTGTCACTTAGCCACCTCTCGTTTTCTTTGCCTTCGCGCTGCCCTGCCGAATCAACATCGGTAGACGGGTAAGCTGGTACCTCGTCCAGGAATTCGAAATCCAAGCCAGAACAGGGGCTCAGCCCCATGGCGGGCTCACCGTCGGTGCTGCACCCGCAGTGCCGCAGCTCCCAAGAAAGGAGAGAGGCTTCGCTGCCAGAGTATTCGGAATGGCTCCACCATCACACATTTCCACGGACGTACTACCGCCTCGCGATGAGCAATTCCCCAGGCAACGCGATTTCAACGTTCTCTCTGACTCTCCCTGCAACCTCCACTCCAGCCGCCTCCAGTGCCAGCAAAAGAGCCCCCACCACCGGCTCGAACCTCGGCAATACGATAGACGCTTGGGGCGCCACGTCCAGTATCACTGCCTGTACCGTGTCGATCAGAAGCGGCCCCTTGGCTTCAAAGATGCTCCCTCCCAGGACCACTTCCACGTCCTCGTCCTGCAGCGATAGTCTGCGGATTATTGTGCGCGCGGTGACGCCCACTTCCGTCCCTACCTGTTTGACGAGCTGGCAGGCCACCTCGTCTCCCTGGTAGGCCGCCTCGAACAGCAGGGGCACCAGCCCCAGGAGTTGACCTTGCGAGAACTCAGCGTGATACAGCTTCTGGAGCATCAGCTCCATCGAGGATACACCCAGGGCGTCGAGACACATTTGCTGAAGCACCGTCGGCTTGCCGCGGCCATCCCAGGCGCGCATGATCAGCCGTATCATTTCCTGAGCAATCTGTTCTCCTCCACCCCAATCACCGGAGATGTGACCTAGGCCAGGGAGAACGAGCTCCCGTCCATCGGGGGCCCGACCCGCCGCATTGGTCCCTGTGCCACAGACCACCACCACGCCCCAGGGTCGCGACAGGCCGCTCCGCAAGCCGGCCATGGTGTCGTTCTTCGCCACGACTTTCCGGCAGACCTTCAGATCTTCGATGGCGCGGGTGAGCATGGCATAGTCTTCCGGTAGGTCGGCACCGGCCAGGCAGAAAACGCCCAGCTCTACTTGGGCACTGGGCATCTGCGCCCGAGTCAGGGCCTGCCCCACGCATTGAGAGATCTCCGACATCGCTGCACTGAGGCCGCAGACCTGATGGTTGCTTCCCCCAGCACGGCCGAAGCTCTCAATGCGGCCATCTGCGCTCCCTACCAGACATAGGGTCTTGGAAGCCCCTCCGTCAACACCCAGTACGTAGCTCACGCCGCCATCACCGATTCTCTGACAATGCCACGGTTCCTGTTAGTTCCTCTTTACCCCTGGAAGAATTGAGGAAGGTACCCTTTGTTGGCGTCGAGAATAGCGTCCAAGAGGCCCATGGCCACACGGAAACCGGGAACCAGAGGGTGGACCAGCAGGGCTTGCAGAGCGGTCCTTCGGTCGCCGGTCACGGCGGCCTCGACAACCAGCTCTTCGTAGGCCTTCACCGACTGGGTCAGACCCCTGATTGCAGCCGGCAGGCCGCCGACGGTCAGGGGCGACGCGCCAGCTTTACCAACTAGACAGGGCACTTCAACCACCGAAGCCTCCGGCAGGTCCGCCATGGCGCCTCCATTGGGGCAGCTGACTATGTGCACTTCCTTCTTGTCACCAACGATGGCGGCAATGAGAGACACGGCGGCTGTGGAGTACAGAGCCCCTCCGCGCTTTTCCAGTTCGATGGGCTTGCTGGCAAGACGTGGATCGGCATACATGGTCAGGAGCCTCTCCTCTATCTCCTGCACCTCTTCGCCGCGAGTCTTGCCGGCCTTCCTTTGCTCCTCCACCGCCTCGTCGTGATGATAATAATACCGCAGATAGTAGCAGGGCAACATGCCGAGGGTCTCTAGTAGCTCCGGGCTGAAGGGAAAGAGACCCTTCGCCCCTTTGCGGGCTTCATCGATCGCTCTGGCCAGCACGTGCCCGGTCACGTCCCGGCCATCCAGATACACACCCTTCACCCAGCTCAGGTGGTTGAGCCCGACGTAGTCCAAGCTGACCCGATGGGCCGGGGCCGCCAGATAGGCGGCCACTGCATGCAGCGTGTTGATGGGCAGATTGCAGAGTCCGATCACGCGGACCCTGCCCTGTTTGACCAGAGCCTCCGTTATCAGCCCCGAGGGGTTGGTGAAGTTGATCAACCAGGCCTGGGGGCACAGCCTCTGCATGTCTGCTGCGATACTCAGCATCACCGGGATAGTGCGCAAGGCCTTGGCGAAGCCTCCGGGACCCGTCGTTTCCTGACCCACTATGCCGAAGCGCAAGGGGATCTTCTCGTCTATCACCCGCTGGGCGTTCCCTCCCACGCGGATCTGAGTGATGACGAAGTCTGCCCCCTGCAAGGCCTGCGCCCGGTCCGTAGAGAGAGTTAGTTCGATGGGCGAACCGGCTGCGCCGATCATGCGTTTGCAGAGGCCCCCCACCGCTTCCAGTCGGTCCTGGTCCACGTCCATCAACGCAACCGTGGCTAGCCCCAGCTCTGCCTGTCTCTCGATCAGGCCCTCTATCAACTCCGGAGTGTAGGTACTACCTCCTCCGATGGCGCAGATTTTCAGTTCGCCAGCCATGTCCTCTCTTTCTCCTCGCCGCCGCTCGCGCAGCCCGTCAGGAGGGGCGCGCAATTCGCCGACTATGCCTGTCGCGCAGAGCCGCAAATACAAAAAGAAGCAAAGCCAGCGTGGCCGCCAGGCTGCAAAGCTTGAACAGATTCAACACCCCCGCCTGATCGTAAAGATAACCGCCCACCACCCCTCCCACCACTCCTGCCAATCCCCAGGCCGTCCCCGAGAAGAGAGCCTGGCCCGTCGCCGAAAGCCCTTCTGGCGCCCGCTCCCGGGTGTATACC
>CAZBJW010000244.1:0-6673 GCA_964492135.1 uncultured Anaerolineales bacterium
AGGGTCGGGAGCACTGTACGCGCTAGCCTCGCCGTCTGCCTCAGTCTCCATCTTCTTTCGCTCAATGTACTCAGCCGTATGGCCTAGCTTCGTGAACGCTGCTAGCATCTCGCCAGTACAGAACTTGATCGTGCTGATGTCGATGTACACCGCCCTCTTGATGCGCCGCGCGCCCGACTCCTCCATGCCACGCCAGTTCTTGACCGCCTCCTTGACCAGGGCATATGTTGGGATGGTCGTGATCGACTTGTCGAAGTTCTGAACCTTGACCGTCGTCATGTTGATCTCCACGACTTCCCCGTTGGCCTGATACTGGGGCATTTCGATCTGGTCGCCGATGGCTACCATGTCGTTGGCCGCCAACTGGAGACTACCCACGAAACCCAGAATGGGATCGTGCAGGACGAAGCCAGACACGGCCAGTAGCGCGCCCAACGCAGTCACGACAGCGATGAGAGGCAGATCCAGCAGGAACGAGAAAGCCATGACTCCAGTAAGAAGGTAGACGACTATTTTGCAGGCCTGGACAACGCTTCGAACGCTGGCTTTGCTGGCAAGAGCCGAGGTTTCATAGTAGTCAAGAGCAGCATTCAGGGAGGCATCAACGACCAGTGTGCCGATAAGAGCCAAGAGCAGCCACATTGCCCTCTGAACGGTTCGTATCACTTCCTCGTGCCCAGCCAGCACATGCGGGATGGCCGTGTACATCACCACGAGCGGAGCGAGGATGCAGAGTCGGTGCAGGACTTTGCGTTGAAGCAGGATGCTCGCCAACTGGCTCCTGGGGGCCTCAATGATCCTGATGGTCCTTGTCACCAACAGGTATCTCGCAAGGCCATAGACCAGGACTGAGAGTGCGACAGCCAAGGCAAGGGAGATCACTCTTGACACGGTGAGAGCAGTGTCGCGCGAGTCAACCAGACCCAGGTTCAGCAGAATGTCCCTCAGCGATTCCAGTACCGTCACAGCGTTAGACAGCTTCTCTCTCCTGTGTCCTGACAAAAGCCCGGTCCCCGGCGCTCGGTCGGCAACGGCGTGCGAGACTCCGGCTATGGCCGACCAACCAAGGAATGACTCACTGTCAAGCCTACGCAGTATTGGCTCTCAGCTACTCCAGGACATCGGTGAATGATTCCTCCAATTGGAGGTGGAACACCTTGCCGCCCATCATCGTGGCTTCGACCGAGGTCCTTGATCCATCGAAAGCCAAGGTAGAAGCTCCGGCTGGGTACAAGTGTCCAGCCCCCCAACCGCCGTGCGCTGAGTGGTTACAGATTCGGTTTGCCTGTGCCAATGATGTCATGTGTCGCAGAACTCGAAGGTCTTACCGGAATACCTGTTTCACGATCTCCCGAGCATATGCGTGAACCCATACTTCCGCTAAGTAAGCGGAGGAGTACCAAACGACTACCGTGTCTGTTTCGGGAGATACGTATAGGCATTGGCCGGTACGTCCGGATTTGTACATATCTCCATCTGCGAATACCGCATCCCATTGATAGGAAGCCCCAAAACCCGATTCATGGAAATCATTGAGGAGTCGCTCGCTCATGTAGTCTTCTCCGTAGACTTCGGGCTTGGCAGCTTTCTGTACCTTATCGAAGTATTTATCGGATACGACCTGTTCATTGGCAATGACCTTCCAACTTGGGGTGAACAACATTCCAAAACGTGCCAGGTCTCTCAACCGGGCGGCAAATGCGCCAAACAACAAAGGTTCTCCGCTTGCCGATAGACCTAACAATCCATCTCCTTCCATGCCTGATTTGCCCCAGATACGATTCGTGACCAGATCTTCAACAGGTGTATCGTAAACGCTCTCCAGAATCAGCGTGGTGACAAATGTATTGATAGAAGCGTACTCATATCGCGCTCCAGGTTCCAAGCGTTTCTTGCAGACCTTCACAGCCTCTATTAGTGAGGTTCCTGGCGGAAGACTGGTATCTCCTGCTGCTATTGCATACAGAAGCGTTACAGGATGATCGGGAGAACTGTCTAGTCGGCTTTCGCTGATATCAAGGCCAGAACGTTGGTGGAGTACATCCTCTACCTTCACGTCTTCCCAGTCGGTGCCTTCCAGTTCTGGCAGATAACCCGTGACTGGGCTATTCAAATCTACCAACCCTTCTTCCTCTGCTATGTGCATCAAGGTTCCGCTCAGAATCTTGGTGGCCGATGCCCAAAGGTGATTGTCCCAATCTCGAATCCCAATGTATTCCTCAAACACCACTGTGCCATCGTGAATCACTGCAATGGCCTTCATCCGTGATCTCGGATCGTTCATCATCTCTTCCACAGTCATCGTACCCAGAATAGTGGTGGCTGTAATATCACTAATGACTGGGATTGGTTCAGACTCCAGGTTCGAAACCTGTCCCATCCGATGTACGACTGTGGTATTCCTGATTTCGCTGAAACGGGATGATGAGTAGCTACCCACATCATCCGCTGTAACAGCTGCAAGAGGGCTGTATTCTTGACGGAATCGCTTTGTCTCAGTAGCAGAGTAGCCATCTCGCCAAGTCCAGACAGGTAGCAGTTCCTCAGGAATACTGTAATCTGACTTCGAAAGTGTTCTCATTGTTTCTCCTTGAGGTGAGTGACTAATGAAGAATGTTGCGGCTGATATCAACCAGCGCCAGCTTCTATCCTTCATACAGCATTGGCTGAACTACGAAAATACCGATTGATCACGGTATATCACATCTTGCCTCGATTGCGAGGAATCCATTCGGTTGGATTATCCCAGTCGGTCGACTTCCAGAATAGCTCTGCGGGCTCCACCAGATGGATGATATCCTTGAAGAACGCCAATCGTTCTTCATCACTCATTGGGGTGAAGGATTCGGCCACTGCCAGATTCTGCTCTAGTTGCTCCATGGCTTCCATGCCGACGATGACCGTACTGACCGGCAGTCCAAGAGCATAGCGCAACGCTCGCTCCGGGTCATGTGCCAGGCTACCCCCCTTTCCCATCACTTTCATCCCGATTGTTGCCACACCTCTTTGATTGGCCAAAGGCAAGAACTCTTCCACAAAACTGAAGACGAAGTGATCCAGAGCTGACGTTGGCACCAACGCGCTATCGAATGGAAAGCGATCCAGCGCTTCAACCAGGATCTGCGGGTCGGTATGGCCACTGATGCTGACATGACTGATCAGCCCCTCTTCACGCGCCTGGATAGCGGCCTCTAGTGCGCCACCCTTTCCGGTGAACTCGTCCAGACGAGCGTAATCCCAAACGCTGTGGAATCGCCATTCGTCGACGTGATCGGTCTGCAAACGCTCCAGGCTGGTTTCTAGCTGTCGCCGCGCGCCGTCCCGGCTCGTATCCCTTACCTTCGTAGCCAGCCACATCTGCTCACGCCGGTGTTTGACCACCTTTCCCAGACGGGTCTCCGCCTGTCCATTGGAATAGAACCACGCCGTATCGAAATACCGGATGCCGCGGTCAATCGCCGTGTTAACGATCTTGATCGCTTCTTCCTCGGTACAATTATGCTCGTCGACGATCCGCTGACCGCCAAAGCTCAGGATGGGAAATTCCTCGCCGGTCTTACCAAAGGGTCTCGTTTCCATACTTGATTAATCCCTCCTATGCTAGCTTCTTCACAATGCCACTTTCATCGAACTGGCTTCCGATCTCGGCCAGGGCGTTCTTGGGAAACGGCTGCCACTAGCCCCGTGTCCCCCGATCAAAGTCTATCTTCAGGTACCTCTCAATCAGCCGTGTGCGCCAGACCAACAGCAAGGCCAATGCCCATACAGCGACGACGACAGCCACGAACAGGTAATGGATTGCTTCACGCAGCGCCGCTATCCTGAAGAACATGTCGGCCAGCCCAGTTGGTGCCAGGAGCAGAAAGAGGATCATCAGTACCGCGGCCACCAATGCGGGGCGCCGGTCAACGGTCGATGCTTGACTGAGCAACCAGGCTCTTGTCGGCGGCTGCACAAAGACGAACAGCAGCAGCCCGCAACCTGTCAAGGTGTAGGTCACCGCGAGCTGCGCATAATCGACGTCCTGAGTTATCGTCTGAACCACGAGGTAGACAACCAACGCAGCCACACTGGTGGTGATTGCCGCTGGTAGCACAAAACGGGCCAAGCTCCCGCCCAGGCTGCCCTCAGGCAGCGCCCTCGAAGGTGCCCAAAAGGACAGGGCCACGGCAGGAATGGTCAAGGTAGCCATGACGATGATAGAGCCTTGTGAGGGATGATAGAGGAGACCGGTATTGAGAGCGCTGATGGCGATGAGCAGCAAGACCACATATGCTATCTGCGTCAGATTCAACTTCATGATGTTCAAGGTGCCGCTCACAATGCGCTCTCCCCCTCTCAGAACCCCGCCGAGGCCTTCGAGTGAGTCTTCCAGCAGCACGATGTCCGCTACGCCCAGGGCAGCCTGGCTCCCCCCTTGCATGGCCACGGCGAGATCGGCCTGTATCAGCGCAGATACGTCATCCACGCCGCTGCCCACCATGGCGACATACCGCCCCGGTCCACGCAGCGCGCGTACGACTTCCCCTTTCAGCTGTGAGGTGAGATGGCCGAAGACCATTGTTTGCCCGGCGGTTCGCGCGAACTCCGACTCGCCCAAAGACTGCAGGTCGGGTCCGGACACCGTATGGAGAGGACTCTCTTCACCGTCGCCCAACCCCAGCGCACGGGCAGTGGCGGCAACCGTCTCCGGATGGTCCGCGGACAGAATCTTGACTGCGACCCCTGCTTCGGTGAAAGCTTTGACCGTTTCCCTGGCCTCAGGGCGTATCTCCTCTGAGAAGCGCAAGAAGCAGAGGGGCACAAGGTCCATAGGCAGGCTGGCTTGCCCAGCGTTGTCCTGAAGTGGGCTCACATCTGGGCGATAGGCAAAGAGCAGAACAAGCTGCTCGGTCGCGGCCTTCGTGGCCGTGTCCTCCTCTGAAGGTTCTTGTTCCCGGCGTACAAGGCGCCGCGCGCGATGGAGAAGCTTCTTGAAGGCTGATGGCTCCCGCGTGCCTTCACCCGGCGGACTGGCATGTGCCACCACAGGCTCTTGGCTGGCGAGTTGTGGTGGGCTTGCCACCGGCTGGCTGGCAATCGGTACGGGCGATTGGCCCTCGAGGGCATCCTGTTCGCCATCGTTCTCCGAATCTCGGCCCCGTCTACCAAGAAAGCCGCCTGCCCGGTTGCGGAGCCTATTCCAGATCGACGGCTTTGGGGTTTCATCCTCCTCTGCCCCTGGCCCGGTCTCCGGCTGTGGGGTGGGGATATCCACGACGAGATTCTGGCGCACTACTTCGGGAGCGCCCAGTACGTAGGTGCCTTCCAAGTCGAGGTCATCGAAGGTGATGGCACTCCACCGGTGTAGCGAGAGAAAGGGCGCTTCGTCGACAACGGGGCGGCGGCTACCAGCGATGGCGTCAGATAGGGTTCTGAAGATGGGGCTGCTAGTGGCCGCTGTGCTGTGCACGTAGTCGGCGAGAATGCGCCGAACTCGATCCTCTGCCAGGCCCTCACGATCAGCTGGTGGATCAATGGAGTCCAAATGAACCTCAGTACCGGTCAGCGTGCCGGTTGTGCCGAAACACAGCGCATTCACGTAGGCGAGCGACTCGACGGCCTGGGATCGGCGAATGAGGGCGCCCTTTCTGGCCATGTCTCTCGCCCCAACTGCATAGCCAACCACGAGCCCGAAGAACAGGCCAGCGGGGGCTATGCTGAAGACGAGCGAGATAACGTTCAGGTAGACTTCATCGACGACAGCCCTTCGGAACAAGTAGTATTCGGCAAAAACCAGGATGGAGAAAACCGCAACCAGGGCCAGCAGGACGCGGAGGATGAGGTCCATCAGCCGCTGCAGCTCGGTCAAGTGCTTCGTTGCGCCCTTGAGTCCCGTGGCGAGAGTAGCAACAAGTCGGTTGGCTCCCACCTTCGTGGCCTCATAGACAGCCCGCCCGCCCAGGCAGTAGCTGCCCGCATAGACAGTATCACCAGCTCGCTTAGCGATGGTACCAGCCTCACCAGTCAGCAGTGACTCATCCACCATGATCTGCCCATCACCGATGACTGCACCGTCAGCCATGACGTTATCACCCGGTCCTACTACTAAGGCATCGCCCACGACGATATCGTCGGGCTCGATGAATCTCAGCTTGCCTTCCCGAATCACCGAGGCCTTCGGTCGCGTCAGCGCGAGAAGCTTGTCCAACTTCCTCTTAGCCAGCAGTTCCTGGCCCACGTTGAGCCCGATGTTGAGGAGCAGCACGCCAAGCGTAACCAGGGCGTCAAGAGGCTTTCCAAAGATCCAAATGGCGATCGCCAGGCCCAACAGATTCAGGTTGAAAATCGAGAGCACATTCTCACGCCAGATGTCGGCGGAGGAACGCGGGCGTTCCAACTGGATGTCATTACTCTGGCCCTCCACACGCCGGGCTTCAGCCTCCGCGTGGGACAGGCCTTGCACTGGTACAGGAGCTACCGTCGCAGGAGCCTTTCGCCTGGCTGGTCTTTCTTCGACCCTTGCCTTCTCAGGGCGTCTCCGCCTGCGGTATTTCAATAGCCACAGGATGGCGACGACTATGACGCCGATCCAGATCCACATTCTCCTAAGCGCTCCTCTTGAGCTACTCACGATCGCTAGGTGGGCCTCCCACGCCCTCGGGCTGGCTGGACGGTCGACTCTGTGGTGCTC
>CAZBJW010000245.1:0-2039 GCA_964492135.1 uncultured Anaerolineales bacterium
CGTCAGGGGCATAAAGACCCAGAATATCAGATCGCTCCGCGTGAATGTGACGCTGGCTAATGCCAGCCCAATAGTCAAGCACCAATTCATCGTAGGCGTCCTCGGCAAGGTGAGTTCTGACACGCTTTGAGCTGATCAGGCCAATCCGAGTGGTGTCACCTAGCTTAGGCAGATCGAGTGACGCCCTATAGATGTGATCGAAGCCGTCGTACGGGTAGCCCCACCGCTCAGGCTGCCACTTGTGGTTCAGCTCGTCTAGGGTGCTTAGCACTTCTTTGAGTTTCTCGTCGGTAGACAGAATAGACACGCGAATCGACGAGAATGTCCTTGTCGCCGCGTTGTAGTCGAATGGGTGAAGTTCCGCCAATCCAGCCCTTATGTCCCAATGCTGTTTAGCGGTGTCTGTCCCAAAGAGCAAAATCTGAGGCACAAGTACCTTGTGATCAGTGTTCACGCTCATACCCTCCGACTACAAAGACACCGGTTGTTTTGAGATCATCAACGGCGAACTTCCACGGATTGGCACTACGATCCTACTCTCACCTTGGCTCAGGTACTCACCCCAGTACTGAACCATGTCACGTTCCCTGTTTGCGCGCCTCCGGTACGTCACTCTTGTGTACGAACCGGTTGATTCTGGCCCCTTGATGTCCCTCCTGCCATCGGCTCTGGGCTCCGTGATAACGATACGAGGCAAGAGAACTAGATAGACCTGCTCTTGAACGCTAACAAACGACCGGGTAAAGCCTTCATGAATATGAAACCTGGCCGGCAGTTTGCTTGTGTCTGTATACACCAGTTTCACCGGCTCTGCGTTTGGCTGTCTTTTCATATACGCGTCCTCGTAGCGCACCGAGAATCCGTTGGACCGAAGAAACGCATTGAATGCACGATACAGCAGAACCTGCAATATGGCCCAGTCGTAGATTGCGCCAGGACAGCTCACTTGATACGCATCTACAGGGCCGCATCCCCATCCCGTCCTCCTGCAAATCTCACTCACCTCGTTTGAATTGCCCCAAAAGTAGATGTTACTGTGCCTGAAGCAATGAGCAACGCCGCTGTCCAAAAACGCTGTATTCACAGGAGGGTTCTCGTCGTGATTCAGGCGAGCCACATAGAGAGGGTTGGGGAAAAGCCGGACTGGGAAGAGATTAGTTATCATCGTTGTCTCTTTCGACCTGATCGCGGCCGCGAAGCCTGCACCAATTCTTAGTGATCCAAGTGATGAATGGGAGAAGCTGCCACAAAGGTTGCGACACCTCACCCTTGCTGACAAGCCGGTCATTCAGCCGTAGTTGCAGAACAAATCCACTGAGTATCACAACAGTAGCAAGAGCAACGGCAACGGGCTTCCGGCTGCTGATGATCATGGAGGGCACTGTTTGCGATGGACCGTGTATCAGCTCAATCACCATTCTCACCAGGTCGCCCATCAGGTCGTATTGGAGAACCAGGATGCCAAGAACGAATGCAGCTACGATGTTGATCCAGCCAATGAGGTGTGCCCATCTAAGATGACGCCGATTCACCTTGTGGTCAAGCCCCAGCATCCTGATCGATTTGGCAGCCATCTCATATTCCTCGCCATTAAGCTGATATACCTGACTACGACCTGCTGCGTTCAGGGCCATGTACGACAAGGCATCCTCTGCCGCATCAAACCCGGGTACGTTACTGATGCTCGGTAATTTCGCTAGAACAAGCCGATCGCCTTTCGGCTCGACCTGGCTCGCCCATCCCACGTTACTGGCTCTCAAGTCCTCCAGTATGCCCATCAATTCCTCTCGTGGTAGATTTGAGTTGATGAGATTGATGCCCTGGAACAATGCCAGTTCCAACTCGGGAAGAATCCACCTGTGAAACTTCTCTCTGATCTTGTCTTCAAGGAGTCTAATCAACTCATCTCTGGCGTGCAATGGCGCTTGCTCACCCAATTCTGAGTAGAACCACAGCGCTTTTGCCAAACGGTCAATGGTGTGCTTGGCCAATTCCATGACCAGTTGTGCGTGAGGCAGGTTGTCGATCCTATCTGTAGC
>CAZBJW010000245.1:2049-6570 GCA_964492135.1 uncultured Anaerolineales bacterium
CTGTAGCACGTGCAAGGCCAAACAGGCAATCTGCCACCCTCTCATACTGCTCTGCGCGCACGGCACTTGACAGGCTACTCTCAAGCCAGGAGGTAGCCGAGTCGACTTGACGATCAAAGGTCGTGTCGCCAGACAAAGAAAAGCAGACGATAGCGGCCGTTTGTGGCGATTCAAACCAGCCCCTGGACGCGGCAAAGTCGAGAATCTGCCCACTTGTTCGCCGCTGCGTCTTGCTGACTTTGCCACCAAGAGCAGCCAGCGCGCGCAACCCTAGGCTTGTCTCGCGCACAACCGTCCCGGAAAGAACGTCCTCCAAGCTTGAGGCTTCAACCTCCTTCAGTCTTTGTTCAACCAGTACCCTGATAGACTCCGACTTACCCTTCTTCCAGGAATCATCATCCGCCAGGGCCACTGCCAGCCAGGCGAGGTAGTACAGGTCATCGTGTCGCCTATAGATTTCCCACTCACACTTCAGATGGTCTCCCAACGCCAGCACGATAGGATTTTGGACTTTTACGCCAATAGTCTCACGTGACATATAGGTGCACCAATTGGTTTTGCACTTGCCAGCCATACCACCTGCCGCTGGGACAAGGTTGCGTTGTTCTGGACTCCTCAGTGACTTTGAGTTGTGCTCCAAATGGTCTGAACCTACTTGGAGGATCGGACCAGTCCGCGAATCTTCACGAGTTCAACACGCCTTGCACACCGTCGCCACGCCTCTGGCTGTACAATGTAGCGTACCACTTCAAGCTCCTCTTCAGGCTGCAGGACGGCCGATGGATTATTCAATACATACAATTGCGGCTGTGTCCTGCAATTGACTACGATGTACAGCCAATAGTCACTCGCAAACCGTCGCGCCTTGATCCACTCGTTCCGCGTCAGAGCCACGCTTCCCACCGCTGCCCGACCTTTCACCTCGATGTAACGGGTGCCATCCGAACCAGCGGAGCGGATGTCAAATCCCAAGTTCTCGGCCGATGCGTCTTTAGGCTCTCGTCCCTGCTGCCGCTCGTAGGACATGACTACCTGCATGGCAATGGCTTCTACCTCATCATCACGCCTCATGGCACTAGCCACCTCTGGATCTGCGGCCTGAGGTGCCAGCAGCACGACTGCCATCCCGATCACCTCGGGAGGACGTGGCGTCAAGTGCTGTGCCTGCCGGATATCTGCCAATCGCTCATCACGTCTGCGCATCAGAGCATCTTTCCGTGTCTCTTCCTGGGCAATGGCCCGGGACATATCTGCTCCGGCGGCCAGCCGACGTTGGTAGTCCGCCAGTTTGCAGTTCGATTCACTGATGAGGATGTTGAGCGAGTGCTTGAGATATCTCTCCTTAATCTCTAGCTCCCGCAGCCGAGCCTCGCGTAGTTCATCAAGATACGGATCCAGAACATGATCAAGGCTCCAATTTGCCACCTCTTGCATCTCGTCACACAGTGCCCTGACTGGCTCAGGAAGAGACGATGGGGCGTCCGCTTCCATCAGATCCAGTAGAATTGCTGGAGACTTAGAGATCGTCTCTCCCAGCACGGGTCGGAAAGCGGTGAACACGCGCTCTCCCACGGTCTCCCCGCAGCCGTCGCGCACACCGCCCCGCAGGAACCATAGCAAACCCATAGCCCGTCCTTCAGGATCCAAAAAAGTGGCACCATCCCGCAGGGTCGAGCTGAATTCGGTCAAGACATGGTGTACAACAGCTTCAAAGAGAGGATGACCAGGAGCGAAGAACTCAGCCTCTGCATAGTGCTCCAGATCCTTCTTGTGGAAGGTGAACTGGCGGTATGTCTGGGATACTTTCCCGAAACGGCGCTCCACCTCGGCAGGTAAAGACCGGATGCGAGCGGGTACCCACTCAATCCGCCAAAGCCCATCTGCCCGGCGTTCAAGCTTTCCATCCAGTTCCTGAAAAGCCTCGACGAAGAAGCGCTCGATGTACTCGGGCACCAGGCGGTGCTCCCGCGCCATGTCAGCCTCCTGCTGGAGCTGGCTCAGATCAATGTGCCGGGTGGCCAGCCCCTCCAGCGCTGCCTCCTGTATGCGCTGCAAAGCTCGTTCATCCAACCGAGCCTCCACCTCGCGGCGTATCTCCTCGAAGGATCGGCGCCGAGCTAGGGCCTCGCGGAACAGTTTCTCCAGCCGCACCCCTTCCACGAGTTCGCCGATGACGTCGTACACTCGATCGCTGCCCAGGTCGCGCCGCATGTCTTCCAATTTGCTCAGGATCGCCTCCAGGACGCTTCCCTCTCGCGTGTTAGTCGCGACCAGATTGTAGATGAATACTTCGTGGGATTGGCCATAGCGGTGTACCCGGCCCATGCGTTGTTCCAGGCGGTTAGGGTTCCAAGGGATGTCGTAGTTCACCAGCAGGTGGCAGAATTGCAGGTTTATGCCCTCTCCTGCTGCCTCCGTAGCCACCATCACCTGCGCCCCCGCCGGGTCCCTAAACTCCTGTTCGGCGTAGAGCCGAGTTCCTGACGCGTAGCGGTCTCCCTGACGCATCCCGCCGTGAATCTGAGTCACGCGGAAGCCCCACCCCTGGAGCTTCTCGACCAGATAGTCCAGCGTGTCCTTCGCTTCCGTGAAGATGAGCAGCTTTTCGTCACTATGGAACAGGTTCGCCTCCTGCATGACACCCTGCAGTTCGTCCAATTTCCGCTCAGTGCCAGATTCCTCCGCACGGCGAGCCAGCACCAGCAGGTGGTCCAGTTCATCAATCTCTCGGGCCAGTTCCTTCAAGTCGCGGGCCACGGTGAACCGGGCCACCACCTCATCCTCGATGCGCCAACGCTCCATTTCAGGCAGGTCTTCTAAGTCTTCCTCTCGAACTTCCTTTGATTCCCCAGACAGCAGGCGTCCCAACCGTTGAACTTGCCGAAGCCTGTTCCGCCGGTTCTCCAGGGATTTCCGGATAGCGCGGAGGCTGGACGCGACCCTGCGCTGCAGGACAGTGAGCGCAAGCTGGACATTGCGATTCTCCTCCTGAAAGGCCCGCTGGAAATTGTTTTCCACGTACTGCGTTACCGCCTTGTACAGTTCCTCCTCGATAGGACTGAGGCGGTAGCCCACAGTGTGCGCATGACGGGGTGGAAAGAGGGGCTTCTTGTCGAATCCAACCATGTCCTCCTTCATACGCCGCAGGAAGATAGGATTTTCGCGTCGTTGCACCGCCTGGCGCAGGATCTCGCTCCCGGCGTAGAGATCTGGATCCAGAAGCGCCAGGAGCAGCAGGAAGTTTTCGGGATCGCCCTTGTGAGGTGTGGCGGTCAGGAACAGCAAATGATCGGTCTCCCCGGAGAGCACCTCGCCGAGCTGATAGCGGCCTGTCTTCTTTGTCTTCTCCTTACTATATCGGTAGGCAGCCATCTTGTGCGCCTCATCCACTATGACCATGTCCCACCCAACACCGCGTAGGGTATCCAGCACATCATCCTGCTTGGCGAAGTCCATCGAGGTAATACATTGCGGACGCGCCTCCCATACACTCTCGCCATAGAAGGCGGTGAGCGCACCCCGATTGACGACCATGAAATCCTCGCCAAACTTGTCGCGCATCTCCCGCTGCCACTGGTCCGTTAGGTTCGCCGGCGTGACTACCAGCGTACGTCCGACGATGCCTCGATACTTGAGTTCCTTAAGTAGCAATCCTGCCATGATGGTCTTGCCAGCGCCGGGGTCATCGGCGAGCAGAAAGCGTACGCGGGGGTGCAGCAGCATGTAGTGATAGACCGCTTCCAACTGGTGGGGCAGGGGGTCAATCTGGGACAGACTGATGGCAAAGTGGGGATCGTACTCGTGGGCCAAACGAATCCGCTGCGCCTCGATCCCCAGCCGGAAATGCTTTGGGTTTCCCGTGAAGGTAGGCACAGCCCCACGTGAGGTCACGCGCACGTTTGCTTCCAACTCCGCCATGTCCAAGAGATCAGAGAAGTACCGCTCTGTGCGGGTGCCCACCGCGTGGATCTCGATGCGCCTGTTGCGTATCTCAGCCGATAGCACTCGCACCGGTTCCGGCCAATAGGGACCTTCCAGGATGCTGTGCTGCGCAATCATGTTCGCGGAATCTCTAGATTCTGATTGCATCGGCTTCGTAGGCCCATCCCCGTAACACTGTCGAACGTGCATGCCCATGGGAACCACCAAAGGCTCGCCCCGGCATTCAAGGCGAGCCTCGTCGAAGAAGAAATGATGTTGTGCTGCCGCCTCGCGTGCTCCCAGCACATTATAGTACAGTTGAAACACCCTGTCAATAGGAATTCATGACCATTTAACCGCCGCCGAACGCGTTGCCGATTGCGGTACCTGCCGCGTCCGTCCTTCAATACGTGGTTTAGTCCTTCCACTGGGCTCAGGACAGTGCTCAGAGGGTGCTCTTCGATACGCCACGTGGCGCTCAGTCAAGGCGCGCAGCTGCTCAGGACCCGTTCACCACTGCTAAGGAGAAAGCCCAAGGAAGTCCTTTGAGGCTCTCCAGTTCTCTCGGGCGCCACCTCGCGCCGCCCAGGCTCCGCCTAG
>CAZBJW010000246.1:0-6523 GCA_964492135.1 uncultured Anaerolineales bacterium
CCACCCAGTGAGTCGTCGGCAGAAGACCCTTCATGGGCACACCGTCACTCTGGGCCCAGCGAACTCCGTCTGCCCCCATGAGATGGACAAAGACGCTGTAGCTTGTCTTGATCTGGGCCAGACCTTCCCATCGCAAGGACAGACGCAGCACATCGCCAGGCCCGAACACGTCGCTGTTCAGGCCGTAGCCTACCAGTGCGGCCTGCTCCTCCAGGATGTAGGAACTCCTCGCCTCCACCTGGGGAGGCGGATAGGGAGACGGCTCAGCCAGAAAGACGAAGACTCCGTCCTCTCTCATCATCAACTCCATGTGGTCCCACACGTACTGGATGAAACGGGAACTGTACCGCGTGCGGAACCTCATCTGGTCGATCACAAACCACATCCTGTCCGCTTCCTCTATCGCCTTCTCAAGCGCGTCGTCGCTGAACAAGATCGGTGCGCCAGCCCAGGCTTCCACCCAGTAGTCTCCTCGCTGAGTAGCGTAGGCATGGAACTCCTTCTCTACAGCTATGTAGTCACACTTCCCCAGGTAGAGGACGCATGGAGATGTGGCAAAAGTCATGACCTTGTCCCCCTCCCTCAAATGTTCTCGAACATACTTGAACGCCACGTCATACTGCAACTCTTGACGATGGGCGGCCGCCAGGGAGGCAGGCATGGAAAAGATGGTTGTTAGAGCCAGTATCGCGGATATTAGCAGGATCTTCGCCAGCAGAGATCGACGACCCCCCAACGGGAGCGCTGTGGTACGCCTCGCCAGCAGATCGCCTAGGAACCCGACTGACCGTAGAAGCACTACACTAGCGATCAGGAAGAAGACCGGACCGAGCATGAAGAGATACCGGGTCCCGAGCCTCCCCTCGCTCACAAAGAAAACCATCTCCAACAGCACCAGGATGAATACCACAGTCAAGAAGACAAGACCTGTGTCCCTGTCAGTCGGGTCAAGAAGCTGGCTGGGCCCCTCTTGCCAACAGCGTACGAGTAGGTAGGCGGCACCCAGGAGGAACAGGAAGGTCAATAGCCCCACGAACGGCAATTGATCAGGGCCGAGGAAGAAAGGCCGAAGACGGCCCCAAGCGTGAAGCATGTCCACTGACAGCGTTATTTCTCCGCGTCCCTCTCCCACCTCAGACCAGCCTGCAGGTTGCATGAGCCGATAGAGCCAGAAACTGAGGCCCATTCCTCCTATGGCCACGATGTTTTCCGCCAGCACATCCCGCTGCAACAACCAGCGCCATCCCCGCCAAAGAAGAGCGACCGCTACGATTGCTGGATACAACAGAATGGCCTCATTATGGGCGAAGACGGCCGCCAGGAATGCCAGCAGAGCCAATCGACGATATCTGGCCCTGTCCTGGCGGACCGCACCCAGGTACAAGAAGTAGACGACCAGGAGCACCAGGAATGTGAACAGGGTATAGCTACGAGCTCGCCCTCCCCAGCCGATAGACTGAGGATCAAGGGCGACCAGAGCGCAGGCTAGCAACCCCACGCAGTCAGAGAAAATGCGCTTTCCCACCCAATATGACAGAAAAATGCAGCCCGCACTGAGAACAAGGCTGGGGAATCTGGCTATCCCTTCACTGAATCCAAGGAGGTAGAAGAGCGCTGCGTCAAGGTAGGTGTAGAGCAGTCCCTGGGTATAGAGGGCACCCGTTGGAAAGATCGGATAACCGTGAAGGAGGGTTCTCTGGGCCACCCACATGGTGGTGTATTCGTCAATATAGGGGCTGCTGCTGGAGGCGTACGTATATCGAAGCCATAGACCCAAAAGTACGAACACCGAGACCGTGGCCACCACGAAAATTCGCCAGCCCACCTGTGCCTGCGTCCTGCGCGCAGAGGCCTTCTCATGCGTGCTCAAGACCTCCGGCTCCCCCTGGCTAAGAACTGTCATCATGTACACTTATCCTCGTCAGGACGACCCAATCCTGATCTGCTGCGTACCCCTCCACAGGCAGGCGCTGCATATCCTCTACAGTGTACATGCCGACTCTGAGCTCGTATTCGTCAACTGCAGGCACCGGAGGCACTGTCAGGACATGCTCACCCCTCACCACCTCGCCCTTGTGCCAGCGTGAAGTGGGATAGAATCCTTCGTCAGGTTGCCCGTCATCCTGACTGACTATCCCACCGTCCGGTCCGACCAGATGGACAAACACGGTGTAATCGTGCTGGATCTCCTCCAGTGCCTGCCAGTACAGTGTCAGGCTCACGCTATCCCCTGGGCCAACCGTGGCCGCGGCCAAATCGTACCCCAGCATGGTGATGCTATCACCGAGGTTGACCCGCAGCGTATTCGCTGGGCTCGCCTGGGAGTCGTAGATTTCCCCTACCTTGACGTAGTCAACGATGACTCTGTCTCCGATACCGTCCCCTGACTGGTCTCGGACTTGCAAACGCTCGCCCGTCGGCAGCAGGTACATCCCCACCTCCAGCCGATAGCGGCCTGGGGGGATACTGGCCGGGAGCGTGATACTTCTCCGGTCAGGGATGACCACTTCTGTCGAGCGCCAATGGCTGGTAGGATACAGGCCTCGAACCGGGTGGCCGTCGCTTTGAGCCAGTAGGCCGCCCTCGCGGTCCACCAAGTGCACGAATACTGAATAGTTCAACCCAAGATACTCGGCGTATTCGATTCCCTGCCAATACAAAGTCAATTCCAGTTCGTCACCAGCAGCAAAGGTTCTGTGGTTCAGATCCCAACCCCGAAGTGTGAATCTGTCCTCAAGACTGATGTCCATGTTAAGCCCGGTCAAGGGTTGCCTCCGTTGCAGAGATCGAAATACCAAAGCCCCGCGCTCATTGGCGACCAAGTCCATTCTATCCCAGACCAGTTGCGTGAAATCCAATTCATACCTGCTGAGGAATCTGCCCTCATCCGCGACAAACCACACCCTCTCATGCTCATCCAGCACCTTCTCCATGCCCTCGACGGTCATGATCAGAGGCAGCTGGGTGACTGCCTCCGTCAATCCGCCATTGTCCTGGATGGCATAGGTCTCGTAGGCGGTCTGAATCGCGATGTAGTCACACTTATCCAAAGTCACCAGACAGGGGATAGGAGCTACCGTCACCATCACGTCTCCCTGTCGCCATTGCTCGCCTACGTGCCCGAAAGCCAGATCATAGCCCCATTCCTGTCGAGACATGGCGCCTCCTGACACGGATGAAACTCCGATCATGCCTATCCCCACAGTGATGAAACCCAATAGCGCCCATTGCTGCATCGTCTCCCCGACTCTGCGTGCCCGTCGAAGCACAGAGCTTAGGAACCGCGCCGAGACGGCTCCTATCACCAACGAGAAGATCGGAAAGAGAAGCAGCACGTACCTCGTCTCGCTCCCCCACCTCGGCCCCAGGACGAAAACGATACTCCCAACCCCCGATAGCATTAGTACATACAACAGCACCATGCCGTGATTCTGCCTACTATCAGAGGCACCTGCGTAAAGAACCGCCGCAGCCTCACTTGGCAGCGGCATGCTGTGTCTAGAAGGCCGTTCGCGGACCCGAACGTTCTGCAGGGCCCATACGACCATGTAGGCAAGGCCGCAAAGAGCAATGATCAGCAGTACAAAGCTGGCTGGGGTGCGCCTCAGGAACTTCACGAATACTCCCACGTTCTTCAGACCCACCTCAACCTGCGCGGATCCCTCCCATAGAGTCTCGCTCAAAGGGATCGCTCCGGGAACGGTCTCACCGTGAAGAAACAACGCCAATACGGCGATGACACCTGCGCCGCACGCCAAGAAGTCAAAGAGCACCCATTTTCGAGCGAAAACTCCGGGTCCGCGTCTCGTCAAGGCACTCAAAGCAAAGCCGGGTAACAGTAAGATAGCTTCCAAGTGCGTCAAGAGAGCGACTGCGTAAGACGCAACGAGCAGGCAACCGCGCCGTTGGCTTATTTGGTCTTCATCGTCAGGCTCGATCATCCATCGATAGAAAAGAAAGGTGCTCAAGACCGTAAGCAACAGGAGAAGCGAATACGACCTGGCACGTGCACCCCAGAGCACAACCTCAGGGTTCAGCGTCATGAGCGCACAAGCAAAGAGGCCCGCGGGCACCGAGAACATGCGCTTTCCTACGCCGAAGAGCACGGGGATCGTTGCTACGCTTATCAAGATACTGGGCACCCGAGCGACAATAACGTCGAAGCCGAAGACATGCAGGACAAGAGCCGCAAGGTTGCGAAACAGAAGAGCATCCGCTCCAGGTCCCCAGTGCACGGGAGACATGGCCCCCTGTGTGATCCTGCGAGCGCTCCACAAAGTGATGAACTCGTCCCAGAAGGGACTGGATGAAACAGCGTACTGAAACCCTGTGAGGAAGACCAGCCACATCAGCGACGTCAGGACAATGACGACCACCACTGCGCGGAAGAGCCCTTCGTGACGTGCAATGGCCTTCCTCAATGGGTTGGCGGCCCGTCGATACACAACTGATCTCCCTAGCCCATGGCTGACAATCCAGCTGCTCAGGGGCTATTTAGCAGCTCTAGAGGTCGATGTTCAGAAGCGCTGACTCGGCGACGGGCGGCACAGAATGAGGCGCGCCCACGAAGAGCTACGCGGAGTGGTTCCGGGGTCCACTGGCCGGACTCAAACCGCCGAGCAGATCATTCATCCGAGATATGAGAAGGCACGTCCCCCTCGGAACTGTGCTGCCACAGAACAGACCTGCACACTGGAAGCTGATGGAGCTATCAGTCCTGGGGTACTCGACTGGTATTGTAGTCCAACTCATTTGTCACATCAATGAACGCGTAAGGGTGACTCCAGGTTGAGAAGTAGCTCCTGTCCTCGAGCAGCCCGCAGTCCGTGCCGAAATACAGGTCCAATATCAGTCTGAAGGTGTTTACGGGGGTGATTCCAGCATATAGCTCTGCGCTACCCTTGCCCGGCAGGTAGTACGCGTTCAGTATGGAGAGTCTCTCTTTCAAGTCCGTGTTGTATGGATCGTCCCAGTCAAGCCCCGACCCCGGACCGTGGTCAGATTGCAGGATGATGATCGGATCTTCCGCCGACCGTGATAGAATCTCATCAAGCGTCGACTGAAGCCTGCGGTTGGTGTACATCAATTGGTCCACATAGCCCCTCAAGTATTCATCGCGCACAAGGCGTCCTTCTTTGATCAGATGGTTCCCATCGTTGAGGGTAAACCCAAACCCAGGATCAATGGCCTCGCCGTCCCGCCCCAGGACAAATGGAGGATGAGGGGCTACAATGTGCGCGAAAACAAAGACGGGACCCTCCAGTTCCGTCGCGTCCGCCAGATGGTCAAACGTGTACAGGATCCTTTCTCTCTGCAAAGCGTACATATCGTACATGGCACCAACGCCGAGCGCACGTCCCACGAAGGGAATAGGAGTCATGTCGATCAGGTCACCTTCGAACTCGCCTGGATACCAGCGGGCAGCCATGTAAACGTCAGCGGTCCTGACCTCTGTGGCAGACCAGCCCGATGCGAACGTTACGATGGCGTACCCGCGCTGCTTGAGAAAGCGGAAGACCGTATTGTCATGAATTGCGTCGCTTAGCGGGCCACGCCGGCGATAGTCGGTGCCAACCCGCTCTGCCACATAGTCCAGATACTTCAGATTCAGGGATGAGGCCAACGAAAGGGCAGTCTGGCAGTAGTTTGCTCTACTGCTGTCGGCGACGTAGAAGCCCTGCGTGGCGAGGTAGTCGAGCAATTCGCTGTTGTCATAGCGATATACCTCCTGGAGCACATCCTCTCTGCCGTATCCATCCAGGATGATGTAGTAGATATCGGGAAGCGCTGCTTCGCTGGATAGATCCGCCGACGGAATCTCTGGCGATTCCCCGCCAACATTGCCAGGAAGGGCCAATCTGGCACTTGCTTCATAGATCGCGATGTTAGCGAGGGAGATCACAACCGCTGCCCCAGCCACGACGTTCGCGATGTTCGTGAGGTTGTGTAGACTCCTCCGTGTCCTAACGATAAAGTAGACCGCGATAGCGAAGAACGCCCCTGACGCAAGCAGGACGAACTGTCGCACGCCAGCCGCAGAGGCCCCCAGGCGTACCAGCGAGCTCTCGAGCCAGTCCGTTCGAGCAATCAAGCCCTTGGTGGCCTCAAAGAGGTTCTCGTTGGAGAAGAATAGGAGAAAGAAGAGCGAGACAACAAATCCTGCCTTTCTCTTGTCCTTCAGCACAAGACTCAGGGCAAACCACAACAGGGCCGCGAGGCCAAGCGCGACAGCCATCGGTAACAAAGTCACGGTTGCCGGGAATTGATCGATGTTGTATGCAAAGACAAACAGTATCGGGAACACCGCAAACAGAAACGGGTGAATAACGAGCGATTTCCTCAAGTTTACTCGGGCCTCTTTTCTATATCACGATATCGGATATGAGTCTCTGTTCTCGACTTCCAGCCCAATCATGCAGGGCCCCATAAAAACAATTCCTCGGAGCAGAAGCGACCCCTGGGGTGCACGCTGGAGTAAGGCCTCCGCCCCATTGAAGTCCGCTCTCCGCTCTTTACCATGAGG
>CAZBJW010000247.1:0-4743 GCA_964492135.1 uncultured Anaerolineales bacterium
GGCCGACCCCTTGGGTCATGCGCACAACTACTATCTTCATATCGCCGCAGAGGCTGGTTTGCTGGGCTTGGCTGCGTATGTTCTGCTTATGCTTGCTGCATTCCGCTATAGCTGGCGGTCGGTTGGGGCGCTGAGCGGCATCTGGCAGGCCGTGGCCCTCGGCATCCTGGGCGTGCTTGCGGCCTTTGCAGTCCACAGCTTGTTCGACAATCTGTATGTACACGGAATGAACATGCATCTGGCGATGGTGTTGGGACTGATGTATGTATTGACTCATAGATGCGGGGTGCCTGTTGTCGAAGCTCCTTGAGCCTCTCCTTGCCAGCTCAGCAGTGTCGAGATTGGTTCTACTGGCCTACTCTCGTCCGCGATGGAGGAGAGCGTGCTCGGCTCTTCTGGCCAACCAGAAGGAGATCGTGCGTTTCGTCAAGTTTGCCATGGTGGGCGCCACTGGGACCGTAGTGGACTTCACCGTGTTGAACGTGCTGATCCAGGTTCTCGCGCTCAGCAAGTTCTGGGCCAACACTTTCTCATTCTCCGCTGCGGTGATGAGCAACTTCATCTGGAATCGGCTATGGACCTTCCCCGAATCACGCGAAAAGCCGCTCGGTCCTCAGTTGATTCAATTCAGCTTGGTGAGCATGGGTGGATATGTCCTCAACCAGACGATCTTCTTGGGTCTTGATGCGTTGATATTCCACCGATGGGAGACCCTGGGCTACAATATCGCCAAGGCCATCGCCACTGTGGTGGTGCTGTTCTGGAATTTCGGCATGAACCGAATCTGGACGTATCGGAGCATCAGCTGATCGGGGCACCCGTGTGCTGGGAGCGCCGGAGGGAACAGATAGTTGCGGATCGGGATAGATTACACCGCAGCGGCGCATCAGCGGGCCGGAATCGGACGCTACACGCGCGGGTTGGTTACAGCGCTCGCAGAACTGGATGCCGATGACGAGTTCGTGCTGCTCGTCGCAGGGGGCGGGACCGCCCATGCCCCCCATGAAGGCCAGACACTCGACGCCGCCGTGCCTGATAACTTCCACATACGAAACCTTCCACTGTCGGAGAGGATATGGACGATCATCTGGCATCGCGTGCGTCTGCCTCTACCGGTCGATCTCTTCACCGGGCCAGTGGATGTGTTTCACTCTCCCGACTATGTGCTGCCGCACGTCCGCCGCGCCAAAGCAGTGGTCACGATTCATGATCTTTCCTTCCTGCAGTGTCCGGAGGGTTCGGAACCAAAGCTGCGGCGCTATTTAGCGAGAGCTGTGCCTCGGGCGGTCAGCCGGGCCGACCTGGTTCTGGTCGATTCGGACAATACGAGAAAGGACATCGTCGAGCTGTTTGGAACCGCACCTGACAAAGTGGAGGTGCTCTATCCTGGTGTGGAGGGGAGTTTCGGACCAGTTCGGGACGAGGCACTTCTGTCCAGAGCCCGCGCAGTGTATGGTCTGGATACCCCTTTCATCCTTACCGTGGGTACTCTGGAACCTCGCAAGAATCACGTGTTGCTTCTGGACGCCTACGCAGCCTTGAGAGAGAGATCAGAGGTACAGCACAAGCTAGTCATAGCGGGCGCCAAGGGTTGGCTATACGAGGGCGTGTTCCGCAGGGTGGAGGAGTTGTCGCTAGAGGAGGACGTCATCTTCCTGGGGTTTGTGCCTGACGAAGATCTGCCGGCTGTGTACAGCCTGGCCGAGGTCTTCGTCTTCCCGTCGCTATACGAGGGTTTCGGTCTCCCCCCTTTGGAGGCGATGGCCTGCGGCACACCAGTGGTCACTTCCCGTAGTTCTTCCTTGCCTGAGGTGGTGGGGGAAGCAGGGCTCATGGTGCCCTTGCATGACTCCAGCGCGCTGGCCCATGAGATTCAGAGAATACTGAACGACCGTGGCCTGCGAGACAGTCTGGCAGAACGAGGAGTGTCTCAGGCGCAGAAGTTCACCTGGCGACGAGCCGGGAGCAAGCTGCTGACGCTTTACCGACGTTTGCTCGGCTAGAAGCAGGGCTACGGGACCCATAGAGGAGCCCATTCGTCGTCGGGATGTTCGGTCAGTCTCTGCAGGCCAGCCCCATCAGGCGCTATCACGTAGATGTCGGCGTTTTCGTCTCGCAGCGAAGTGAACACGATTTTCTGGCCATCGGGTGACCAGGAGGGTAGCACGTCCTGACCAGGATCGTTGGTCACGTTCTCCAGGGCGCCATCACTGAGTCGGACGAGGTATATCTCGGCGTTGGCGTCCCTCTCCGACGAGAAAGCAATGCTCTGTCCGTTGGGAGCCCAGGCGAAGTCCCCGTCGCTGGCTTCGCTCTGTGACAGGTTGTACTGATTGCTTCCATCGGAGTCCATAATATACAGCTCGGTGTTGCCGTCGCGGTCCGATAGGAAGGCGATGCGGCTGGCGTCAGGCGACCAGGCGGGCTCGGTATCGTCGGCCGGATGTATGGTGAGCCTGGTTTGGTCGCTGCCATCGCTGTTCATGACATAGATATCGTCGTTTCCGTCTCGCTCGGACACGAACGCAATCTGGCTTCCGTCCGGTGACCACGCGGGATGGCCGTCTGCCGCCGGATTGGTGGTGAGCCTGGTTTGCTGGGAGCCATCGGCGCGCATGACGTAGATCTCCCAGTTGCCATCCCGATTGGAGGTGAAGGCTAGCCTTTCTCCGTCAGGGGACCAGCATGGAAAACCATCGCCTGCCGGGTCATCGCTCAAGTTACGAGGATAGGCACCGCTCGCGTGCATGGTATAGATCTCAGAGTTGCCGTCACGGTCCGACACGAAGAGAATCTCTCGCCCGTCGGGCGACCAAGCGAACAGCACATCGTCGGATCCTGACTTGGTCAGATTGGTGAGCCCGGTGCCGTCAGCGTGCACCATGAAGATATCGTCGTTGCCCTCATGGTTTCCCATGAAGATGATGGTGTCTTCTGGTGCTGGTGGCGGCGTCGGGATCTGCGGTTGTCCGCCCGCGCAGGCTGTGACGACTAGCAAGAGTACAAGTGAAACGAGGGACAGCTTCTTGAGCACGATCTACCTCCTGTACGGACGTTGGCGCGGCGAGGACAGTCTGCGCAAGACAGCTTCTGGTGAGGCGGCACGCCTCTCCCCACGCCGGCCGAGTCCAGCGGGAACTGATTTCCGTTGAGTAGACGGGGTTGATTATAGCACGCGGAGCTTGAAGTGCAAGATTGCGACTACTTCAGAAGGAGGTACGGAAAGTGAAACTCGCCGAAGCCATGGGTCGACTGGGCACCGAGACAGCCTTCGAGGTGCTAGCCAAAGCGCGGGCCTTGGAGGCCCAAGGGAGGGAGATCATTCATTTGGAGATCGGAGAACCCGATTTCGACACCCCTTCCAACATCATAGAGTCGGCAGGTACCGCGCTCATGGAGGGCCATACGCATTATTGCCCTTCAGCCGGCATCCCCGAGCTGCGGCAAGCCATCGCCGAGTACACTTCGGAAACGCGCGGAGTCGAAGTGACGCCTGAGGAAGTGGTGGTTACTCCAGGGGCGAAGCCCATCATGTTCTTCTCTATCCTCGCCCTGGTGGAGGCGGGCGACGAAGTACTCTATCCTAATCCAGGCTTCCCCATCTATGAATCGATGATCAAATTCGTGGGGGCCAAACCGGTGCCGCTGGTTCTGGAGGAGGAGAGGGATTTTCGCTTTGACGTCGCCCAGCTGGAGGAGAAGGTATCGCCCCGCACCAAAATGATCATCATCAACACCCCTCAGAACCCCACGGGCGCTGTCTTGACCAAGGATGATCTCGAGGGGATAGCCAAGGCAGCCAAGGACCACGATCTGATCGTCTTGAGCGATGAGGTCTATGAGCGCATTCTGTACGAGGGAGAGCACGTCAGCTTCCTGGCAGTACCGGGAGTGCAGGACCGCACAATCCTGCTCAACGGTTTCTCCAAGACGTACGCCATGACCGGCTGGCGGCTAGGATATGGTGTGATGCCCGAGGAATTGGCGGTCCACATCACACGGTTGATGACCAATAGCAATTCCTGCACCGCGACCTTCACCCAGTGGGCTGGCGTAGAGGCGTTGCGGGGGCCTCAGGACTCCGTGCGTGAAATGGTGAAGGAATTCGGGCGGCGCCGAGATGTGATAGTGCCCGGGCTCAATGCCATCGCGGGCATCCGGTGCAACAACCCCAAAGGCGCTTTCTACGTTTTCCCTAACATAGAAGGAACAGGCATGAGCGAGAGGGACTTCGCAGACTACATGATGGAGGAAGGCGGAGTGGCCATGCTGGCGGGCACCTCTTTCGGCGAATACGGTCGGGGCTTCGTCCGCATCTCCTATGCCAACTCGGTGGAGAACATCCAGAAGGCGTTGGCGAACATCCAGGAAGCTCTGAGCAAGCGATAGACCGCGAACGTCAGGGCGCGGCCGGGCTAACGGCGGCGATGTCCTGTTTGCTGACCTCGAAGGTGGTAAACCACAGTTCGCCCGTCTCACGCGTGAAGTTCCGGACCACGCCGCCCGGATAATATTGCTGCAGCGTCGCCAGATGGTGCTGGTGTGAGGGAAGAAGGATGTAGGCCGCATTCTTGCCGTGGCTGTCCCGCAGGGGTATGTACTGCGAGGGATCGAGCACGTCTGTTCCCTCGACTTCGCGAGCGATGAAGCGGATGGTGCCGTGGCGCACGTAGAGTTTCGGCTCACCAAGTAGATACACCTCGTAATCATCGCCCAAGGAGTTCATATAGCGGGCTATGGCCG
>CAZBJW010000247.1:4753-6514 GCA_964492135.1 uncultured Anaerolineales bacterium
GCCTTGGACGGTGGACAAGTACCGGTTGAAGTAGGTGTCGTAGTTCAGATAGGCAACCCCACCGCAAGCCATGGCGAGCAGCACGCCGATGGCGACTCTTGAGCCTCGTAATTGTCGACACCTTTCGGCGAAGAGTTCTGTTGTCCGCACTATGATCGCTGAAGCGAAGATGGACAGGACGGGCAGCATGCCGGCGAGCCGCGGCACGAATGGGGCAGGCAGGGTGAGTATTCCACCAGCGATCAGCGTCGCCGAAAACCATAGGAATTGAAAGAAGTGTCGCGGACGGTCGAGGTGGGCCATCGAGTATCCGACCCCCAGCACGAAGAGTATCGAGGTGATGAAATCGAGCATGGGGCCGCGATATCCATACTGGCCGCTCCGGTCTCCACCGTAGTTGAAGAGCGGTAGCACGCGACCGGCCTGATGCAAGAGGGCCACTGCGGTGCTCTCACGGGGATAGGGGGCGTCAACCCATCCCTGTTCGGACAGCGCAAAGACGTGACTGGTGCGAGACATGAAATGCCAAGGGTGTTGAACGAAGTATACAGCCATCGGTGCGAAGACCAGTATAGCGGTGAACCACAGGATCAGCACCCCTGGCCAGTGGGTGCGCACGAAACCGCGTCTAGTGATCGCAGCATAGACCAGAAAGGCGGCGACGATGAAAGGTACGAGCCGCGAGGCGTAGTACAGATACAGTCCCCCTCCCATGAACAGCCCGCTCAAAGCGAAATCCCACCATCTCCTGGTGCGCAGCCCCCGAAAGAGGAAGTAGAAAGCAGTCACTTCAAACAGAGTCGTCTGGGTGTAGTTTATCCCCAGCCGGTTGAGGGCGATGAAGGGATGCGAGACGGCCAGCAGGAACGTAGCGACGAGGGCTGTCCTCTTGTCGAAAAGGAGGCGGACCAGGAAATAGAAAGGTATCAACGTCAGAGTGCCCACAATCACTGAGCCCATGCGCAAGCCATATACCGTCTCGCCGAAGATCCGCATGCTTGCCGCGTGCCAAGCGAAGCTCATCATGGGCAAATGATACCAGCCCACGGAGATCAGGCTAGGCACTTCCCCGTGCAAGAGCCTGAGGGCCTGCAGGCCTGACTCGCCTTCGTCGCCATGGAATCCGGGCGGAATGACGGCCACGCGGTACGCCTGTAGGACGAATCCCAGAGCAACGATCACGATCAGGAGAACGATCTCAGTCGGTCTATACGGCTCCGATGTCGCTGCGGTTTCCTCTTCTTCCCTCCCCATGCTCGAGACGTACAGCACAACCGCGGTGGCGTACAGAGGAATCGCCGCGCCGAACGACGGAAGGGTCTTCAAGATCAGCGTGCCACCAATGAGGATGAGGAGGAGGACAATGAGGGTCGGCCTGCGCCTTCGGGTCTGGCTGCTACGCCACTCGCACACAGACCACAATGCGGCGAGACCGCCGATGCCGACCATGGTGCCCAGCACCACCCTCGTAGACCAGGTGAGGCTTCCTTGAGCGAACGTTGCTAAGGTGAGGGACGCAAGTACCAGCGAGGGTCTGTCCACCTGCCCCAGAGTCTGCGCTGCGCCGGTCCGGAGACTCTGTACTTTGCTGAGCAATGCGGTCAACCTTCAGAGTATAGTTCCGGCTTCAACACCGCGACGAAGGGCAGGTTGCGATAGATCTCACCATAGTCCAGGCCATAGCCGACAACAAACCTATCCGGTATGTCGAAGCCTACATACTCCACAGGGATATCCAGCTCTCTACGCGCAGGCTTGTTG
>CAZBJW010000248.1:0-6491 GCA_964492135.1 uncultured Anaerolineales bacterium
GGGTCTATCCCTGGCTGAGGGTGTCACGCTTGACGGGTTGTGAAGTGCGACTGGCCTCCAACCAGGGCGGCCTCATAGACCAGAGCGAACTCATGGGCCTCATCGACGACCAAACCTCAGCCGTTGCCGTCAGTCACGCGCAATACTCCACCGGGCAACGGCTGGATCTGGCTGCCTTGGCTCGCGTGGCCCACAGTCACGGTGCGATGCTGGTGGTCGATGCCAGCCAGTCTGCCGGGGCGGTGCCCATTGACGTGGTGGCCGAGGGCGTGGATGTCCTGGCCGTAACGGGATACAAATGGCTGTGTGGCCCTTTTGGGGCGGCGATCATGTTCGTGCGCCGTGACCTGTACGACAGGCTCGAACCCGGTCTGGTGGGCTGGCGCAGCACGGATCAGGTGTGGGACTTCCAGGCAGACCGCCTGGAGTGGCCCTCGGGTGCCAGGCGCTTTGAGTTCAGCACCATCGCTTACGGGTGCGCCATAGGGCTGGCCGAAGCTATGGAGTATCTGCTCGGTATGGGCATCGAGAAGATCCAGAGCCATGACCTGGCCCTGGCAAGTGGCCTCGTAGAGGGGCTCACTGAGCTAGGGGCGGAGTTCGTCACTCCTTCCGTCGACGATCTCAAATCCTCGATAGTGACAGTGCGTTTGCCACGTTATGATCAGGGGCACATCGCCCGCCGGTTGAATGACGAGGGCGTGGTAGTCTCTCCCCGCATCGGGGCGGTGCGCTTCTCACCGCATCTGTACAATACGGCAAATGACATAGATCGGGCTTTGATGACCCTGGAGCGAATATTGGAGGAAGAGAAACCGTGAGCAGTAGCCACGTGGATTGACCGTGGTCCTTGCTGAGGTTAGATCTGGCGAGAGGAGATACATGGAGATGCTGGTTGTGGGAGAGGCAGATATCCGCCAAGCGGTGAGTCTCGAGGAGGCAATTGCAGCGGTGGAAGAGAGCTTCAGCCGCCTTGCAGCTGGAGAGGTCAACCTGCCACCCGTGATGAGCATGGAGATGCCCGAGCGCAACGGGGAGCTACACGTCAAGGGGGCGCACATAGCGGATGCCTCCAGCTTCGTCGTCAAGCTGGCCACCGGTTTCTACGACAATCCCCTCATTGGCCTGCCCAGCGGAAGCGGCATGATGCTGGTTTTGAGTGCCCGCACCGGCTTCCCTGAGGCCCTGCTATTGGACAACGGCTACCTGACAGATCTGCGGACAGGGGCAGCCGGGGCGGTCGCTGCGAAGTACCTGGCAAACCAAGACCTCACCACGGTGGGCGTGGTGGGGGCCGGAGCGCAGGGACGATTCCAGATCATGGCCTTGGCCAAGGTGCGGCATTTCGGAAAGTTGCTCGCGTACGACGTAGATAGAGAAAGGCTGGACCGCTACGTCGAGGAGATGCCAGAAGTGATTGGGGTCAGCTGCCACGCTGAGGAAAGCGTTCGAGACGTGGTTGCCAACAGCGATCTCGTCGTGACGGCCACTCCCTCCACCAAACCATTTGTCCAAGCCCAATGGCTCCATCCTGGCCTACACATCACGGCCATGGGTGCCGATGCGCCGCACAAGCAGGAACTGCAAAGCGAGACCCTGGCGCAGGCAGACCTGCTGGTGTGCGACCTCAAGGTCCAATGCTTTGAGCGAGGAGAACTGCACCACGGTCTTGAGGATGGGACCATTACCGCGGATCAGGAAATCGTCGAGCTGGGCGAACTGACATCGGGCCGCCAGCCTGGTCGTACCGACGACTCACAGGTGACGATATGTGACCTGACCGGGGTCGGTGTCCAGGACGCTGCCATAGCCACGCTTGCGTACGAGAAGGCACTGGAGGGCGGTCTGGGCTCCTCCCTGAAACTGTGACCGCTGCAGCTCAGTGGCGCGTCCTCTGGACTGTGGTTTGGTTCCGGCCAGCCGAGGGGTAAAAGTTGCTGGGCAAGTGCATCTTCATTGCGAACTGGCCCGGAGCCACTGCTCGGGTGATGGATGCGGGAAGTCATAGCCGCAAACAACGTCCACGATAGCCGGACAATTCGCTGACAAGGCCTTCTCGAACGCACCCTTTAGTTCTGAATCGTCCTCCACTCGGATGCCGATGGCTCCAAAGCTCTCCGCAAACTTGGCGAAGTCCGGACTTCGCAGCGCGCTCTTATAGCTTCGGCCGAAGTCCCTCATCTGCAGCGCGTGTATCATCCCATAGTGACTGTCGTTGAGTATCACGATAACCACATTGGCCCCGACCTCGAGCGCAGTGCCGAAATCGCCATACGACATCAAGAACGCCCCATCCCCTGTGATGCCCACTGCCTGCCTCTCCCGGTCCACGAGCTTGGCAGCGATGGCCCCCGGCAGGGCGAATCCCATCGCACCCCAGTTACCCGGCTCGATCAATGTCTGCGTGCCATACACCTCGAGCCACTTCGACGTCCAGACCCCGTGATTCCCAGTGTCACAGGCGATGAGGGCGTCTTCATCGAGCATAGGGACAAGCTCCTTGAGGGCAAGCCCGAAGTGAAGGGGCTTCTGGCCTCTATACTTCTCCACCTCTTCGTTCAAGCCTTTGCGAACAGCGGCCTTCGTCTCTGCTATTCGCTTCCTAATGTCTCTGTCCGGTGCTTCCTTCGCATCCCCAATGTGACCTATCAACTCCCTGAGCATCGCCCTGGAGTCCACTGCGGCGCTTATCGAAGCTCGATCCGATAGGTCCTTCTCTCCCTCCGGCGTCAGGAAGACATAGTCACCAGGCGCGCAAGTATCAACGAGTTCCGCCGTGGTTGTACCCGCGCGCATCCCAATAACCAAGAGGGCATCGGACCGTTTGATCAGTTCAAGAGGGAAAGGGTTCGGCAGAAAAGTGCCGAAGGCGCCGGCGTTCAGAGGATGCGTTGCGGGAAGCACATCGATGGCATCGCGAGGGAATGTGACGGGCGCCTCCAGCAACTCGGCCAGCGTCGCCAACTCGGCCCTCGCACCGGAGGCCCGCACACCCTTCCCAGCGCAGATGACAGGATTCCGAGCCGAAAGGAGAAGCTGCGCCACATCATCGACCAATCCCGGATGGGGCGTGATGCTTTGGCGGCGCTGTCTCTCATAGCTCCAGATCTCTGTGGGTGGCTCATCGAGGACATCCAAGGGTATTTCCACATGCACAGGGCCCGGACGTCCACTGTTGGCCACGGAGAAGGCCTCTGCCAGAATCCTCGGCACGTCTTCGACCTCCCTCACCTGCACTGACCACTTTGTGACGTCTCTGAAGACCGTGTGCAGAAAACCCGGCTTATCCAGACCATGGAAGATACCCTTCTTCGCCTGCCGCGGAACGGTCCCTGAGATGTGGACCATCGGAGAGGCAGCGCTGTACGCCTGAGCCACTCCGGTCACGGAATTCGTCGCTCCCGGTCCAGCCGTCACCAGACACACACCGGGGCGCTGCGTCAGCCTACCATACATGTCGGCCATGAGCGCAGCGTTGTTCTCGTGCTTACAGACCACGAACTCGATCCCCTCGGCGTCTATCAGGCGGTCACAGATGGCGAGTATGTGCGAACCGGCCAGCCCGAAAATCGTATCTACGTTCTCCGCCACGAGAGCGTCAACTACCGCCTGGCCCGCTGTCTTCTTTTCCCTCAAGATGACGACCTCCTCACAGCACTAAGGGCCCCGCAGCGATCCATCGCCTCGCCGACTCCGTCTGTCCCGTCGGCTCGTCCAGATTGCTCAGCACCTCCAGGATCTTCAGTACCCGGCGGGGGGGCAGACACTGAATCTGTCTTCCCTCCGGCGTTTTGCCCATGGTTCTCCCTCTCCACTGGCGTCGCGAGTAGATCCTGAGCGGCCCCACAACGACTTTCGTATCATACGAGGTTCTTTCTCATTGGTCAAGGCCAAGTCGCGCCTTGACGTACCTGATGGGCGAGCTGAATGCTCTTGACCTCAGATGGCTCACCTTGGCCGCGAGGGAGAACCTGACGGGTGGAGCCAACATCACAGTTCCGCCTGCGGACGGCATCGGACCACACGTGGTCCCCGAGGAACTGAAGCTCGTCAAGGCCACACTTGCACCGTCCGCTGCGATCACGCCGCGGGAGGAAGATCCAGCCAGCGAACTAAGCCTGCCCCGTAGAGTGTGCCTGACGCAGAAAAACGTGGTATGCTCTGCGATGGGCAGGTGCTCCGCCAGGACCTGCCGCCAGAGTATCTCCTACGACAGATCGACATAGCAGACGTGGTGAGCAAATGGATCTAGTACTGAGAAACGGCACAATCGTCACTGCTTCCGCCGTCTACCGTGCGGATGTTGGCATCCATCATGGTGCGATCGCCACGATGGGCCTGGATCTGGAAGGGGACGAGGTCATAGACGTGGAAGGCAAATGCATCTTTCCAGGCGCTGTTGACCCCCATACCCATCTGGAACTGAAGTTCATGGACACGGTGTCCTCTGATGACTTTTACACCGGCACCGTTGCCGCAGCCTGCGGAGGCACTACCACCATCATCGACTACGCAGAACAGACGCCAGGAGGAACGTTGCATCAGGCGCTGGACGCCTGGAAGGCGAAGGCCAAGAACAAAGCAGTCATAGACTACGCCTTCCACATCTCCGTTACCGACGCCACCGAGGGCGTCCTGGCGGAAATGGGAGACGTGGTGACCGAGGGAGTGACCAGTTTCAAATGCTATCTGGCCTATCCGGAGCGGCTCACAGACGATGAGCTGTTGCGGGTTCTCATCAGGGCAAAGGAAATCGGGGCTCTGGTGTGCGTCCACTGTGAGAACGGAGCACTTGTGGACTTCATGACCGCCAAGCTGATCAAAGAGGGCAAGACGGAGCCTCACTGGCACCCCCGGAGCCGGCCCGCCCCATTTGAGGAAGAGGCAACTCAGCGCACAGTGACCCTGGCTCGCATCGCCGAAGCCCCGCTATACGTGGTCCATCTCACCTGTTCGGGAGCTTTGGCAGCCGCGAAGAGGGCGCTTGCTGCCGGCCAACCCGTCCTCGTGGAGACATGCCCCCAGTACCTGTTGCTGGACATGCATAGATATGACGAGCCTCGCTTCGGCGGCGCGAAGTATGTGCTGTCACCACCCTTGCGCGAGTCAGCAAATCAAGAGGTCCTCTGGAGGGGACTGGCGACGCGCGACGTGGACACAGTGGGTACTGACCACTGCCCTTTCAATCTCGTCGGTCAGAAGGACCTGGGGCGAGATGACTTCTCCAAGATCTCCAACGGCATGCCAGGGATCGAAATGCGAGTGCCTCTTCTATATCATGAAGGAGTGAACAGGAGACAAGTCTCTCTCAACAAATTCGTGGAACTCGTATCCACCAACCCAGCCCGCGCCTTCGGCTTGTTTCCTCAGAAAGGGACCATCGCCGTTGGCTCGGATGCCGACCTGGTAGTCTGGGATCCCAACAGAGAGATGGCCCTCACCGTCGAGAACCTGCACATGAACGTAGACTACAGCCCCTACGAGGACATCACGGTGAGCGGTTACCCGGAAATCGTCCTCTTCCGGGGGAAGGTCATTGTCAAGGACAACGAGTTCCTGGGGCACCGCGGTGCGGGCCGTTTCCTCCGGCGGCAGTCCCCTACCCTTCTCTAGACTACTCGTCCATCGGCGGCAGGGGGTGAAGGTCGCAGGTGCGACCTGCCTTCATGACCTGACCTGGTAGGGTCTCCCCAATGATCTGCTCCGCCAACTGAGCCGTGGAGATCAGGTCCGGCAGGTCTATGCCAGTATCGATCCCCATTTCGTGCAGCATGTGCACCATGTCTTCAGTAGGCACGTTGCCAGTGGCGCCTGGCGCGAAAGGGCATCCCCCCAACCCTGCGACGGAGGCATCAAAGATGGTTATCCCCTCCAAGAGCGCGGCCAGGAGGTTGGCCGAGCCAGCCCCCCTGGTGTTGTGGAAATGGGCCGCCCATTGAAGATCCGGGATTCCCTCCACGCAGGCTTTCACCACCTTGGCCACCTGCACGGCATCGGCCATTCCCGTGGTGTCACAGAGGGCTATCTCCATCACACCCAGCTCGTAAAGACGCCGACAGACCCTCAGAACTTGACTGACCGGAACGTCGCCTTCGAAGGGACAGCCGAAGGCAGTGGCCAAGCTCGCTCGCACGGGTATGTCGGCTTCCTTGGCCAGAGCAAAGATGGGCTCGAACCCGTCAAGGGACTCATCGATGGAGCGGCGCACATTGCTCCGGTTGTGGCTTTCACTCGCTGACACGATCACGTCAAGCATGTCCGCCTGGGCCTCCACCGCGCGCTCGGCACCTTTCATATTAGGCACCATGGCCATGCAGACGCAGCCCTGCCGATCGATCTGCGCCAGAAGATCCGCTGCATCTCTCAACTGGGGCACGAACTTGGGGTGCACAAACGACGTCACTTCCATGCGTCGGATACCCGCACTGATCAATGCGTTCACTAACTCTATCTTCTTCTCGGTGGGCACGAATTCCTGGATGATCTGGAGC
>CAZBJW010000249.1:0-6460 GCA_964492135.1 uncultured Anaerolineales bacterium
GGCCACCGGTGGACGAGGATGTCCGCCGCCAGGTAATCGCCGACGTGGAGGCCCTCCGGGACATATTTTCCGAGTTCGAGCAGCGCCTGTTCATCAATTACTGTCTATACCGCCATGAGGGCCAGGACCAGGAAAAGGTAGTAGCGAGGGACGAGTTCATAGGTCACGAGGTATGGGCCAGGGAGGGCGGAGACTACGGGCCACGCCTTTCCCACCGTCACGTTCAGGATCTCGCCTAGCGCCAGCGTGCCGATGGCGAAGTATATCCCCCTGAGACGGAAGGCGGGTACTCCTATGAGCATCGCAAAGGCGACGGTCACCACGGCAGCAGCCACCAGGCTGGGCAGAATGGGCTGGCCTGACATCCAAAGGAGGCGAGCGACCAGAGAGCCCAGGCCGAAGAAAGCAGCATGACCCAGGTTGATCTGTCCAGCGTACCCGCCGAGGATATTCCAGCTTTGCGCCAAAGTGGCGAAGAGGAGAATAAGAATCATGAGGTTGACTCTACCTTCTCTCTTCACGACCAGGGGAAAAACGGCCAACAGCACGACGGCTACGGCGATGAGGACGACTTTTGCCTTAGTCACATGGCTGCCCCTATCTTTCACCAAACAAGCCCTGAGGCCTGAAGATCAAGACCAAAATGAAGATGAAGAGGCCGACCATTTCTCGGTAAGTACCACCTACAACAAAGGCGCTGACAGACTCCGCCACGCCCAGCATAATGCCCCCTGCAAAGGTGCCCACCATGCTTCCCAACCCGCCCAGGACGACCACAATCAGAGCCTTGAGGGTCCAATGCAGTCCCATGCCCGGATCTATGGAATAGCCGACGCTCACCAAGGTCCCAGCTGTCGCGGCCAGAGCGGATCCTAGGGCGAAGGAAAGTAGATAGACCCTGTGGATGTTTATCCCCATCAGGCTGGCGGCCTCCCAGTCCTCTACGGTAGCCCGGATGGCTTTACCTATGTAGGTCCTTTGAAGGAAGAGTTGGAGGGCAACAAGGGTGACGAAGGCGATAGTCAGCGCCCCCAGGCGTACGACGGGCAGGCGCACTCCCAGAAATGTAAGCGCCAACCCAGAGTATGAGGTCGTGATGCCCCTCTCATTGGCGGTCCAGAGACGGACAGCTGCATTCTGCAGCACCAGGGATAGCCCAAATCCAATCAGGAGCGAGTTCTTGATCTTGATCTCCTCAGCGAGCTTGACCACACGAATGAATAGGCCACGGTAGAGTGCGAGCCCTATCACGAAGAGCAGCAACATGGTCAGCGGCAGGGCAAGGAACGGATCCACGTTATACACGCTGAACATGAAGAAGCTGGCGTAGCCGCCCAGCATCAGTAGTTCACCGTGGGCCACATTGAGGAACTTCATGACTCCGAACACCAGGGAAAGGCCCATTGCTGCCAATCCGTATATAGCTCCCACCAGTATGCCAAAGGCCAGGCTCTGGGCCATGGGTTCTAGCATAGAGGCCTCATTTCGATCCCAGGTAGGCGCTTCTCACTGACTCGAAGGATAATAGATCCTCGCCAGTGCCTTGCCCCACTATCCTGCCGTTCTCAATCACGTACGCGCGGTGGGCCAATTCCAAAGCCGCACGCACGTTCTGTTCCACCAGCAGGACGGTCACTCCCTGCTGGTTTATATCTTGGACAACTTCGAAGAGATGCTCCACAAGCACAGGTGCCAAGCCAAATGAGGGTTCATCCAGGAGCAGGAGCTTGGGCTTGGACATCAAAGCCCTGCCGATAGCCAGCATCTGTCGCTCACCACCACTCAGGGTGCCCGCCCGTTGCTTCTGTCTATCCTGCAGCCGCGGGAAGATCTCGAAGACCCACTGCAGGCTGTCGTCTTTAGCCTTCCTGGCAAGAGCAGTGAAAGCGCCCAGCTCGAGGTTCTCGAGGACGCTCATCGAGGTGAATATCCTTCCCCCTTCGGGCACGTGCGAGATGCCCATCTCGACTATCCGGTGTGGCGACTCCCCGTTGAGCCGGTGATCGTGCAGGCGAATGCTCCCCGAGCCTACCTCGAGAAGGCCGGATATGGCCCTCAGAGTGGTCGTCTTGCCGGCGCCGTTCGGGCCGATGAGAGCAACGAGTTCGCCTTCACGGACCCTGAGAGAAGTGCCCCATAGGGCTTGAAGGTCTCCGTAGAAGACGTCGATCTCCTCTACTTCAAGCACGGGCTTTTCCCAAGAACACCTCTATCACTTGAGGATTCTGTACGATCTCTTCTGGGGGACCTTCTGCTATCTTCTCTCCCATGTTCAAGACGACAATTCGATCCGAGATGCCCAGTATGGCCTTCACGATGTGCTCTATCACCACGATGGCTATGTGCATCCCCCGTATCCGCTCGACCAGCTGCATGGCACCTTCTGCCTCTGCGGGATTGAGACCTGCCATCAATTCATCCAGCAGCAGCAGATGGGGCTTTGCAGCGAGGGCCCTGGCTAACTCCAGCCTCTTACGCTCCATCAGAGTCAGGTTCTTAGCCAAGACCCTCTCCTTTTCCAAAAGGCCTACCTCATGCAGCAAGTCCCTCGCTTCCTTGGCCGCCGCCTTGGGACTTCTCACCGGCTGCCGCCCATACAACCTGCCCACCATCACGTTCTGCAACGCGCTGAAATCGAGGAAAGGTTTGATTATTTGGAAAGTTCTCGCTATTCCCTTTTGGGATGCCCGATAGCGAGGTAGGCCGGTTATGTCCTCACCTCTGAACGTTACTGAGCCCGAGTCGGGCTTGAGGAACCCAGTGATGAGATTCAAAGTGGTGGTCTTGCCGGAACCGTTAGGCCCGATGAGACCAACGATCTCCCCTGTCCGGACTTCGAAGTCCAGGTCGTGCAGTGCCATCAGCCCGCCAAACGACTTGGAGAGGCCTTCGACCCTTAGGATTGTCATGTTCTGTTCACTACAGACTCACTGCTGTGGTCGCGCAAGAGAAAGGCCGGCCCACTGCTGTGTTGGATGGCCGGCATGGTGGAACATCGATTCTGTTGCGCCTGGACCGCATCATGAGACAGGAGGAAAGGAAGAGACCGGCTCTCTCGGCGCGGACTTCCGCGCAAGAAGTGAAACCTCGAAGCACAGCACTCCATTTGGCGTAGCTCCATCGCTTCTTTCCACGCGCGGCATACTGAGGCTTGCGACGGTCCGTCTATGTAAGTTGCTCGCTAGCTGAATCTCGCCTCAACGAAGAACCGCCACCTTCGTAGGGCAGCGGTTCGGTAGTACCAAGACGGTAACACACTCCCTACGCTGGCATTGCCCAGATCAGGTTCAGCGGGTCGAGATCATTCGGCCGACTCCTCTCAGCCTGGCTCACCAAGCTCCCCGATGGTTATCTATGTAGTCTACTAGCCGATTTTGGGGCAGTATACCGCAAGCGAAAGCATCTGTCAAGCAGTCCAGCCGGTTCCGCACAGCACACAGCCCCGCTGGACAACTGCCCCTCACTGCTTAGAGGCCCGCGACCGTGCCGTCAAATGCTCTTCACACCGCCGGTAGAGCTGACGGCCCGTAGGTCTTGACTTTGTAGACTCTGCACTGCAGCGTCTTGAGAGGCCAGCAACCCAAGGCTTCGTCGCACAAGTCCAGATCGTCATACGTGAGAACGTTGATGTTAGAGATCCAGGCCCCATGCAACCAAGGCTCCTCTCCAGGCATCTCAGGATACCACCAGCCGTGCTGGGCGTGAACTACGCGCGGATCGATGCCCTCGAAATATCTGCACTTCTGCATCACGCGCCCACGGGGCGATTCTATCCATACCCAGTCCCCATCTTCGATGCCGAGGTCCGTGGCCGTATCGGGGTGAATCTGGGTGATAGGGTAGGGATGTCGCTTGCGCAACGTGTCTACCTGGCGCAGCTCCGAGTGGAAGAAGGGCAGGAAGCGCCCTCCGGTGATCAGGATCAGAGGGTACTCCTTGGCAACTTCCGGAGTGCTGATGGGGCTCTCTGGCGGCTCCATGTACCTGGGCAAGGGATCATATCCCAGTGTCTCCAGAACAGTGGAGTACAGTTCGATCTTGCCCGTGGGCGTGCCGAAGCCTGTCTCCAGGTATTTCCGGGGCTTGTACTCCTCGGGCGCCCAGCCGCCCCGGTCGAGCAGCTCCCTGAAGGTGAAGCCCAGAGGCTCAAGCCTGTAGTCGTAGTATTCCTCGACGGTCTCCCAGGGCCAGTACTCTTCCTGTCCCAATCTGATGCCCAGACCACGCCAGAATTCGAAGTCGGTGCGACGATCGTATTCCCCCGGGATCACCCTGGGCAGCGCGGCTTCGCCAGCCTTCATCACGGGCGTGGTGTTATGGTAGTTGAAGAGAAAATCACGCTCCAGCCAGGATGCGGCGGGGAGCACATAGTCCGCCAATGCGGCACTGGGGGTGGGGAAGAAATCGACCACCACGTAGAGCTCCAGCTTCTTCAACGCCTTGTATACCAGCTTGATGTTCGGAATGGTGACCATGGGATTACTGGAGAGTGTTATCAGGCCCTTGACAGGGTAGGGGGTTTCATAAGCTATGGCCCTGTATAATGCGGGGGAGCTGGCCAGACATGTATAGCCGTACATGTCGCACCGCTTCCCCCAGACACGCTCCACGTTGGTTTGGATCATCTCGTAGCCCGGCCAGGTGTAGAGCTTGTACCTGTCAGCGCCCAGCATTTTCGACCGTTGCTCCACCGGCAGCGCGTCAGGCAGCTCGATCTCGTGCTCGGTGATGAATGGAGCCGGCCCCAGCAGCTCCTCGCCCCCCTCCACGTCTATGTTGCCCACAATGGCGGACAGGGCATGCTTCGCGTGGAGGGCCTGCAGCGTGTTGGGCTGGTGGGCCACACCCATACCCTCGATAGCACACGAGGGCGTGTTGGTGGCGAACATCCTGGCCGCCGCCCTGATCTGATCCGCAGGAACCCAGGTGATCTCTTCCACTTTCTCCGGCGGGTACTCCTCCACTCGTTTGGACAGTTCCTCGAAGCCGTGACACCAGTTCTGGACGAACTCCTTATCATACAGCTCCTCTTCGTTGATCACTTGCATCATGGACAGCAGTAGGGCGGCATCAGTTCCGGGTCTGAGTTGGAGCCAGATGTCGGCGGCCGCGGCAGCGGATTCGCGGCGGGGATCGACCACAATGAGCTTGGCGCCTCTCTGCTTGGCCTTGACCACGCCCTCCCACACAGTTTGATGGCTGGGTTTGGGCTCCCGGCCCACGAGCATCACGCACCTGGTCTTGTCCAGCTTTTCGGTGGACATCCAGTAGGGCCACCAGCCGTAGAGCATCGTGGCCACGACCGCCGAGTTGCCGTGGCAGATGTACCCCTGATTGGTCTGATTGGGGCTACCGAAGAGGTTGAGGAACCTGGAGTTGAGCTCCTCGTAGGTGCGACTGGTGCCCCCGGTCACGCCCAGGCCCTCAGCACCGAACTCGTCTTTGATGTGCTGGAGTTTGCCGGCAATCTGATCCAGGGCTTGGTCCCAGGATATCTGCTCCCACTTGCCCTCGCCCTTTTCTCCGACACGTTTGAGAGGAAACTTGAGACGATCGGCATGGTAGAACCATTCGCCGGCCGTCCTCCAGCGGGTGCACATCTTCATGGGAGGCGGATCCAGTTTGACCAGTCTCCCATCCTGGACGTGCACATTGACGATGCAGCGAGGCTTGCAAAAGAAGCACATCGCTTTCTTCACTTGTGTTCCTTCAGCCATTTCTTGACCTCCTTGATCATATTGTAGCTAAGATTGTCGCCTATGCGTAATCGGGAAGCGCTACGCGCCGTAGTTTACATAAGGCACTTGCGGATTGGGTGGCCAGGTGTGGGATTATGGTAACTCAACTCCAAATAGACATAATCTATCCACACATATCAGCAAGCTGGTCCGCCACGTCGATGGGCTCTAGAGAAGGCCTGGAAAGAGGTCTGATAGTGACGTACCCTTCTGTGGCCACTGAGCAGTCGGCCTTGTTAGAGAACTGGAAGGAGTAGGTGAGGGCTTGGGGCGTTGCGTGAGCGATCCCAAGGGAAACCTCGAGCAGGTCACCGTATGTGGCGCCCTTCTTGAATCGGAAGTGGAGATTCTGTTGGAAGAGCTTGACGTTCAGTCGTTGCTCCAGGGCGGGCCGGGGATGGCCCATAGCGCAGAAGAACTCGTCCTCGGTCCTGGCAAGAAAGACGGGATAACTCGCAAAGTACACCAGCCCGGCAGGGTCTATGTCGGCGCTCGCTACCCTGATGTCGGTGGTGAATGAATGCTGGGAGGATCGCTGGGAAGGCTTGTCTCGATGCTCAACCCCGGACCCGTAGGCGAAATTGCTGACTGGCCCTGGGGGCTTCGCCTCCGTCGAACCGGCGTCAGGCGCGGCCTGTCGCACATAGGGAGTTAGCAGATCTCGCAGCCGCTGCGGAACCTGTAGCGGCTTGAACTGCCTGGCGGACACGATGAGGATCGTG